>NZ_CP043627.1:6355000-6671595 GCF_016804325.1 Methylobacterium aquaticum
AGGCGCGGCGCTCGGCCTCCGCCGTGACGGTGACGCCGGTGGCGTCCCGCTCCGCCTCGCGCCGGGCGGCGATGACGGCGATCTCGCGCTCGCGCTCGGCGATCTCCTTGGCCTTGGCCGTCGCGACGCGCTCCTCGGCCGCGACCGCCAGGGCCTCGGCCGCCTTGGCGGCGGCGCGCGCCTCAGATTCCCGCTGCGAGCGCTCGGCGATCTTGATCGCGTTGTCCTGGAGGATGAGCTGGCGCTCGCGCTCGGCCTCCGCGTTGCGCTGGCCGATGGCGAGATCGGCGGCGATCCGGGCGCTCTCCGAGGTCTGGCGCGCCTCGACCTCGCGCAGGCGCACCGCCTGCTCGCGCTCGATCCGGGCGGTCTCCTCGCTCTGCTGGGCGCGCTGCTCGGCCTGGGCGGTCTCGGCGCGGGTCTCGGCGGTCTTGTTGGCGATGTCGCGTTCCTGGGCGAGCTGGGCCTCGCGGGTGGTGCGCCTGATCTCGAGCTGCTTGAGGGCGGTCTCGCGGTCCTTCTCGGCCACCGCCACCTCGGCGTCGCGCTCGGTGGCGTTGCGCTCCTTGCGGCGCTGCTCGGTGATCTCCTTCAGCCGGGCGAGGCCTTCGGCGTCGAAGGAATTGTCGGGGTTGAAATGCTCGATCGAGGTCTGGTCGAGGCGGGTGAGCGACGCCGATTCGAGCTCGAGGCCGTTATGGCGCAGGTCGCCCGAGACCGCCTCCTGCACCCCCTTCACGAAGTCGGCGCGCTTCTCCTGGAGATCGGGCAGGGTCATGCCGGCGGCCACCGCCCGCAGCGCATCGACGAACTTCGCCTCGATCAGCTCGCGCAGGAGCATCGCGTCGTTGGTCCGCTCGCCCAGCGTCTGGGCGGCGAGCGCGATCGATTCCTCCCGGGGCTCGACCCGGACGTAGAACTCCACCGTGATGTCGGCCCGCAGCCGGTCCTTGGTGATGAGCGATTCGTTGCCCGAGCGCTTCACCTCGAGGCGCAGCGTATTGAGGTTCACCATCGCGATGGAATGGAACACCGGCAGCAGCACCGCGCCGCCGTCGACCACGACCTTGCGCCCGCCCAGGCCCGTGCGGACGAAGGCGGTGTCGCGGGTGGTGCGCCGGTAGAGCCGGCTGAACACGAC
The DNA here is from genome assembly GCF_016804325.1 of Methylobacterium aquaticum. Lineage (NCBI taxonomy): Bacteria > Pseudomonadati > Pseudomonadota > Alphaproteobacteria > Hyphomicrobiales > Methylobacteriaceae > Methylobacterium > Methylobacterium aquaticum. Next base: position 6,356,142 of record NZ_CP043627.1, read on the forward strand.
GCCGATGCCGAGGAGCGCGACGACGATGATGCCGGCGATCACCAGCAGGCCGACGAGGCCGGAACTGACCATGTCCATCGGGAAGCGTTCTTTCATCTGCGGGGATAAAGGATTTTCCGACGACGCGGATACCGGTTCGGCGCCGGGAATCTGCGGCGAAACAAGAATCTGACCGGGCGAGGCGTTGGCCTGCCAACACGAGCCCGCTCTGGACGGGCTACAGGTCCGGCGTGGCGGGTACGGCGAGGTAGACCGCGTCCGCGCGGTCCACCAGCAGGACGCGGGCGCCTTTCGCCATGGCGGGGGCGCCGGGGGCGGCGCGGGTGCGCAGGAAGTGGGTGTTGCCGTAGCGGTCGAGGGCCCGGACCTGCCCCGGCAGGCCGTCGTCGAGGGGGCCGAGGATGACCTCCGCGGTCGCCCCGACGAGGTCGTCGGCGCCGACCACGTAGCTCTCGTCCCGCGGGATCAGCCGGGCCAGCGCCCGGGTCGAGACGCGCAAGGCCGGCAGCGTCGCAGCACCGGCGAGGCCGATCGCCGGGAGGACCGGCAGGGGGCGAGCAGGGCGGCGGCGAGGCCCTGAAGGACGAAGCCTGCGAGCGCGAAGACGGCGAGGCCCAGGATCAAGAGGATCAGGAAGGGCACGCGGCCGAGATTGATCCACGACATCAAGGCCGCGGGCGAGAGGGAGCCCTGCGCATCCGCCGCGGTCACCAGATCGCCGCCGCCGTCGTGGCCGAGGGCGCCGTCGACCAGCCCCGAGAGCGATTGCCCGAGGAGGAGCGAGATCGCCTCGACCGCGACGAGGCCGGCCATCACGGCCGCCGCCAGGGCGAAGGGGAACAGCGCGGGGCCGGCCAGCGAGCCCACGAGGCCGCTCACGAGAACCTGCCCTGCTTGAGCGCGGCGAGCCGCCGCTCGATGGCGTCGTCGCGGTGGAGGCGGTCCAGTTCCTCGATCGAGGGATCGGCGACCGAGGCGGCGGTGCCGGTCACCCGGTCGATCGCCCGCAGCGACTGCGCGATCCGGCGGCTGCGTGCCGCCTCCTCGCGTCCGTAGCCGTCGAGCGGATCGGCCGCCTTCGCGGGCGGCGTGCGCAACAGGGCGATCCGGTGCTCGGCGTCGCGCCGGGCGGCTTGCGCTGCCTGCATCGCCTTCGCGGCGGCGGCCTGGCGCTCGTCGACGTCGGCGAGGGTCGACTCGATCGCCTCGATCTGGCTCTCCAGGTCGAGCTGGCGCGCGATGCCGGCTCGCGCCAGGTCCTCGCGCCCGTTCGCCAGCGCCAGGGACAGCTTGTCGGGAAGCGCGGCGAGTTCAGCGTCGAGCTGGCCGCGGCGGGCCGTGAGCCGGTGGGCCTCCGCCTTGATCCGGCCGAGGTCGAGCCGGGCCTCGTGAATCACCGCATCGATCTCGCGCAGGGCCTGCTCGGCGACCGCCAGGGGATTGCGGTCCTCGACCGCGTCGAGGGCGGCGCTGGACAGGCCGCCGATGATCCGGCCGACGCGGGTCAGGATGGTCTCGGGCATGCGGGTCTCCTCCTTGCGGATGTCCTCCGAGGCAGCGACGGAGACGCCGACCTGGATGGTGAGCGCGTCGCCCTCGAGCGTCAGGCGGGCGCTCGCCAGGTCGTGCCACGGGCCGTCATAGCCCTCGACGCGGTAGGGCATGGTGCGGCGTCCCTGGAGCGTGGTGAGCGCGATCTCGGAGGCGGTCTTCACGCTGAACAGCTTGTCGTCGAGGGGCATCGACACGACGCGCTGCGGGTCGAAGCCGGCCGCCTGCCGGGCGAAGTCGCGGATCCCGAGGGTGACGAGGCGGGCCGGCAGCCCGGTCTCGTGGCGCGCCCGCTGGTAGCCATGTGCGACCAGGGCGACGACGTTGGCCCGCAGGCCGTGCGCGCGGCGGATCTCCTCCAGGACGACCAGCATCCGCCGATACGCCGCCAAAAGCGCGTGGACCGCGTCGAGATCCGCCGGCCCGGGCAGGAGCCGGTAGGTCAACCGAGACGGCAAGGATCCCGAGCGAGGCATGGTTTGAGCGTAAAACACCGCGCGGGTGTTTTCAAGCCTTACGCGAGCGGTCGACGGGCAAGGTTGCACCTCCTGCCGTGCGCCCAGGCGCGATGCGCAAAGTAGCAGGGCGCCACTCGGCTCGTTGCCCTTGGCAAAGATCTGCCACCGAGCCGGTGGCCGCTCCGGCGAACGATGCTCAGTCGGGCCGGCGCGGCGAGGCGGCGGCGCCCTCGGCCGGCGCCCGGTCGAGCGCCGCCTCGGTGCCGAGGAGCGCCGCGAGCTCGCGGGCGGATTTGGCGGCGGCCGCGGCGCAACGCATGGCGCAGCGATAGCCCGCGAGGTCGTTCTCGGTCAGCCGCTCGGCGGCGGCCGCGAAGAACGTGGCCGCCAGCTCCAGGCACTCCGCCGCGCAATGCCGGATCATCTCCGGCGTCCCGTGCGCGGGGCCGGCCGCTGCCTCGTCCATCGCTCTCCCATCCGGCACGAGGCCCGGCCCATACGGGGCCGGTCGATCTGGCCCGGCGCGCGGCCCCGGACAAGCCCGCGCGACGACGCGGGCGGCCCGATTCCGCTGCCGCCGCCCTCGACGCGGCCCCGGCGCCGGGCGATGCTGGCCTCCCCTACCCGTCCCTCCCCCGCCGAGCCCGGATTCCGCCGCATGACGCATCGCCTGGCCGCCTCGCCCGAGACCTGCCGCTGGGGTTACCTCGACGCGGCCGTGCCGCCGGTCCTCACGATCCGCAGCGGCGAGCGGGTGACGATCGAGACCGTCTCGGGCGGGCCCGACGCCCTGCCGCCGGCAGGCTTCCACGTGCCGCCCGAGCTGCTGGCGATCCACGCCGCCGAGACCGGCATCCCCCAGGGCCACATCCTGACCGGCCCGGTGGCGATCGAGGGCGCGCAGGCCGGCGACGTGCTGGAGGTGCGGATCCTCGACGTCCGTCTACGCCAGGACTGGGGCTTCAACCGCCACCGGCCGCTCGCCGGCACCCTGCCGGAGGATTTCCCCCATTTCCACCAGATGAACATCCCCCTCGATCGGGAGCGCCTGACCGCCCGGATGCCCTGGGGGCTGGAACTGCCGCTGTCGCCGTTCTTCGGCGTGATGGCGGTCGCCCCGCCGCCGGCCTGGGGGCGCTGCACCTCGATCATTCCGCGCGCCTTCGGCGGCAACCTCGACAACAAGGAGCTCGTCGCCGGCACCACGCTGTTCCTGCCGGTCTTCGTCGAGGGGGCGCTGTTCTCCTGCGGCGACGGCCACGGCGCGCAGGGCGACGGCGAGGTCAACGTCACGGCGATCGAGACCGCGCTGTCGGGCACGTTCGAGTTCGTGCTGCGCCGGGATCTGCCCCTCACGGCGCCCCGGGCCGAGACGCCGAGCCACGTGATCACCATGGGCCTCGACCCCGACCTCGACCGCTGCGCCGAGCGGGCCCTGCGCGAGATGATCGACCTCGTGGTCGCCCGCGCCGGCATCACCCGCGACGAGGCCTACGCGCTGTGCAGCATCGCCGCCGACCTGCGGGTGACGCAGACTGTCAACCAGCACAAGGGCGTGCATTGCATGCTGAGGAAGGAGTATCTGCTCCGGTGAGGCGAGCCCCGAAAGATTATTCACGACAATGTATCATCATTTTAATTTTATTCAGCATAGAGGGAATTTTTTAGCTATCGCGGCTTTCTTGGTGTCGCAATGATGTGAATATTATTATTTATATTGCATTATCTGATAATATTATGCCATATAAATATTTTATGGCTATTAATTCTGAATCGACATCCTTGAGAGCATTGACGATCTCTACCGAACCGCCGCCCTGGATCTGGTAGCGAGACATCGTCGGCGGCGCCTGGTGCCGCTGAATCATACCGATCGTCGCGCGCAGCCCGGTGGCGATCGCGGCGCCACCGGTCTTCTCGATCGCGGCCTCGGAGAGGTCGATCCGTCCCGTCGGCCCGGAACCGATGTCGAGCCGGCCCCACACGGCGCCCGGTGGGCTTCCGTTCGATCCGGGCGCTCCCGCTTGGCGGCGTAGAGAACCCGGTTCTTTGCCGGTGAGCGATCACGGGACAAGAAGCGCGACGGGCTGCCGGTGCTGGTCGTGGCCTCTGCTTGAGCGGGCGCCGCGCACCTCCGTCGCCACGATTGTGCTGCGCGCGCCGCACGGCCTTCAGGATCCGCGACGCGCAGGCCATGACGACGTGCGAGGTCTCATCCCCGGGCCGGACGTAACCACCCCGGAGATGACCGGATACCAGCGATTGACGCCGGCAGCACTGTCACCATGACGGCGGAGACGACACGCTGATAGACGGATACGGGTGGGCCGCCGCGGACTCCACCAACACGCGACCACTACTGACCGACCGCCGAAGAGTCTCAACATGGATATATAATCCTCCGAGACGATCTTATCGGGACTAATAGAATAAATATTCGACGATTGACACTCATGAATTTATAATCTATTTTTTCTCGGCAAACAGGGGGAGCCGATGGCTGAAATTCGTTACTATATCGTTCCGAGCTTTGTTGCTACCAACGAAAAGAACTCTGATGATAAGATAACGATTGATAAAAGTTATTTTCAATACGACTATACAAATAATAAACTTAACACAAATATAGGTAACGTAAATTTTTTATTTCGCATCACTTCTAATAAAACTGATGACTCGAATTATTACGCTGATTTCGAAAAGCAGCCTAAAAGCCCAACACTTTATTACAAGTCATATATAAAATGGCAGAGCATTGATCCAAAATCAATTGTCTACTCAACGAGCTATGGATCGATATTCTCCCCGATACCAACCTACATCAACAACGCAGCCCCAGTCACGATAAATGCGATCGCACAAAGCTCTGGCGTTTTCGACTTTGCATCGAGCGGTACATCCGTTCTCAATCTTGCCGTTGGCCAAACCGATTTCGGCCTGACCGTCGCATCGTTCACGTCAAACAATGCGATCCAGATCGTCAATTCAAGCAACCTTCGACTCTCTTTCGATTACACCACAGATATTCTGACACTTTCGAACGGAGAAATTCTGCGATTTTCCGGCGATTACTCGCCGTATTACTTTTCAATCGCTCCGTCGTCGAATGGCTTCGGACAGACGATATCGCTCAACACCAAGCCGTCGGTACCACAGTCGCCGATCTTCCAGCCGGCAGCCGCCAGGGTCGCGTTGGCTTCGCCGACGGATATTCCAGCGTCACTGACCGCCATGAACGGGAAGTACGGCACACCCGACACCATTGTGTCGCGATCGAAGTCAGACGCCGTGAGCTACGCATCCGCGGCAGGGAGCGTCGTCGTCGATCTCGGGGCGCAAATTTCCTGGGATGGATCTTACAACGATACGCTGGTCGGGATCGAGAACGTCATCGGCTCGTCCGCCAATGACATCTTTTTCGGTGACGATCGGAACAACGTCTTCGACGGCAACGGCGGAGCAGATCAGATTTATGGCGGGGGTGGCAGCGATACGGTCAGCTTTGCAACGAAGTCGACCAGCACCCTAATCGATTTCACGTATTCCATCAACGGCGTTGTCATCAATCTTGGAGGCGAAACGTGGGATGGTAATTTCAATACAAAATTGATTAGTGTCGAGAATGCCGTTGGCACAAAATTCAATGATGTCATCTACGGCAATGCCGGAAACAATGTCATCGAGGGCGGCACAGGAGCGGATACGATTTACGGCGGCGACGGAACGGATACGGTCAGCTTCAAGTCCTCGGACACCGCGGTCGTTGTGGATTTACGATTCGGAACGACGTGGGACGGTCGCTACAACGACAGGATCTTCAGCGTCGAGAACGCGATCGGCTCGCGGTTCGGCGATACGATGTATGGCGATGCGAGCGACAACCTGTTCGAGGGTGGCGGTGGCGCGGACCTCATCAACGGCGGAGCAGGGAACGACACGATTGGCTTCGGTGGTGCGACAGGTCCAGTCATCGTCGACCTGCGCACGCAGACGACGTGGGATGGGACGTCCAACGCGATGCTGACGAGCATCGAGGACGTGATCGGGTCCGGCTTCGCCGATATCATCCTCGGTGATGCCGGCGACAATCTCATCGACGGGGGCGAGGGCGCGGATACCATCGACGGCGGTACGGGCAGCGACACGATCAGCTTCGTGAATGCTGCGAACGCCGTCGTCGTCGACCTGGCCGCTCGCCTCACCTGGGACGGCGCATCGAACGATACGCTGACGAGCATCGAGAACGTGATCGGGTCACGCTTCAACGACACGATCAGGGGCGATGCCGGCGACAATCTCATCCAGGGCGATGGCGGCGCCGATCAGATCCTCGGCGGCGCAGGCAACGATACGGTCGCCTTCACCCATGCTTCCGGCCCGGTAACGATCGACCTTGGGTCTCAGCTGACGTGGGACGGACAGTCCAACAGCACATTGTCCAGCATCGAGAATGCTATCGGTTCGCGATACAGCGACGTTATCTTCGGAGATGATGGCAACAATCTCATCGACGGCGGTGGCGGTGCCGATACCGTCTACGGCAGCGCTGGAAACGACACGATCAGCTTCGCAACATCGAAGAGCTCAGTGACTATCGATCTCGCCTATCAGAGCACCTGGGACGGCCTGAACAACGTTACCCTGTCCAGCATCGAGAACGCGATCGGATCGAAGTTCAACGATACCATTCTGGCCGGTGACGAGCGCAACATGACCCCTGACGGCATCCTCACGGGTAACGGCGGTAGCGACACGTTCGGCTTCCACAAGGGCTTCGGTCATCAGGTTATCACCGATTTCGCCCGCGACGACATCATCAAAGTTGAGCGTGGATTATTCACGAATGACGATATCCTCGGTTCAGCGGTCGATTACGGCGGTGGTGTTTTGCTGAAGGCCGCGGGACAGGGTGACATCGCTCTGGTCGGTGTGAGATTGAACGATCTGTACTCTGGTAATTTCACTTTCTTTTAGCGCACCGTGCGATCGGCCAGCGAAGACCGGGTCGCGTCGAATGCTGGTTGGGTGACGGGGCAAGCAACGATCCGCCTTGCCCGCAGATCGGCGTGTCGTGTGCGCCGTCAATACGGGTGCAACCTGGCGCCGAACCGCCGAGCGGTTTGGCGCCAGCGCTGCAAGCGTCCATCGTCGCTACGCCCGTCATCTCCTGCCCGGACCAGCGGATCTCGATGCGGTCCACGCGCTTTTGACGGCGTATCGGGGGATGCTGGTCGTCCTGGAGGAGATCCGCCGCGAGACCGGGCTGCCGGCCTGCCTCATCACCCTCGGGATCCGTGATTTTGCCCGGCAGGCGGCCGGCTTCGACCCGCAGCGCGTCGTGTCGATGCCCCTCGACGACAAGCTGTTCAGCGTGAAGACCGCCTCCGGGATCGCGCTCACCGGACGCCGCACCATGCCCTACCGCGTCGAGGGCTATGACGGGCAAGCGGTCGGCGCTCCAGCCTCGCCCGGGCGGAAGAACAGGCCGGCCTGGAGGCTGGCGCCGATCCGCTCGGCCCGCGCGTGCAGGGCCTCCGCCTCGTCCGGGGCGAAGCACGAGGCGGCGGTCTCGCGGAACAGGGCGAGCCACCGCGCACAATGCTCCGGCCGCAAGGCGCCGAGCGCCTGGTGCCGGCCGAACGGATTGCCCTTGTAGCGGCCGGTCTTGAACAGGACCGAGGACCAGAACGCCTCGATCGTCGCCATGTGCCGCGGCCAGTCGGCCTCCGGAATCGCGGCGGCGAAGACCGGCCCGAGGAGCGGGTCGCCGCGGACGCGCCCGTAGAACGCCGCCAGGAAGGGGGCGAGGCCGCTCTCGTCCAGGATCATCCGAGCCGTCCCCGTCGGATGCCGGTCGGCGCAGGCCCGTGGAACAGGCGGCACCGGCTGTCCATCGACCGCGGCTCGCTCTGGGGGCGGCAGGGTCATCGGAAGCGCGCGTCGGTCAGGTGCGCGAGCTGGGCTCCGGCCTCGTAGAAGGCCTCCTTCAGCCGCCGCCGCGGCGCCGCGACCGGATCGGTGACCGGCAGCGGCAGCGCATCCTCGCCGATCGTGCCCGCGACGAGCCCGGCGAGGCAGCGGCCGAAGACGGTACCCGGGGCGATGCCGCGGCCGTTATAGCCGCTGAACGAGACGACGTTCCGGCCGAGGCGGTGGACGCGCGGCAGGTTGTTCGCCGTCATGCCGATCTGGCCGTACCACTCGGTCTCGAAGGCGACGCCCGCGAGTTGCGGGAACAGCCGGGCGAGCGCCCTCCGGCCCCAGGCCCGGTGGATCGCAAGGCCCGGCCCGCGCAAGGCGCCGACGCTGCCGAAGACGAGACGGCCGGCCCGGTCGAACCGGAACGAGCTCAGCACCTCGCGGGTGTCCCAGACGCCCTGGCGCTCGGGCAGGATCGAGCGGCGCAGGTTGTCGCTCAAGGGCGCGGTCGCCATGTTGAAGTACGGCAGGTGGACCAGCTCCGCCCGGATCTCCGGCCAGACCGCGCTGGTATAGGCATTGGTCGCCACGATGACCTGGGCGGCCTCGACGGCGCCGCGCGGGGTATCGAGGCGCCAATGCGTCCCCGCATCGGCGACGGCGACGACCGGGCTGCCGGTATGGATGCGGGCCCCGGCCGCGATCGCCGCCGCCGCGAGGCCGCGGGCATAGGCGAGGGGCTGGATCGTGCCGGCCCGCGCATCGAGGAGCGCGCCGGCATAGGCGCGGGTGCCGACCTTCCCTGCGGTCTCCTCCGCGTCGAGCAGCCGGACCGGAGCGCCGCGGGCCTGCCACTGGCGGGCGCGCTCCCGCAACTCGGCGAGGCCCTTCTGGCCGACGGCGCAATGCAGCGTTCCCTGGCGTTCGGGCTCGCAGGCGATGCCGTGCCGCTCGACGAGGTCGAACACGGCGGCGGGCGCCGCCCCGAGCAGGTCGAGGAGCCGTGAGCCGTACACGGCGCCGAGTTCGCCGGGCAGGTCGTCGGGCATGACCCACATCCCGGCATTGACGAGACCGACATTCCGGCCCGAACCGCCGAATCCGATCTCGACGCCCTCGAGAATCGCAACCCGCGCCCCGCCTTCCGCGAGGTGGAGCGCGGCGGACAGGCCCGTGAATCCGCCACCGACGATCGCCACGTCGACCGCCATCCGGCCCTCGAGCGGCAGCGTCTGCGGGGCCGGGGGAGCCGAGCGCTCCCAGAGGCCGTGGCTGCGCGGATCGTCTCTCATGGATCGTCACTCACGATAGGTCGGACTGGAATCGGCGCGACCGATACCGCGATGGGACGCACCCGTCCTGCGCGGCGGGAGCGGATCACCCCCACGCGGCCGATCCCGTGCGGGCCGGAATTCGCGTCTTGCCTCAACGGTGTGACATCCCCTCCCGTCGTCGCCCATCGCCGCCGGGCGGGAGACCTTCGGCCCGTCTCGATTCCGAATCGCAACGATTCCACGGCATGGCTGCGATTCGGAATCGAGAAGTCGGCGATGACGGCCACGGTTCCGGACGACGTGGATTCGAGACGATTTGGATTCGAAACGATCTGGATTCCAGACGACGCGGCCGGTGCGAATCGCAAGGAAGCGTCGGACGCGCGCTGCCTTCGATCACGATGCGGGGCGCGTTCCCCGACGGCACGAACCGGCGCCCGGACTGTATTGCCGTCCCGGATGGGGGGAGCCTCGAGTCTTGGGCCTCCTGGATTGAGTCTTGGCCCTCCTCGATCGTGCATCGGCCTGGATCGTCGGAGCTTACTGACCGGTCGATGGCCGATGAGGGTGAGTCGCTGCTCTGCCTCCCTCGACTGGCACGAAAACCCGTTCCGTGCGAATCCGGGCTCTGTCGGACCGAAATACGCCCGTCCCTTGTCTTCCCAGAATCGAAAAATTTTTGCCAGCCGAAGGCGTTTCAAGAATCTGTTTCTATAGTTTTGATTCTAGGTTTTAGGCGCGCGATCCCACCCTAACGCGATGATCGTTAAGGTAAATTTCTGGTGGCCGGAGTCCCAAGTACGGCGCTGCCGGATCGATCTACGCCGCCGACAGATCGATGTACGGCGCATCGCGGAGTGATGTACGCCCGGATTCGGCTTATCCACAGCCGTCCACAGGACCCGTTTTTGTCACGACAGGCCGGACCGATGTACGGCACCTGTCAAAACCCGTGGCCGACCGATTCGCTTTTTTGGCAAAGCCGGACGGACCGAAATACGGTTGTTTTGGCAGCCCACCCCTTGCCCGGTTTTGTCACGCCGCGCCGGACCCATGTACGGTGGATTTGTCACTGGACCGGTTGACCATCCGCAGCACCGGCTCGCGCTCGCCCTCGATGATGCTGAGGTCGTAATCGGGCAGCGGCACCGCCGCATCGACGATCTCCTTGATCGCCTGACGGAACTTGTGCTTGGGCAGCTTCGAGCCGCTGCGCTTGTGGAGCTCGGTCATGCCGTAGCGGGCTTCCGTCTGCCCGGCCGCCTTGCGGGCGAGCCGGTAGAGGAACTTGGCGATCGGCCGGGTGATCAGGAAGTAATCCGGATTCAGGGTCAGGATCGACGGCTTGCCGTCGGGCTTGACGACGCCCTCGTAGACCCAGTCCGGAATGTCGATCTCGACCTGGTCGATGCGGTCGGCGCTGGTGCGCGACATGACCTTGTAGCGGCCGATCAGCGGAAACGCCTCGGTCTCGCGGCGACGGGTCTTGGCCTTGTCGCTCGACAGGTTGGTGATCTTGATCCGGGTCGCCTGCAGGCGGTCGAGCGCGCGTTCGAGGTCCTCGTACTGCTTGCCGCCGAGCTCGCGCCGGCAGAACTTCAGGATCTCCGAGGCGGCGGGCCGGTAGGTCCGGGGCGGCAGGGACGGGCGCAAGCCCTTGGAATCGTCGATCCGGTACTGGCGCGTCTGCTCCGCCAGGTGCGAGATCATGTTGATGACGATGTCGTAGTCGTAGGCGGTGGCGAGCCCGACCTCGGCGCCGCCCTCGATGGTGATGACCGAATCCTTCAATTCGTAGCGGATCACCCCCTCCCCCGTCGTCTTCGACAGGGCGAAGGGCGCGATGTCCATCAGGTTCATGTCGTCCTTGATCGGCGCGTCGTGGACGGTCGGCACGAAGAAGGCCAGCTGGGCGTCGTCGATCGGCGGCGGCCGGACGAGGGCGCGGGGCGGCCTCACCACCTCGTGCTCGACGATCTTGGCGACTTCCTCGGCGCGGATCGCCTCGGCCAGGACCGTCAGGGATTTCCGGAGCGGTTCCTCCTCGCCGAAATCCGCGAGCTTGAGATCCGCGAAGGAGCGCCGGCTGTAGAAGCGCCGGACGCGGCTGAGGCCGTCCTTCGACAGGGGGGTGAACTCGTCCCCGCGCAGGTGCGCGACCTGCTGCGCGATGCCCTGCAGGTATTCGTTCTTCTCGTGGAGCGAGAGTTGGGCGAACTCCTCGCGCGTCTTGAGATGCAGCTTCGCCATCGGATACCGGTTCCTCAAGCGCTACCATAGCACGGGACTGTGTTGCGCATTCGTCTCCGGAATCCGGGTGCCGGCCGGTTCGGTCTGGATGGTGAGCGCCGCGTGACCGGCGGCCAGCCGGCCGCTCATCTTTGCGCCAGCCCGTCGAAAGGGTGCGCCATGATCGGCCTCGCCCGCCGCCGAATGCCTCATGGTGCGCGGCGTGGCCGGAACGATCCGCCCGGACGTGGTCTTCCCGGACGTGATCGTCGGGGACGGGCACCGCGTCGGCCTCCGCGGCCACGATCGCGCGCCGGGTCGGTCGCGCCGTCGACGACAGGTCTCGCGATCCTGCCGGACCAGGTAAGAGTTCTCCCAGCGGCGCAGGATGAGAGGAGCCGATCAGTGGCACGCAAGCGGGTCCAACCCACGACCGAGATTCTGAGCGAGATCGTCGCGCGTCTCGGGCCGTCGCCCCGGGCCGTCGATCTCGACGCTTTGCGCGCTCACCTCGCCCTGCCGGAATTCGGAGGCGACGTCGACGAGGCCCGGGTCGCCCGCGCCCTGCGGGCGATGAAGGCCAACCGCGCCTTCGCGGAGACCGGCGTCGATGCGCTGCGGCGGGCGGTGCCGGCCCTCCGGGCCACGGTCTCGGGGGGTCAGGCCATCGCGTGGACCATCCGGGTCGCGATCCCGCTCCTCGATGACGGCCGCCTGGAGCTGAGGGTCGATGCGCCTGCGGACGCGGCCGCCATCGGCATCCTGCGGGGCATGGCGCACCGCAACGACCCGAAATGGCGGGTCGAGGAGCTGCGCGCGGCGGTGACCCAGCTCGCCACCCGGATCACCGGCGAGCTGCGCCGGCCCGTGGAGCGCCTTCGGGAGCAGATCCGGCTCGATCTGCGCGAGGTCGGGGCCGACGCGTCCGCCTACATCGCACAGCTCGACCGCTCGCTGCGCTCACGACCGTTTCCGTTCGACGCCGATCTCGGCTCCTCGCTGTTCCACACCCTCACCCCGGTGCGCAAACGCGCCAGGACGGTGGCGCGCCAGGATTCCCGTCTCCGGCGTCTCCAGGATCGCGTCGGATTCGGCGCGTACATCGAAAAATTCACCGCGGCGCGCCGGCTCAACCGGCGCATCCGGTTCCACATGGGCCCCACCAACTCGGGCAAGACCTACGCCGCCCTCACGGCGCTGACCGAGGCCGCGACCGGCACCTACCTCGCGCCCCTGCGGCTCCTGGCGCTGGAGAACTACGAGGCGCTGCAGGCGCGCGGCTTGCGCGCCGGCATGGTCACGGGCGAGGAGGTGCTCGGCGAGGACAGGCCGACCCACACCGCGCGCACGATCGAGACGGCGGACCTGACGCGCCCCGTCGACGTCGCGGTGATCGACGAGATCCAGATGCTCTCCGATCCGGATCGCGGCTGGGCCTGGACCAACGCGCTGTTCGGGGTGCCGGCCAAGACCGTCATCGTGTGCGGATCGGACGACGCCCTGGCCTATGTCCGGCGCGCCGCCGAGGCGGCGGGCGAGTCGCTGGAGGTCATTCCCTTCGAGCGCAAGACGCCGCTCGTCCTCATGGACGAGCCCGTCCCCCTGGAGAAGGTCGAGCCCGGCGACGCCGTCGTCGCCTTCTCGCGCCGTGCCGTCCACGAGAACCGCGAGGTCCTGGTCGCCGCCGGCCACAGCGTGGCGACGATCTACGGCGCCCTGTCGCCGGAGGTGCGACGGGCGGAGGCCGCCCGCTTCCGCTCCGGCGAGGCGAACGTGCTGGTGACCACCGACGCGATCGGCATGGGGCTGAATCTCGGTCCGCTGAAACGCATCGTGTTCTCGGCGGTGCGCAAGTTCGACGGCGTCCAGGAGCGGGCGCTGACCAACTCGGAGATTCGGCAGATCGCCGGCCGGGCCGGCCGCTTCGGCCATCAGGAGGTCGGCTACGTCGCCGCCGCGGACGAGACCGGCATCGCGCCCCTGCGGACCGCGCTCGGCGGCGCGCCGACGGCGCCGGCGGCCGATACGCGCTTCTTCGTCCGGCCCGACCTGATCGCGATCACCTCGGTCGCCGAGGAGATGCAGACCGAGAGCCTGCGCGAGGTGCTGGCGCATTTCGCCCGCGCGACCTTCTATGCCGGCTCGCCGTTCCAGCCCTCCGCCCTGGAGGAAATTCTCGAGGTCGCCCGGCTGGTCGACCGCGCCCGCTTGCCGATCCAGGAAAAGTTCGTCTTCTCCGTCTGCCCCGTGGACCGGCGCGACGAGATCGCGATGTCGGTGCTGGAACGGTGGACCCAGGCCCGCGCCGCGGGGGTGGGCGTGCCGGCGTTGCGCGCCAACCTGCGGGGAGAGCTCGATTATCAGGAGCGCACGGTCAAGCTCGCCAGCGCCTATCTGTGGCTGTCACGGCGGTTTCCCGAGACGTTCGACGACGACGAGGCGATTCGGGCGATGCGCGGCCAGGCCAACGACGCCATCGAGCAGCACCTGCGGGAGACCGCCACGCGCAAGGCCGAGCGGCGCACGCGACGATCGGCCCGGTGAGGAAAGCCGGTCACGACCCGGCGGCTCTACGGGAGGCGCCCGATCGCATCGTCGCGCTTCGCGCTCCGATCGATCACGCTCAGGCGTACGAGGCCTCCGGCTTCGCCGCGCGGGCCTGCCGATGCGGCCTCCGGACGGCTCGTCCGGCAGTCGCGTCAGAACCTGTTTGAGCAGAGCGATTTAAAAAACTGAGAAAAATCAGGAGATATCCTACCCTTCCACCTCATCCTGAGGTGTTAGTCGATTGCAGATCGACTGACCTCGAAGGAGGGCTCCAGAAGCCTCGGCGATCCCTGGAGCCCTCCTTCGAGGCTCACTTCGTTCGCACCTCAGGATGAGGTTAGAGGGTAGGATGATCCCGCCCGCCTCAAGTCTTGGGTAGAAGTCCTGCTCAAACAGGCTCTCAGGTCCTGCGCTCGTCGAGGAGCAGGCGCATCGCGTCGAGCGCGATTCCGTAGCCGCTCGGGCCGAGGCCGGCGACGACGGCCGTGGCGGCCCGCGAGACCAGCGAGCGGTGGTAGATCTCCTCGCGCCGGTGGATGTTCGAGATGTGCAGTTCGATCTTCGGACCCTCGAACATCTTGAGCGAATCGAGCAACGCGACCGAGGTGAAGCTGTAGCCGGCCGGGTTGATGATGATCCCGGCGGCGCGCTTGCGCGCCTCGTGCACGCTCTCGATGAGCACGCCCTCAATGTTGGTCTGGCGGAAGTCGATGGCGAGGCCCTGGGTCGCGGCCCGCGCGCGGCAGGCCGCCTCGATCTCGGCGAGCGTCGTGCTGCCGTAGATCGCCGGCTCGCGCTCGCCGAGCAGGTTGAGGTTCGGCCCGTTCAGGACGAAGACGATCGGCTCGCTCATGAGAACTCCCTCCCCCCGCAGAAACCCCGCGGGTCAGTGATGCGCCAGGATCTCGCCGAGGAAGGTGCGCGCCCGCGGATGCTGCGGGCTGCGGAAGAAGGCCTCGGGGGCGGCCTCCTCCAGGATCGCGCCGTCGGCCATGAAGATCACCCGGTCGGCGACCTGGCGGGCGAAGCCCATCTCGTGGGTGACGCACACCATCGTCATGCCGTCGCGGGCGAGCCCGATCATGGTGTCGAGCACCTCCTTGACCATCTCCGGGTCGAGGGCCGAGGTCGGCTCGTCGAACAGCATGACCTTGGGCTCCATGCAGAGCGCCCGGGCGATCGCGACGCGCTGCTGCTGGCCGCCCGAGAGCTGCGCCGGGTACTTGCCCGCCTGCTCGCCGATGCGGACCCGCTCCAGGTAGCGGCGCGCGATCGCCTCGGCCTCGGCCTTCTTCGTGCCTCGCACCCGCATCGGCGCCAGCGTGCAGTTCTCCAGCACCGTCATGTGCGGAAACAGGTTGAAGCTCTGGAACACCATGCCGACCTCGCGGCGCACCGCGTCGACGGCCCGGGCCGAATCGTCGAGGGCGATGCCGTCGACCACGATCCGCCCCGTCTGAATCGTCTCGAGGTGGTTGATGCAGCGGATCAGCGTCGACTTGCCCGAGCCCGAAGGCCCGCACAGGACGATCTTCTCGCCCCGGCGGACCTCCAGGTTCACCCCCTTGAGGGCGTGGAAGTCACCGTACCACTTGTCCACGCCGTGCATCGCGATGAGGGGGCTGTCCGCCTGGTTCGGTGACACCGGATTATTCTCCCTCTCAGCTCACGGTGAAGGGCACGCCCTCGATGCGCTCGGGCATCGGCGGCTGCTCGGCCTTCATCCACTTGTCGGTGATCTTCTTGAGTTCGCCGTTGGCCTTGATCGTATCGATGAAGGTGTTGATGAAGGCGTTCATCTCCTTCTCGCCGAGCCGCGTGCAGGCGCCGTTATAGATGTTCGTGAAGGTCAGCTTCTGCTCGAACACACCCGGCTTCGCCTCCTCGAGGCGGCGGATGTAGAAGATGTTGCCGCCGACCGCCTGCGCCTGGCCGGAGACCACGGCCTGGATCGCCGCGGCATCGCCGTCGAGCCGCAGGATGTTGGTGCCGGGGGGGCGTTGCGCGTCACCTCGGTGTCCTGGGCCGCGGCGCGGGGCACCGCGATGGTGATCTTGCCCATGTCGGCGTTCGACTTGATCGCGACGGTCTTGGGGGCGAGCAGCACGATCTGGTTGGCGACGTAGGGTTTCGAGAACTGCACAGCCTTGGCGCGGTCGGGGAACATCGCCATCGTGGCGAACAGCACGTCGCAGCGGCCGGAGGTCAGGGCCGGGATGCGGTTGGCCACTTCGAGCGGCATGAACTGGGCGGTCACGCCGAGTTCCTTGGCGAAGAGCTCGCCGATATCCGCGTCGATGCCCTCCTGCTTGCCGGTGCTGTTGACGAAGCCCCAGGGCGGGTTGTCGCCCTGGATGCCGATGATGACGCGGCCCCGCTTCTTGATCTGCTCGGGCGTGACGGCGAGCGCCCGGCCGGTCATCAGGGCGGGCAGGGCGAGTGCGGCGCCCGCTCCCGCGATGAGCGTGCGGCGGCTGACGGTGTGGCGTTGCATGATGTCCCCCCTTGGTTGTTTCGGGTCAGCGCGTCGGCGCGGCGAGGCGCCGCTCCATCCAGGAGCCGTAGAGCGACAGCGGCCAGCAGAGCGCGAAGTACATCGCCCCGACGATGCCGAAGACGAGCAGCGGCTTGAAGATCTGGTTCGAGACCATGTTGCCGGCCCGCGCCAGCTCGGTGAATCCGACGATCGAGGCGAGCGAGGTGCCCTTGATGAGCTGCACCAGGAAGCCGATCGTCGCCGGCAGCGAGACGCGCAGCGCCTGCGGCAGGATCACGTCCTTCATCCGCGACACGTAGCCGAGGCTCAGCGCCCGGGCCGCCTCCGTCTGCCCGCGCGGCACGGCCTCGATCCCGCCGCGCCAGATGTCGCCGAGAAAGGCGCTGGCATGCAGCGTGAACCCCACCGCGACCGCCTCCCAGGGCGCGAGATCGAGCCCGACGAGGGCGAGGCCGAAATAGACCACGAAGAGCTGCATCAGGAGCGGCGTGCCCTGGAACACGCTGACATAGGCCGCCGTCACGCGCTCCAGCACCGGTTGTCCCGAGGTGCGGGCGAGCGCGACGGCGAGGCCCACCGCGCCGCCGCCGAGGAATCCGATCGCCGAGAGCGCGATCGTCCACTTCATGCCCTCGAGCAGGAACAGGAATTCGGGCCAGCCCATCGTCGTGCCCCTACTTGACCGGGTAGCTGAAGTACCGACGCGAGACGAGCCCGAAGGCGCGCATCATCAGCCAGGACATCAGGAAATACAGGACCGTGATCGTGCCGTAGACCTCGAAGCTGCGAAACGACTCGTTCTCGATCAGCTTGGCGACGGAGGTCAGCTCGTAGGCCGCGATCGCCGAGGCGATGCTGGTGGTCAGCGTCAGCATGACGAACTGCCCGGTCAGCGAGGGATAGACGGCCCGGAGCGCCGGGCGCAGGACGACGAAGCGAAACACGTCGCGCTTGTGCAGCCCGAGGGCGAAGCCGGCCTCGATCTGGCCCTTGTGGATTGACTGCACGCCGCCGCGGATGATCTCGATCGCGTAGGCGCCGCCGTTCAGGCCGAGGGCGATGATGGCGGTGGGCGTCGGCGCCAGCCGGATGCCGACCAGCGGCAGGGCGAAGAACACGAAGTAGATCTGGACGAGGAACGGCGTGTTGCGGATCAGCTCGACGAAGGCGATCACGGCCCAGCGCAGCGGGCGGACGGGCGACTCGCGCAGCACGACGCCGGCGATACCGATCACGAGGGCGATCGCCATCCCGGCGACCGCGAGGAACAGCGTGCCGGCACACCCTCTCAGGAGGTCGGGCAGGCCAGCGACGACCGGCCCGAAATCGAGCGTGTAGTTCACGTGGCGCGTCCCCCGTGCGGCGCGCCCGATGAGCGTCGCCGCTGTCCGGAGCATCCTGGCCGATCGCGGCCGGTGCTCTCATGATCCGATGATTACGAGATCACCCAACGACAGACAATCCCTCTTACGTTGCATCGTGCGTTCGACGATGCCAAACAGGCCTCATCGAAGAGGTCCCATGGGTGCTCCCTCCGAAGCGGCCGCCACCATGCCGGGCGGCGAGACGGTCGGCGACGTCGCGTATGCGCGGATCCGTGCCGACATCCTGTTCGGCCAGCGCGCACCGGGCGAGCGGCTGCGCCTCGACGAGGCGAGCCGGCGCTACGGCGTCAGCGTCGGCACGATGCGCGAACTCCTGAACCGCCTCGTCTCCGAAGGGCTCGTCGTCGCCGAGGCGCAACGCGGATTCGAGGTCGCGCCGGCATCCGCCGCCGAGTTCCGGGAGATCGCGGCCCTGCGCCAGCTCCTCGAAGGACACGCGCTCGCCCTCTCCTTCGCGGCGGGCGACCTCGACTGGGAGGCGCGGGTCGTGGCGGCGCACCACAAGCTCGCGGTCACCGAGCAGCGCATGCTCGCGGCGGCCGATGCCGACCCGACCCTGGTGCGGCACTGCGACCGCGCCTTCCATCAGGCGCTGGCTTCGGCCTGCGGCTCGCGCGTCCTGATCGAGACCCTCGGCTCGATCCACGACCGCTACCTGCGCTACCTGTCGCTCGCGGCGATCGTTCGCGGCGAGCGCTCGATCCAGGAGCATGCCGACCTGCTCGCCTGCGCGCTGGCCCGCGACGCCGCGGGGGCGACCGGGATCCTGAAGGTCCATATCGACGGCTGCCTCGACCACGCCCTGGCCGGCGGGCCGCCGGCCTGGGCGTCCGGTCCTGCCGTGCCCGACCACGGGCCTTCGGCACGCGTCGCCGCCCGCACGACATCCACCCGGACGACGCGACGCCGCTGAGCGCCCCGGAGGACGTCGTCGATCCGGTCCCGACGCGGTCGGGACGGTGGTCCAGGGCGCCCGGTACGGGACCGGCCGGGTCGCGGCGCCCGGTGCGGCGTCGGCGAGATCCTCGATTCCGGGTGAGGCGAGGCCGCCCGATCTCGCGCCCCGGCCGGCGAGGCGACGGCGGCGGCCGGGGGAGGGCTCAGGCGGCCATGCTCCGGTCCGCCGCCGGATGTCCGAGGGCGTGCAGAGCCGCCTCGACGCGGGCCCTGACCTCGTGGACCGCCTTGTCCTTCACCGGCCCGAAGCCGCGGATCTCCATCGCCGCCGAGGCGATCGGCACGAGGGGGCCAGCGCCCGTCCGCGGCAGCTGCGCGAGCAGGCGGGCGACGACATCCTCGTACCACCGGATCAGGTCGCGCTCCTGGCGCCGCTCGGCCGTGTAGCCGAACGGATCGAACGCGGTTCCCCGGAGCCGCTTGAGCCGGGCGAGCGCCCGGAACGGTACCCGGATCCAGGGGCCGAACCGCCGCTTGCGCGGGCGGCCGCGATGATCCGTGCCGGTGGGCAGGAGCGGCGGCGCGAGGTGGTGATGCACCGTGTAATCGCCCTCGAATTCCTCGGCCAGGCGCTCGAGGAACCCGGTCTCGGTGTGCAGCCGCGCGACCTCGTACTCGTCCTTGTAGGACATCAGCTTGAACAGCGAGCGGGCGACCGCCTCGCTCAAGGCGGTCGAGCCGGACGGCGCCTCGGCGGCGCGGACCCTATCGACCACGGCGCGGTAGCGCCCGGCATAGGCCGCGTCCTGGTAGGCGGTGAGGAAGTCGGCGCGGCGGGCGACGACCCCGTCGATCGTCTCCGGCGCCACCGCCCCGTCGCCCGGGACGGCCAGCGCCGCGGGCTCCGCGCCTGCGAGGCGGCCGATGGCGAAGGCGGCCTTGTTGCGCTCGATCTCGACCTTGTTCAGCTCGATCGCCCGCATCAGGGCCTCATGCGTCACCGGCACGAGCCCCCGCTGCCAGGCCATGCCCAGCATGATCATGTTGGCGTAGACCGCATCGCCGCAATGGGTCTCGGCCATCCGGTTGGCGTCGAGGGTGCCCAGGTTGTCCCGGCCGACCACCCGCCCGATCGCGGCGAGCCGCGCCTCGACGGACAGGCTCGCATCGCGCAGGCGGACGATGTCGCCGGTCGGCATCTCGGCGGTGTTGACCACCGCCCGGGTCCCCGGCCTGTAGGTGGTCGAGGCTTTCGCCGAGGAGGACACCACGAGATCGCAGCCGATCAGCGCGTCGGCGGCGCCCGCATCGGTGCGCACCTGCTGCAGGGCGGCCGGATGCGAGGCGAGGCGCAGGTAGCTCAGCACCGGCCCGAACTTCTGGGCGAATCCGGTGAAGTCCAGGACGCTCGCGCCCTTGCCCTCGAGATGGGCGGCCATGGCCACGACCTGCCCGACCGTGACGACGCCGGTCCCGCCGACGCCGGTGATCAGGATGTCGAACGGGGCGGAGAGTTCCGGCAGCGCCGGCAGCGGCAGGGCGTTGCCCCGCGCGGCGAGCGCCGCGCCGCCGCCCTCGCGCCGGCGGCGGGTCGCGCCCTCCACGGTGACGAAGCTCGGGCAGAACCCGTTCAGGCAGGAGAAGTCCTTGTTGCAGTTCGACAGGTTGATCTTGCGCTTGCGCCCGAACACCGTCTCCTTCGGCTCGACGCTGAGGCAGTTCGATTCGACCGAGCAGTCGCCGCAACCCTCGCAGACCAGCTCGTTGATGAAGGCGAAGCGCTTGGGATCTTCGAGCGTCCCGCGCTTGCGCCGCCGCCGTTTCTCCGTCGCGCAGGTCTGCTCGTAGATGAGGATCGTGACGCCGGCGATCTCCCGCAGCTCGCGCTGGACCGCGTCGAGGTCCCGGCGGTGGTGGATCGTCGTGCCGCCGGGAAAGTCGGAGGCCCGGAACTTCTCCGGCGCGTCCGAGACCAGCGCGATGCGCGCCACGCCCTCGGCCCGCACCGCCTGCGCGATGGCCTGGACGCTCACCGGACCGTCGACCGGCTGCCCGCCCGTCATCGCCACGGCGTCGTTGTAGAGAATCTTGTAGGTGATGTTCGCCTTTGCGGCGATCGCCTGGCGGATCGCGAGCGAGCCGGAATGGTAGTAGGTCCCCTCCCCCAGGTTCTGGAAGACGTGGCCCTGGCCCGTGAACAGCGACGAGGCGGCCCAGTTCACCCCTTCCCCGCCCATCTGGATCAGGGACGAGGTCTCCCGGTCCATCCAGCTCGCCATGAAGTGGCAGCCGATGCCGGCGAGCGCCTTGGAGCCCTCGGGCACCTTGGTCGAGCTGTTATGGGGGCAGCCCGAGCAGAAATAGGGGGTGCGCGTCGCGCCCGGCACCTGGATCAGACGGTCCGCGTCCGGCAGGAGGGCGGCGGCGCGGGCCGGAAGGTCGAGTTCGGGATGGAAGGCGTGCAGCCGCCGGGCGACGAGGAGCGCGATCAGGCGCGGCGACAGTTCCCCGGTCCAGGGCACCAGGTTTGCGCCGGCCTCGTCGGTCTTGCCGACCATGACCTCGGGCTTGGAGCCCGGGACGTCGTAGAAGTATTCCTTCAGCTGACTCTCGATGATGCCGCGCTTCTCCTCGACGACCAGGATCTCGCGCTTGCCGGCGATGAAGGCCAGCGCGTCCCGGCGGGCGAGCGGCCAGACCATGCCGACCTTGTAGATGTCGATGCCGTGCCGGCGGCAGGCGGCCTCGTCGAGCCCGAGCAGCCGCAGGGCCTCCATCAGGTCGAGATGGGCCTTGCCGGTGGTGATGAGGCCGAAGCGCGCCTCCGGCACGTCGTAGATCCGGCGATCGATCGGGTTGGCATCGGCGAAGGCCAGGACGGCGCGTTTCTTGGCCGCCATCCGCTCCTCGATCTGCGGCCCCGGCAGGTCGGGCCAGCGATAATGCAGGCCGCCGGGCGGGGGCACGAAGTCGGGCGCCTGGAACGCACGGTCGCCGGGCAGCTCGACCGAGGCTCCCGATTCGACGGTCTCCGAGATCGCCTTGAACCCGACCCACATCCCTGAGAACCGGGACAGGGCGTAGCCGTACTCGCCGAAGGCCAGGTACTCGCCGACCGAGGCCGGGTTCAGGACCGGCATGAAGAAGCTCATGAACGCCACGTCGGACTGGTGCGGCATGGACGACGACACGCAGCCGTGATCGTCGCCGGCCACCACCAGCACCCCGCCATGCGGCGAGGCGCCGTAGGCGTTGCCGTGCTTGAGGGCGTCGCCGGCGCGGTCGACGCCCGGGCCCTTGCCGTACCACAGCCCGAACACCCCCTGGACTGTCCTGTCCGGGTTGCCCTCGACCTGCTGGGAGCCGAGCACGGCGGTGGCGCCGAGATCCTCGTTCACCGCCGGGAGGAAGCGGATACCGAGCGGGTCGAGGTGCTTCTGCGCCCGCCACATCTCCAGGTCGACGCTGCCGAGCGGCGAGCCGCGATAGCCTGAGACGAAGCCGCCGGTGCAGAGGCCCGCCTCCCGGTCGCGCCGCGCCTGGTCGAGGAGGATGCGGATGATCGCCTGGGTGCCGGTCAGGAAGACCCGGCCTGACGGGCGGGTATAGCGGTCGTCGAGCGCGTAGGGCTGCAGGCCGAACCGCTTCGGATCCTCGTGTCTCACGGGCGCCCCCTCGTCGTTCGTCGTTCCTGTTCCAGACTATCGGGGCCGGTTGAATTGTCTTGCCGATTTTTGCCGGTGTCTTACCACGGATCGGCATGGCATTCCGCTCTGACTGGTTTTCTGGAATGCCGACCCGGTTTTCGCGATGAGACTGACCGAAAAGGATCGCCGGCTGCTGCGCCTGCTGCAGACGGATTCGCGGATGTCGACGCAGGAGCTCGCGGATGGGTCGGGCATGTCGACCTCGGCGTGCTGGCGCCGGATCAAGGCGTTCGAGGAGGAGGGCCTGATCTCAGGGTTCGTCGCCCTGATCGAGCCGGTCCGGGCCGGCCTGTCCTTCAGCGCGGTCGTGCAGGTGATGCTCAAGCGGCACGAGCGGGACGACGTCGATAGCTTCATCGAGGCGGTGTCGCGCCGGCCGGAAGTGCTCGAATTCCTCGCCACCACCGGCGAGGCCGATTATCACCTTCGTGTGCTGTGCGAGGACAAGGACGCTTATAATAGTTTTCTGGAGGATTTTCTGTTTCGGCTTCCCGCCGTGGCGCATGTCCGGACCAATCTGGTCTTGCGGGAGATCAAATGTACGACGAAGATTCCGATTTAAGCGGTTTTCGATAGCGTCAGCGCAACTGAAACCCTCCTCGTCATCCCGGGCTCTCGCCTTCGGCGAGCCCCAGGATGACATCGAGGGTTTCAGTTCGGTCGAAGAACTCGGAGCGTTTTCGATCTCATCGAAAGTATCGACACCCTCCTCGTCATTCCGGGGCCGCGAAAGCGGAGCCCGGAATCCAGAACCGCTGATGGTTCAGAATCAAGCGAAAAGCGTTCCGCCTCGTTCTACACCACCTGATTGTCTGGATTCCGGGCTCCGCTCCGCGGCCCCGGAATGACGAGGAGGGTATCGATACTGCAGAGAAAGTAGAACGGGCCCTCGGGAATGCATACGGCCGGAAGCATCGACGCCCGAAAACCCCACCGATCTCAGAGCCTGCTTGAGCGGAGTGATTTGCAAAAACTGAGACGCATGACGGGATATCCTGTCCTTCCACCTCAGGATGAGATCAGAGGATAGGATGATCCCAATTGCCTCAAGTCCTGGGTAGAAAATCCTGCTCAAACAGGCTCTCAACCCAGCCCGAATCCCTCCAACCGAGCCTCCATCTCCGTCGCCCAAACCGCCAGAAGCTCCTGGTTCGTGCGGTGGCGCAGGCCGAAGCGCTGGAGGGTGTCGAACCGGGTCGAATCCTCGCGGCCGAAGCTCGCGGCGACGCGCGGCCGCCAGAAGGCGACGCTCCGCCGCGCCGCCTCGCATCCCTCCGCGGTGGCGACGATGCGGGCGAGGCCCTCTTCGCCGAGTTCGGCGTGACGGGCCTCGCGCGGGGCGATCTCGCGAAACACGTCCGCCAGCGGCGCGTAGGACACGCGCGAGAATTCCTGCAGCTGGATACCGACGGCCCGGCCCATGAGCACGTTCATGACCACGGCGTCGATCCAGCCCCGGAGCGGGTAGTGGAACACCGAGAGCCGCATGTCCGAGCCGCGCCGCGCCGCACCCAGATCGGCGTCCCGGTCGAGGCGGGCGGCCCAGGGGTGGTGGACGGCGTAGCGGGCGGTGTCGGCCCCGAAGGTGCCCATCAGGTCGAGCACCCGCCCGGCGTGGTCGGTCTTCTCGAGCACGATCCGCGAGGCCGCGATCCGCGCCTTGAGGCTGGGGGCGTCGTTGATCACGTCGGCGAACCCGGCCGAGCCGGCCAGCTCGCTGTCGACGAAGGTCGCCATCAGCCGCAGGAGCTCGCCGCGATAGCGCGGCGGGACGTTGGACGGGTTGGTCAGGACGCCGCCCTGACGGAGGTAATCCTCGATCGCCATCGTGTCCGACATCGTCCCCTCCCCGCGTCCTGCGGCCGGCCCTGCTCAGTGATCGTAGCTGACGACCAGCCTGTCCGTCGTCGGGTAGCATTGGCAGGTCAGGACGTAGCCCTGGCGCACCTCGTAATCCTCCAGCGCGTGGTTGGTGATCATCTCGGCCTCGCCCTCCAGCACCTTGGCGCGGCAGGTCGAGCAGACGCCGGCCTTGCAGGCGTAGGGCGCGTCCAGGTTGTGGGCGAGCGCCGCGTCGAGCAGGCTCTCGCCCTGCTTCTGCATCCGGAAGGTGCGCGTCGCGCCGTCCAACGTCACCGTCGCCTCGCAGGTCGCGTCCGCGGCCGAGGCCGCCGTCGCGGCGGCGCGCGCCTTGGCCCGGCCCGGCTGGCCCGAGGCGAAGAGCTCGAACTTGATCTGCGCGTCCGACAGGCCGTGCTCGCGCAAGGCGGCCGCGATGCCGAGCATCATCGGCTCCGGCCCGCAGATGAAGGCGGTGTCGACGGACTTGACGTCGACCCAGAGCCGGAACAACTCGGCGCATTTGTCGGCGTCGATGCGCCCGGTGAACAGATCGATCTCCTGCGTCTCGCTCTCCAGCACGTGGACGATCGACAGCCGGCCGAGATGGGCGTTCTTGAGGTCGTCCAGTTCCTCGCGGAACATGATCGAGGAGATCTGGCGGTTGGCGTAGATCAGCGTGAAGCGCGAGCGCGGCTCGCGGGCGAGCACCGTCTTGAGGATCGACAAAAGGGGCGTGATGCCGCTGCCGCCGGCAAATCCCAGATAGTGCCTGGCGGCCTCCGGCTCGATCGGGGTGTGGAACGCCCCCATCGGCGGCATCGCCTCCAGCACGTCGCCGGCTTTGAGCTCCTGGTTGGCCCAGGTCGAGAACGCGCCGCCATCGACGCGCTTGATGCCGACCCGCAACGCCCCCTCGTCCCGGCCGGCGCAGATCGAGTACGAGCGGCGCAGCTCGACGCCGTCGAAGGCGCGGCGGAAGGTCAGGTACTGCCCTTGCGTGAAGGCGAAGGCCCCGGCATCGCCGTCGCGGGGCTTCAGGGTGAGGACGACCGCGTCCCGGGTTTCGCGCCGGACCTCGGCGACGTCGAGGGGATAGAAGCGTGCCATGACTGCAGGCAGTCCCAGGTTAGCGCAATCCCCGACTCCGTCGTCGGAGAGTGCAATCGAACGAAGACCGGAAACGGCGCCCGACCGCGCGCCGTCCTAGAGCACTTCACGATCGCGTTGCAATCGCGAAGCTCTCCAGGTTTTTGATTTTGCCGCATTTTCTGCGACGAACCGGTATCCACTTCGTCGGAAAATGCTCTAGATGCACTTGAAGTAGTCGAACGGCTCGAGGCAGTCCGTGCAGCGCCAGCTCGCCTTGCAGGGGGTCGAGCCGAACTGGCTGACCCGCTCGGTCCGGTTCGAGCCGCAGCGCGGGCAGGCGACGGTGAGGTTCGACGCCCCGGTCAGGCGGCCGATCCGCCCGAGCAGCCGGCCATCCGCCGCAGTCCCGTCGATCGGCGGGGCGATGCCGTAGGCCCGCAGCGTGTCGCGGGCAGCCTCCCCGATCCAGTCGCTGGTCCAGGGCGGCGTCAGCGAGCGCACGATGCGCAGGCGCTCGATCCCGCGGGCGCGCAACGCCTCCTCGATCGCCAGGTTGATGACGGCCGTCGCCGGGCACCCCGAATAGGTCGGCGTCACCGTGACCACCAGGGTGTCGCCGTCCCAGGCGAGATCGCGGACGATGCCGAGATCGACCACCGAGATCACCGGGATCTCGGGGTCGGGCACTGCGGCGAGCCAGCCGCGGATCTCGTCGAGGGCCGGCAGGGCGTGAGCCTCCATGGCGCCCTACCAGGTCGCGCCGGGATAGGCGCGCTGCAGGAACTGCATCTCGGCCAGCATCCGCCCGAGATGCTCGGTATGGATGCCCCGGCGTCCGCCCTTCTGGGCGAACGGGCTCGCCGGCACCGCCAGCGTGGCCTCGTCGAGGACCGGCCGCACCGTGGCGTCGAAGGCCGACCGCAGGCTCGCCGGATCGGGCGCGATGCCGGCTTCCGCCAGGACCGCATCGGTCGCGTCGCTCAGGAAGAACTCGCCGGCATAGGGCCAGAGCAGGTCGAGGGCGGCCTGCATCCGGCGGTGGCTCTCCGCGGTGCCGTCGCCGAGCCGCACGACGAGGTCGGCCGACCTCTCGAGGTGGTAATGGGCCTCCTTGATCGCCTTGACGGCGATCTCGGCCACGCGGGGCTCCGACGATGCGGCGAGCGCCCGCAGCATCGCGACGTGCCAGGCATCGAACAGGAACTGGCGCATGATCGTCTGGCCGAAATCGCCGTTCGGCAACTCGACCAGGAGGACGTTGCGGAACTCCCAGACGTCGCGCAGGAAGGCGAGGTCGTCGGCGCTACGCCCCCTCCCCTCGACCTCGCCGGCGAGCCCGAGCCAGAACTGGGTCTGGCCGATCAGGTCGAGGGCGATGTTGGCGACCCCGATATCCTCCTCCAGCACCGGGCCGTGGCCGCACCATTCCGACAGGCGGTGGCCGAGCACCAGGGTGGTGTCGCCCATCCGGGTCAGGAACTCGAACAGGGCGGCGCGGGCCGGCGCGAGGGCGGCCTCGTGGGGCGCCTCGGGCGCCGGATGGGACGCGGCCGCGGCGGCCAGCGCGGCGGCGTCCGGCGTCATCACGTCGGGCAGGGACGGCATCACATATGCCCCACTTCGTCCGGGATGTCGTAGAAGGTCGGGTGCCGGTAGACCTTGCTGTTGGCCGGCTCGAACAGCGGGCCCTTGTCGCTCGGGCTCGACGCCACGATGTCGCTCGACCGCACCGCCCAGATGCTCACGCCTTCGTTGCGGCGGGTATAGACGTCGCGGGCGTTCTTGATCGCCAGACCTGCGTCGGGCGCGTGCAGGCTCCCGACGTGACGGTGGTTCAGGCCGTGCTGGCCGCGGATGAAGATCTCCCATAACGGCCATTCGCTGGACATTCTCGATCCTCCCGCTGGGGTTTTGGTCTTGAGGTCAGGCGCCCTCCCCTCTCCCGTGTGGGAGAGGGGCCGGGGGTGAGGGTGACACGCTTCAGTGTGAAGCGTTGAGCGTGGTGCGGGCAGCTCGATGGTCCGAGGTCACTGCGGAAGCGTGTCACCCTCACCCCTACCCCTCTCCCACACGGGAGAGGGGATCCCGCGCTTTATTGGTTTCCGAACAGAACACGCGAAGATCGTATCACTCCGCCGCGACGGCCATGGCGGAGCGCCGCGCCGCCTTGTCGGCATGGGCCTTCAGCCCGTCGCGGAACCAGGCGCCGTCCTCCCAGGCCTTGACCCGGGCGCCCAGCCGCTCGCGGTTGCACGGCCCGTTGCCGGCGATGACCTCATAGAACTCGTTCCAGTCCGGCTCCGAGAAGTCGTAGCCGCCCTTCTCGTCGTTCCAGCGCAGATTCTCGTCCGGCACCGTCAGGCCGAGATGCTCGGCCTGCGGCACGGTCTGGTCGACGAACTTCTGGCGCAGCTCGTCGTTGGTGTTCATCTTGATCTTCCAGGCCATCGACTGGACGGAGTGGACCGAATCCTTGTCGGAGGGGCCGAACATCATCAGCGCCGGGTACCAGAACCGGTTGAGGGCATCCTGCGCCATGTGCTTCTGCGCCGGCGTGCCCCGCGCCATCGTCCGCATGAGGTCGTAGCCCTGGCGCTGGTGGAAGCTCTCCTCCTTGCAGATCCGGATCATCGCCCGGCTGTAGGGTCCGTAGGAGGTCCGTTGCAGCGGCACCTGGTTCATGATCGCCGCGCCGTCGACCAGCCAGCCGACCGCGCCCATGTCGGCCCAGGTCAGGGTCGGATAGTTGAAGATCGACGAATACTTCATCTTGCCGGCGTGGAGCAGCTCCATCAGCTCGTCGCGGCTGACCCCGAGCGTCTCGGCGGCGCAGTAGAGGTAGAGCCCGTGGCCGGCCTCGTCCTGGACCTTGGCGAGCAGGATCGCCTTGCGCTCCAGGGTGGGCGCGCGGGTGATCCAGTTGCCCTCCGGCAATTGCCCGACGATCTCCGAATGGGCGTGCTGGCCGATCTGCCGGATCAGGGTCTTGCGGTAGCCCTCGGGCATCCACTCCTTCGGCTCGATCTTCTCGCCCCGGTCGATCCGCTCCTGGAACGCGCGCTCCTCGGCCGACATCTCGTCGCGCCCGCGGACATGGGTGCTGTCCGTCTTCACCAGCTGCGCATACATGCGACACCCTCCCGTCAGGACGCAGGAACCGAACCCGGGCACCGCCGCCCGTCCCGGAGGCGGGCAGCAGCCACGGCGGACGATCCGGAGCGTTGGCCCGATGATCTACCATCGAAAGCATCACACCGCAACGCCGATTTGCCGATTTGATGTGATGTCTCGATCGGGCGCCGACGGCGCCCGGGCAAGCTCGGAGGGCGGTCAGGCGTCGTCGCGAATCCGGGCGAGGGATTCCGTCCGGCCGATCGTCTCCGCCGTCCGGGCCGGCAGCACATCGTCGCCGGCCAGGAGGTGGTGTCCGACATGGCGGTCGGCGGCGGGGGAGAGACGCAGGTAGAGATCGGCGAACAGCCGGCGGGCGCGGTGCCCGCTCCAGTCCGGCGGCAGGGTCGCGGCGGGCAGGCGCGCATCCCGGAGCGCCGCGTGACGATAGGCGTGGACGAGCAGCAGCCGGAGCTGCAGCGCCTCCTCGTCCGTCGGCCGGGTTCCGCCGTCGAGGGCATCCGCGACGCCGGCAAAGGCCGCGAGGAACGTGTCGTAGGCCGCCGCGACGGCGGCGAGGTCCCAGTGCGCGGCGACGAGGTCGCGCAGCCTCGGGCCCGCCGCCGTGCCGGCCTCGAAGACCACGAGGGCGGGATCCTCCGGCCGGTGGCGGGCCGGTCCGAGCAGCCATTGCGGCCCGAGCCGGACGAACCCCGCCCGCTCCAGCGCCGGCCCGGCCTCGCCGGCCTGGTCGGGCCCGAGCCAGACGAAGAGCCAGCCGGGCTCGGCTTGCGGCGCGAACAGGATCCGGGCGGCGGACAGGAACTCGCGCCGCGCCGCCTCGGTGAGCCGGTAGAAGCTGCGCCGGCCCTGGCGCTCGCCGGTAAGCTGCCCGGCCGCGACGAGCCGGGACACCGCGGTCCGCACCAGCGTCTCGCTGATCCCGACCCTCCGGCAGGTCTCGACGATGTTGCCCATCCAGAGACGGCCGCCGCGCGGCTCGACCACGTCCCCGTAGAGGGTGACGATGAACCCGCCGGAGCGCAGCGGCAGCGTCTCGACGAGGCGCGCGATCAGGGCTTCTCCCGAGACCTCTCCCGCGTCGCTCACACAAGGGCCCCCGTCCCGGGCGCGGCGCAGAAGCCGACCGTCATCCCCGCCTCGCCCGTTCCGCGACCGAAACGGAACGGGCGCAGCGACTTACGTCGAAAGCACCGGCGGCACAACCGGCGGGGCACCGGCGTGGTATGCCGGCCCCCCGGCGCTTCGTTCAGGACTTGGCGGTCGGGATCAGGCGAGACGGCAGGACGACCCGTCTTTCGAAGTGACCTACAAAACAATCCTCTCGTTCGCCCTCCGAACCCGCATGCCGTTCTTGCGGAATACCTGCCTTACAGGCGGCCGATGAAGTATCGTCCGCAGCAACGAACTCGAACACGACCCCGGGGACCATCGGGGCCGCGCTGCCGACCCGGCCCGTGATCGGTCGAGACCGAGGAGAGGAGCCCCATGACGGACGGTCTCATCGTCGGCGCCGGGCCCGTGGGCCTGACCCTGGCGGCCGAACTGGCACGCTACGGCATCGGGGTGCGCCTGATCGACCGGGCGCCCCACGCCACCGAGACCTCGAAGGCCCTGGTGGTCTGGTCGCGCACGCTCGAGCTGATGGATCGCATGGGCTGCACCGGGGCCTTCCTGGCGGCCGGCCTGCGCGCGCGCGGCGCCTCGATCCGCAGCGGCGAAACACTCCTCGGCTCTCCGCGCTTCGAGGGTATCGCGAGTGCCTACGACTTCGCCCTGATGATCCCGCAGCGGGACACCGAGCGCCTGCTCGCGGCGCATCTGCGATCCTTCGGCGTCGCGGTCGAGCGACAGGTGGAACTGGTCGGCTTCGACCCGAGGGAGGACGGCGTCGAGGCGCGCCTGCGCCACGCCGACGGTCGCGAGGAGCGGGTGAGGACGCCGTGGCTGATCGGCTGCGACGGGGCCCACAGCGCGGTGCGGCACGGGCTCGGCCTGGCGTTCGCGGGGGCGGCGCAGGGCGACGACTGGCTGCTCGCCGATATGCGCCTCGACGGGCCGGGGGCGCCGCCGCCGGACGAGATCGCAACCTACCTGCACCGCGACGGCCCCTTCGTGGTCTTCCCGATCCCGGGCGGGCGCGCCCGGATCGTCGCCACCCTGGGCAAGACGGATGCGACGCATCCGCGCCCCGATCCCACCCTCGCCGACGTGCAAGCCCTCATCGACCGGCGGGCCGGCGGCGGCTTTCGCGCCTCCGATCCGGTCTGGCTGACGCAGTTCCGCATCAACGAGCGCAAGGTGGCCGAGTACCGGCACGGACGCGTCTTCCTCGCCGGCGACGCGGCGCACATCCACAGCCCCGCCGGCGGCCAGGGCATGAATACCGGCATGCAGGACGCGGTGAACCTCGCCTGGAAGCTGGCAATGGTGGAACGCGGCGAGGCCGCCCCCACCCTGCTCGACAGCTACAGCCCCGAGCGCAGCGCGGTCGGCGACCTCGTGCTGCGCAATGCCGGGCGCCTCACCGACATGGCGACGCTGTCGCACCCGGCGGCGCAAGCCGCGCGCAACCTCGCGCTCCGCTTCCTGCTCGGGCTCCACGCCGTCCGCGACCGGATGGCGACGACGATGAGCGAGATCGCGATCGCCTATGCCGGCTCGCCCCTGTCGGCCGGGCCCGGCTCCGGGGCGCGGTGGAAGCCGGACGACGATGCGGGACCACCCCCGGGTGCCGGGGACGCGCCGCGTTTCGTGCTCTACGCCGCCGACCCGGAACGCGGCGCCGCGCTGGCGGCGCGCTACCCCGGCCTGCTGGAACCGGCCCCGCGCGTCCCACCCGACGCGTCCCGCCTCTTCATCGTCCGGCCCGACGGCTATCTCGGCCTGTCGGCGGGGGGCGCCGCCTGGGACGAGGCGGAGCGGTACCTGCGGGCGCTCGCGACGGCGGCGTGACGCCTGCCGGCCATGGCCCCTCCCACCCGCCTCGGGATGAAATCGAGGGTCGGGACTGGCCGCATGCCGCGTCTCGCCGCGCGGCCCGGGCGACGGAAGCGGGACGAAGGGCGAAAGCCGTCGATCGACGGGACTCCCGCGCCGCGGCCCGAGGGACTAAGACGAAGGCCAAGCTACCAACGACAGGGCCGGCATCATGGTATCACGCAGGGACATCGCCTCTCTTCTCGGCGCCGGCACGCTCGCCGCGGCGAGCCTCTCCCCCATCGGCACCGCCCAGGCCCAGACGGGGCCCGCCGGGGAGAACACCTTCCAGCGCATCCGGCGCACCAAGAAGCTCCGGATCGCCGGCATCGTCGGCACCGAGCCGTACTACAAGAAGGACATCGCCACCGGCGAATGGTCCGGCTTCTGCATCAGCATGGCGCAGGACCTCGCCAAGGCGATGGATGCCGAGGTCGAGATCGCCGAGACCACCTGGGGCAACGCGGTGCTCGATCTCCAGGCCAACAAGATCGACATCATGTTCGGCCTGTCGCCGACCCCGTCGCGCGCGCTCACGGTGGAGTTCACGCGGCCGATCATGCTGAACACCTTCACCATCATCGCCAAGCCCGGCTTCGAGCCGAAGACCTGGGCCGACCTCAACAAGCCGGAGGTCCGCGTCGCCGTCGACATCGGCTCGACCCACGACCTCTTCGCCCGGCGCGTCATCCCGAACGCCACGCTGGTCGCCCTGAAGACCCCGGACGACGCCATGCTGTCGGTGCAGTCCAACCGGGCCGACTGCGTCATCCAGGTCGCGCTGCTCTCGCTCGTGACCGTGAAGAAGAACCCGAAGGTGGGCCGGATCATCGTGCCGACGCCGCTCAGCGCGCAGCCGACCTGCGCCGGCGTGCGGGCCGAGCCCGATCCGCGGTTCCGGACCTTCGTCGACAACTGGCTCGAATACAATCGCGGGCTCGGCGCCATGAAGGGCTGGATCACGTCGAGTCTGGAGCTGGTGGGCGTGAAGGGCGCCGACATCCCGCCCGAGATCACCTTCTGACGCGCGCGGGCGGCCCCGACCACGCCGTCGTCGGCCGCCGCTCCGGGTCCTCGATTTCAAGCCTTCGATTCCAGTCTTCGATGTTTCCGCATTGTCCTCGACGAACCGGTATCCGGTCCGTCGGACGAGGCTCTCGCCGCGGCCCGGGACGTATCCCCGGGCCGGGCCCTTCAGGTTGCGACGCATGCCCCCCGATTCCACCCCGCCCCTGGGCATCATCATGCTCGACACCCGGTTCGAGCGCCCGCCCGGCGATGTCGGGCATCCGGCGAGCTGGCCCTTCCCGGTCCTGTTCGAGACCGTCCGCGGCGCCACCGCGCGCCGGGTCGTCGGAGGGCAGGACGCCGCGCTGGGCGACGCCTTCGTCCAGGCCGGGGAGCGGCTGCGGGCGCGGGGCGCCATCGGCATCGTCACGTCGTGCGGCTTCCTGGCCGCACGGCAGCGCGCCCTCGCCGCCCGGATGACCCTGCCGCTCGCCACGTCGAGCCTGATGCAGCTCCCCCTGATCGACCGCTGCCTGCCCGGCGGCAGACGGGCCGGGGTCGTCACCTACGACGCCGACGCGCTCAACCCCGCGCATTTCGTCGAGGTGGGCGCCGATCCCGCGACGCCGGTCGTGGGCCTGCCCGCGGACGGGGCTCTGCGCGGCCTGATCGAGCGGGGGGCGCCCTACGATGCGGCGGCGCTGGCGCGCGACGTGCTAGAGGCCGCCGGGCGCCTGGTCGCGCGCGGCGACATCGGCGCGATCCTGATGGAATGCACCAACCTGCCCCCGTTCTCGAAGGCCGTCGCCGAGCGCTACGACCTTCCCGTCTTCGACATCATCACCCTGGGCCGCTGGTTTCACTCGGGCCTTCTGCAAACACGATACCGGTAGAGCGGACCAGAAACGACCATGACGTACGAGTGGGATTTTTCGTTCCTGCTGCAATACAAGGGCCTGATCGCCATCGGCGCCCTGTACACGATCGGCTTCACCATCCTCACCGCCGTCTCGGGCTTCGCCGTCGGCGGCCTGATCGCCGTCGCGCGCTTGGGACAGGTGAAGGCGGTGACCATCCCGCTCATGGCCTTCATCGAGATCTTTCGATGCACGCCCGTGCTGGTGCAGCTGGTCTGGATCTACTACGCGCTCCCGATCCTGATCGGCGTCGAGCTGAAGCCGGCCACCGCCGCCTTCATCGCCCTGACGCTCTACGGCGCGTCGTTCTTCGCCGAGATCATCCGCGGCGGCATCGCCTCGATCGATGTCGGCCAGTGGGATGCGGGCCGGGCGCTGGGCATGCGCCGCGGGGCGCTGCTCAAGCGCATCGTCCTGCCGCAGGCGCTCAAGCGGATGATCCCGCCCCTCGTCAACCAGGTCGTGCTCCAGCTGAAGAACACCTCGCTGTTGTCCGTTCTCGCCGTGCCCGACCTGCTCTACCAGGGCCAGCTCATCACCTCGGCCACCTACAAGCCGCTCGAAGTCTACACGATGATCGCGATCATCTACTTCGTGATCCTGTTCCCGCTGACGACCTTCGCGCACCGGCTGGAAAACAGGCTCGCGCGGTGAGCACGGGATTCGTGGAGACGACGATGGAGCGGGATATGCCGGAGACACCGATGATCGAGGTCGCGCACGTCAGGAAGTCGTTCGGGACCGTGTCCGTGCTCAAGGACATCTCCTTGAGCGTGCCCAAGGGCGGGGTGCTGTCGCTGATCGGCCCGAGCGGATCGGGCAAGTCGACCCTCCTGCGCTGCCTGAACCTCCTCACCATCCCGGACGAGGGGACGATCCGGATCGGCACGCACGCGATGCGCTTCGGCCGCGATCCCCAGGGCAAGGATCACCGGATGCCGCGGGACAAGGACCTCGCCGCCTTCCGGGCGACGGTCGGCATGGTGTTCCAGAACTTCAACCTGTTTCCCCACATGTCGGTGATCCGGAACGTCATGGAGGGGCCCGTCACGGTGCTTGGCAAGGGCCGGGACGAGACGCGGGAACTCGCGCTCCGGCTCCTGGACAAGGTCGGCTTGCGGGAGAAGGCGGAGGTCTCCCCGGACCGGCTGTCCGGCGGACAGAAGCAGCGGGTCGCCATCGCCCGGGCGCTCGCGATGAAGCCGGAGGTAATGCTCTTCGACGAGGCGACCTCGGCGCTCGATCCCGAGCTCGTCGGCGAAGTCCTGCAGGTCGTCCGGCAACTGGCCTCGGAGGGGATGACCATGGTGCTGGTCACCCACGAGATCGCGTTCGCGCGCGACGTCGCCGATACCTGCGTGTTCATGCGCGACGGCTTCGTCGTCGAGGAAGGACCGGCCCGCCAGGTGATCGAGGACCCGCGTGAGGCCGCCACCAAGGCCTTCCTCAGCCATTTTCACAAGGCGGCGGTGTGAGGCCGCGCCGATCGCCGGAAACCCCGGAGCCTGCCGGAGTTCCTCGGCAGATCCGTCCCGCCCGCGGTGTCCGGGCGTGCCTTACGGCATTCCCGGCTCCGCTGCGGGGCCGTGGAACGACCCGGAGGGCTCCATGTCGGTCGGGATCGACGAAGC
The DNA here is from genome assembly GCF_016804325.1 of Methylobacterium aquaticum. Classification (NCBI taxonomy): domain Bacteria; kingdom Pseudomonadati; phylum Pseudomonadota; class Alphaproteobacteria; order Hyphomicrobiales; family Methylobacteriaceae; genus Methylobacterium; species Methylobacterium aquaticum. Next base: position 6,391,204 of record NZ_CP043627.1, read on the forward strand.
GGGCTCCGACGCCAGGCGGGCCGCGAACTGCACCGCATGGGCAAGGCGGCTCACGGCCGGCCATTCCTGCACGCGGCGCAGGGGGATCCGCGCCTCGATCAGGAGATCGTCGTCGAGCAGGCCCTGGGCCACGTCGAGCGAGGCCTCCGGAAAAGTCTCCAGGATGGTCCGCACCGCCGCATCGATATGCGCGTCGCGGTCGGGGCCGTACTCGATCAGGACGTGCTTGAGGACGCAGAGCATGCCCGCGATGTACCCGGCCCGGGCCCGGGCCGGGTAGTGCGTCCCGGCAACGGTCGCGCGGCCGGATCGGGATCGCCGCCCCGGACGAGGGCCGCGACGCTCGCGCCGCGACATCGACGCAGCCTCGGATGGTCCTGCGAGCCGGTGCCGGCGAGGCGGGTGAGCGTCCGCGGGCGTTGCCGGCCGCCTCGCCGGCATGCGACAGCCCGCTTCCTTGCGCCCGCCGGCCGCCTCGCGCCCATCCTCCGCCAGACTGGACCCCGAAGGCATGTCGAACCTCGCGACGATCGGATCGACGCTCGTCACCGTCATCCTTCCGGTCTTCGGCCTGATCGCGATCGGTCGCCTGGTCGTCCGGGTCGGAATCGTCGAGCGGGGCGAGACCAAGGGCCTGACCGGCCTGATCTTCTGGATCCTGCTGCCGGCCCTGCTGTTCCTGTCGATCGTCGGCGCCCGGACGGCGCCGCGCCTCGACGTGATCGCCGTCTACTTCTCGGTGGCGCTGCCGGTCTTCGCCCTGTCGGTGGTCCTCGGCCTCGCGCTCTTGCGCATGACGATCGCCCAGGCGGCGGTGTTCGGGCTGAACGGGTCGTTCGGCAACACCGTGCTGCTCGGCATCCCCATCGTGGGCGCGGTCTGGGGCGGGGCGGGGCTCGCCATCCTGCTCTCGATCATCGCGGCCCACTCGCTCCTCCTGCTGCCGGCGGCCACGATCCTCGTCGAGATCGACCGGGGCGGGACGCAGCGGCGTCTCCTGCGCACGTTGCGCGACACGGTCGTCGGCAGCCTGAAGAACCCGATCATCTCGTCGATCCTGGCGGCCACCCTCTGGAACGCGACCGGCCTTCCCGTGCCGGAGGCGCCCCGGCGGATGCTGGAACTCCTCGCCGGGGCGGCGCCGGCCCTCGCGCTGATCAGCCTCGGCGCCTCGCTGCCGGTCCTGCACCGGGGGCATGTCGGCCCGCCCGTCCTGTTCGCGGTGGCGATCAAGCTCGTGGTCATGCCGCTCTGCATGGCCCTCGCCGTGACCGTGGCGGGGATCCCGCAGCCCGCCGCGATCGTCATGGTGGTGACGGCCGCGCTGCCGACGGGTGCGAACGCCTTCCTCCTCGCCCACCGGTCGGGCGCGATGATGGAGGTCTCGGCCGCCACGGTGGTGGTCGCGACGGTCGTCGCCGTGGCGACGCTCACCGCCATCGTCTCGGCCGGGTCCTGAACCCGGGCTCGACCGGCCCGCGAGCCGGGCATCCCGCCGGTCGAGCGGGACGGTCGCCGTCGCGGGGCGCAGGCGCCATATAGCGCGGGAACGAGCACGCCACGGAGATCACCGGATGCCGACCTACGAGAAGTCCGACGCCGCCATCGCCCGGCTCACCCCCGAGCAGTACCGGGTCACCCAGCAGAACGGCACCGAGCGCCCCGGGACCGGCGAGTACCTGGAGAACAAGGAGCCGGGCATCTACGTCGACGTCGTGTCGGGCGAGCCGCTCTTCGCCTCCTCCGACAAGTACGAATCCGGCTGCGGCTGGCCGAGCTTCACCAAGCCGATCGAGCCGGCCCACGTCGCGGAGCTGCGCGACACCACCCACGGGATGATCCGCACCGAGGTCCGCTCGAAGCACGGCGACAGCCATCTCGGCCACGTCTTCCCGGACGGTCCCCGGGAAAGCGGCGGCCTGCGCTACTGCATCAACTCGGCGTCCCTGCGCTTCGTGCCCCGCGACCGGATGGAGCAGGAGGGCTACGGCGCCTATCTCGATCAGGTCGGGGAACGCTGACATCCCGCTCGGGGCACCATCCGCGCCGGGAGGCGCGGACGGTCCGCCTCGCCGGTACCGCGACCCGGGCACGGGCCCTAGGTGTATGGGCCTTGCCCCATTTTATTGTGCGCGTGGCGGCGCGCGGGTAAAAGCGGTTCGACAACGAACGGACGCGTGGGACCGTGGCGCCGCTGAAATTCCTATCCCGCGAAGACCTCGAGGCGGAGATCCTTCGCCTGCGGGCGATCGTGAGCACCTCCGGTGCCGAGGCGGAGCGCGCCGTCATGCGTCACGCCGAGCGCGAGGACCGGCACCGCCTCCCCCTCGCCGACAGCGGGACGCAGGCGGCCCAGGCCGACCGGAACGCGCTGGCCTCCAGCGAGGCGCGCCGGCGCGCGATCTTCGACAGCGCGATCGACTTCGCCATGGTGGTCATCGATCCGGCGGGAACCGTCACCGACTGGAATTCCGGCGCCGCGCACGCGATGGGCTGGAGCGCCGACGAGATGTGCGGGGAGAGCGCCGAACGCTTCTTCACGCCCGAGGACCGGGCGAGCGGGCGCCTCGCCGCCGAGATGCGGCAGGCCCTGGAGGCGGGGCGGGCGCCCGACGAGCGCTGGCACCTGCGCAAGGACGGCGGGCGGTTCTGGGCGTCGGGCGAGATGATGCCGCTGCACCGCGACGGCGTGCATCTCGGCTTCGTGAAGATCCTGCGCGACCGCACCGTGGAGCATCTGGCGGGCGTCGCGCTCGAGGAGACCCAGGAGCGCTACCGGATCGCCGCCAAGGCCACCAACGACGCCGTCTGGGACTGGGACCTCGCCGCCGACCAGGTGCTGTGGAACGAGGCCATGGCCCGGGCCTACGGCCATTCGCTCGAGACGGTCGCACCGACCGGTGCGTGGTGGATCGGTCAGATCCATCCGGACGACCGCGCCCGCATCGACGCCTCGATCCATGCCGTCATCGCAGGCACCGGCAGCGCCTGGACCGGCGAGTACCGCTTCCGCCGCGCCGACGGCTCTTATGCCGAGATCCTCGACCGGGGCCACGTGATCCGCGATGCCGGGGCCGGGCCGTGCGGATGATCGGCGCGATGCTCGACCTGACCGGTCTGCGCCGCGCCGAGACGGCCTTGCGGGCGAGCGAGGAGCGGTTCCGCACCATCCTCGACACGATCGAGGCCGCCTTCGCCATCGTCGAGGTCAAGTTCGACGGCGACGACCGCCCGGTGGATTACCGCTTCATCGAGGCCAACCCGGCCTTCGAGCGCGAGGCCGGCGTCAACCTGCGCGGCAAGTGGGTGACCGAGTTCGCACCCGACCTGGAGCAATTCTGGTTCGAGACCTACGGCCGCGTGGCAAAGACCCGGGAGCCGATCAGCTTCGAGAACTACGCCGAGGCGTTCAAGCGTTGGTTCGACGTCCGGGCCGTCCCGGTCGGCGCCCCGGACGACCGGCAGATCGCGATCATCTTCAACGACGTGACCGCCCGGCGCGAGGCCGAGGAGCGCCTGCGCGCCAGCGAGGCATGGGCGCGGGAGAACGTCGAGCGCGTGCAACTGGCGCTCGCCGCCGGCGCGATCATCGGCACCTGGCACTGGGACCTGCCCTCGGACCGCTTCACCGTCGACGAGGGCTTCGCGCGGTCCTTCGGGCTCGATCCGGCCCTCGGCCGGGAGGGGATTCCGCTCGCCCGGATCGTCGCCACCGTGCATCCCGACGACCAGGCGGGGCTGGCGGCAGCCATCGACGAGGTGGTGGCGCGGGGCGGCGCCTATGCCCACCAGTACCGGGTGCGCCGCCATGACGGGCGCTACTACTGGATCGAGGCCAACGGGCGCGTCGACCACGCCGCCGACGGAACGCCGCTGAGCTTTCCCGGCGTGCTCCTCGACGTCCAGGAGCGCCGGATCGTCGAGCAGGAGCGCGACCGCGCGATCGCGCAGCTGCGCAGCCTGACCGAGACCCTGGAGCAGCGCGTCGCCGAGCGGACCGCCGAGCTGATGGATGCCGAGGAGCAGTTGCGCCAGTCGCAGAAGATGGAGGCTGTGGGCCAGCTCACCGGCGGGCTGGCCCACGACTTCAACAACCTGCTCGCCGGCATCTCCGGCAGCCTGGAGCTGATGAGCACCCGCATCGCCCAAGGCCGCCTCAAGGACGTCGACCGGTACATGGCCGCCGCGCAGGGTGCGGCCAAGCGCGCGGCGGCGCTGACGCACCGGCTGCTGGCGTTTTCGCGCCGGCAGACGCTCGATCCGAAGGCGACCGACGTCAACCTGCTGGTCGGCGGCATGCTCGACCTGATCCAGCGCACCGTCGGCCCGAGCGTCCGGATCGACACGGCCTGCCATCCGGACCTGTGGCCGGCGCTCGTCGATCCGTCCCAGCTCGAGAACGCCCTCCTGAACCTCTGCATCAACGCCCGCGACGCGATGCCCGAGGGCGGCCGGATCACGATCGAGACCGGCAACCGCTGGATCGACCGGCCGGCCTCGCTGCGCCAGGACTTGCCGGAAGGACAATACCTGGCGCTCTCCGTCTCCGACACCGGCATCGGGATGCCGCCGGAGGTGGTCGCCAAGGCCTTCGATCCGTTCTTCACGACGAAGCCGCTGGGCCAGGGCACGGGCCTGGGCCTGTCGATGATCTACGGCTTCGCCAAGCAGTCCGGCGGCCAGGTGCGCATCCACTCCGTCGAGGGCGAGGGCACCAGCGTCAGCCTCTACCTGCCCCGCCACCGCGGCGAGGCTCAAGCCGAGGAGGCGGCGCCGCAAGGCTCCCTGCGGCCGGTCGCCGAGACCGGCGAGACCGTGCTGATCGTCGACGACGAGCCGACCGTGCGGATGCTGGTCACCGACGTGCTGGCCGAACTGGGCTACACGGCGATCGAGGCGGCGGATGGCGGCGGCGGCCTCGAGGTGCTGCGCTCCGATGCGCGGATCGACCTGCTGATCACCGATGTCGGCCTCCCCGGCGGCCTGAACGGCCGGCAGATGGCCGATGCCGCCCGCGTCACCCGGCCGGACCTGAAGGTGCTGTTCATCACCGGTTATGCCGAGACCGCGCTCCTCAGCAACGGCCAGCTCGAACCCGGCATGGCGGTGCTGACGAAGCCCTTCGCGGTCGACACCCTGGCGAGCCGCATCCGGGAATTGATCGCGCGGTAAGGGTTCGTTCGCCTTGTGAGAAAAAATCGCGGGATATTTTTCATCCCGCCCGCGATCAAAACTTCGGGATGAGGCGGCAGGCGGGACGACGGATCGCGATCAGCCGTACGGGCTCTCGATGTCGCTGCGCAGGGCGCCATTGCCGCGCCCGGGGCCTTGGCCGCAGGGTCCGAAAGCCGCCGCCCGGAAGATCGCCCTTCCCCAACGTCCGCTTTGACAGGCGCGCCTGCCTGTGAGACCGCTCACGCTACGGAAAAGCCGGCACGCGCGTGCCGCTTCTCAAGACGGGCGAGTTCGACCGGACCCTGCCCACGGCGCCTCGTGTCACCACCGAAAAGTCAAAGAGGTGGTGCTCTGGTGACGTGGCTGTTCGTGCGACGGGTCGGCCAGTTGCGCCGCGAACGCGCGCGCGGAGCGGAGACGGGACGTCATGCACGGCAGATCCGATGCCATCCTCTACGTCATCCCGGCGTTCCTCGCCGATGGTGGCGCGATGGGCACGCTGATGCGCGGGCACGATTGGGGCGCCTCGCCGCTCGGCGATCCCGCGACCTGGCCGTGCTCCCTGGCGACGCTCGTCGGCACGATGCTGGCCTCGCACCAGCCGATGTTCCTCGTCTGGGGGAGCGGGCGGACGCTCCTCTACAACGATCTCTATGCCGACATGCTCGGGGACAGGCATCCGGCGGCCCTCGGGCGCGACTACCTCGAGGTGTGGTCCGACATCCGGGCCGATCTCGAACCTCTCGTAGAGGTCGCCGCGTCCGGCCGCCCGGTCCATGCCGACCGGCCCGTGCATCGCCTGGACCGTGGCCCCGGCACGAGGAGGCACGGTTCTCCCTCTACTACGCGCCGGTCCGCGATGCGGCCGGGCGCGTCGAGGGTCTCTCCGGCGCCTGCACGGCGATTCCGGGCCCCTCCCCCCTCGTCACGGGCCGACCACGAACGGAGGTCCACGACAACGAGGAGCGGCAATCCTTCCTGCTCGACCTCAGCGACGCGCTGCGGCCGCTGACCGCGCCGACGGACATCGCCGAGGTCGCGGCCCGCCGTCTCGGCGAGCGGGTCGGCGCCAGCCGGGTCTTCTACGCCGAGATCGGCGGCAGCCTGATGACCGTCGAGCGGGATTATACGAAGGGCGTCGTGTCGCTCGTCGGGAAGCACTCGCTGGCGGATTTCGGCCCGGACCTGCTGGCGGCCTACCGCGACAACGCGGTCGTCGCGGTCGGCGACATCGCCGCCGATCCGCGGTTCAGCGTCGAGGCGCGCGCCGGCCTGACGTCGCGCCAGGTCGCCGCCTACGTCGACGTCATCCTGTTCCGGGAGGAGCTGTGGGTGGGTCTCTGGGCCGTGCAGAGCGCGACCCCGCGCGCCTGGACCCAGGCTGAGGAGAACCTGATCCGGGAGGTGGGCGAGCGCGTCAAGGCGGCGATCGAGCGCGGCCGCGCCGAGACGGCGTTGAAGGAGAGCGAGGAGCGCCTGGCGGCGATCTTCACCGGTGCCGCCGTCGGCCTGTCCGAAGTCGGCGCCGACGGCCGCTTCCTGCGGGTGAACACCGAACTCTGCCGCATCCTCGGACGATCCGCCGACGAACTGCTGGGGCTCGACTTCACCGCCGTCACCGATCCGGACGACCTGTCGCCGAGCCTGGCGGCGGTCGCCGAGACGATCGAGACGGGACGCGGCACCTCCCTCGACAAGCGCTACCGGCGCCCGGACGGCACCGCGATCTGGGCCAACACCAGCATCCGGCGCCTCGACGACGCGGAGGGCCGCTTCAAGAGCTTCCTGGTCGTGACCGTCGACCTGAGCCGGCGCAAGGAGACCGAGCATCGCCTGGCCGAGAGCGAGCGCCGCCTGCAGGAGCTCAACGAGACCCTGGAGCAGCAGGTCTCGGAGCGCACGGCGGAGCGCAACCTGCTCGCCACCATCGTTGAGCGGACCGACATCATGGTGATGGCGGCCGACCTCGACTACACGATCCTCGCCATCAACAAGGCCAATGCCGACGAGTTCGAGCGCATCTACGGCGTGCGGCCGGCGGTCGGCGACAACATGCTGGCCCTGCTGGCCGACCAGCCCGAGCATCAGGCCCAGGTGCGGGCCGGCTGGGGCCGGGGGCTGGCCGGCGAAGAGATCACCGTGGTCGAGGAATACGGCGATCCCGGCCGCGCCCGCGCCGCCTACCAGATCAGCTTCCGCACCCTGCGGGACGCGGCGGGCGCGCGCACCGGCTGCTACCAGTTCGTCATGGACGTGACCGACCGGCTGCAGAGCCAGGCCGAGCTCGCCCAGGCCCAGGAGGCTCTGCGCCAGTCGCAGAAGCTCGAGGCGGTCGGCCAGCTCACCGGCGGTGTGGCGCACGACTTCAACAACCTGCTCACCATCATCCGCTCCTCGGTCGACTTCCTGCGCCGGCCCGACCTGCCGGAGGTGCGCAAGCGCCGCTACCTCGATGCCGTGTCCGACACCGTCGAGCGGGCCGCCAAGCTCACCGGCCAGCTGCTGGCCTTCGCCCGGCGCCAGGCCCTCAAGCCGGAGGTCTTCGACGTCGGCCAGAAGGTGCGGGGAATCGCCGACATGCTCGACACGCTGACCGGCGCGCGGGTGCGCATCGTCACCGAGGTGCCGGACGGACCCTGCCTGATCCGGGCGGATCTGAGCCAGTTCGAGACGGCTCTGGTCAACATGGCGGTCAATGCCCGCGACGCCATGGACGGCGAGGGCACGCTGACCCTGCACGTGTCCTGCGGTTCGGCCCTGCCCCCGATCCGCGGCCATGCGGGATCGCAGAAGCCGTTCGCCGCCGTGACGCTGACCGATACCGGCACGGGCATTCCGCACGATCAGATCGGCCGGATCTTCGAGCCGTTCTTCACCACGAAGGAGATCGGTAAGGGCACGGGCCTCGGCCTGTCCCAGGTCTTCGGCTTCGCCAAGCAGTCGGGCGGCGACGTCGACGTGCGCAGTATCCCGGGCCAGGGTTCCACGTTCACGCTCTACCTGCCGGAAGTGGTCCGCGAGGACCGGGCGGCCGGAGAGCGTCCGCCGGAGGATGGCCTGGCTCCGCTGGGCACCGGCCAGCGGATCCTCGTGGTCGAGGACAATGTCGGCGTCGGCCAGTTCGCGACCCAGATCCTGGAGGATCTCGGCTACCGGCCGGTCTGGGCCGCCAACGCCGAGGAGGCGCTGGAGGAGCTGGCCCGCGGAGGCAGCCGGTTCGACCTGGTGTTCTCCGACGTGGTGATGCCGGGCATGGGCGGCGTCGCCCTGGCGCAGGAGCTGCAGACGCATCATCCGCACCTGCCCGTGGTGCTGACATCCGGCTACAGCCACGTCCTCGCCCAATCGGATGCCCACGGCTTCGAGCTGCTGCACAAGCCCTATTCGGCCGAGCAGCTCGGCCGCATCCTGCACCAGATGCTCGGCCTGCATGCGAAGGCGGAGGCGCTCTGAGCGGACGGCGCGCCGGCCTGCCAGCCGCTCGTCCGCCCCGATCGTCGTCCTATCGCAGGTTTCCGTCGCGGACCCGGCCGCCGTTCCTGCACGACTGGCCGGGCGGGCAGCCGCAGAAAGACCGCAAGGCAGGCCCCCGATGACCCTCCGCGCCCGCTACGAGACCGCCGTGACCGAACTGCGCGAGCGCGTGGCCTCGCTGCGCCGGGACGGCGTGCCGGCCGAAACCATCGCGCGCACGGTCCATGCCGAGCGCCTGCGCCTGGCGGCCCATTTCAAGGCCCTGACTCCGGAGCCCTACCGCACCCGCATCTACGAGCGGACAATCCGGGTCTACGGCAACGCAGGCGGCCCCACGATCGCGTTCCTGAGGGCGCAGGGCAAGTCGTGGGAGGCCATCATCGAGGGCGCGACGCGGCCAGGGCCGCCGGTCGGCCTGGATCCCGAGCCGGGGCGCGGAGCCGGCGATCCGGCCGGGATTGCGGACGAGCCGTAGGACGACACCTGCGCCGGCCCGCCACCGCTGGGCGGGACGGCGGCATCGGCCCGTCCCGCGCCGTGGCAGTCTGCGCAGCCCCGTGACGGCGCAGACCGGCCGCGCCCGCCGCTGCAAGAAATTTGAGCTCCGATCCCGACCGCACCACGCCCTGCCGGCCCGCCCGGGCAGGCCCGTGCGCCACTTTCGACGGCACGCCGTGCCCGATTTTTTCCCAGGGCGACGCGGGCCGGCCGATTGACTTCGGGGGAGGAATGGTCCCCATATGTCTAATCATAATACCGGCCGGCCCGTTTCAGGCGCGCTGACTGTTCCGGTGGGAGCCCCGCATGAACAAGCGTATCTTCGTACAGATCACTCTTGGGCTCGGCCTGATGATGACCACGCCGATCCTGGCCCAGGCTCAGGACTCCCTGGCGCGCGTCAAGGCGGACGGCGTCCTGAAGGTCGGGACCGAGACGGCCTTCGCCCCCTTCGACTTCATCGACGCGACCGGCGAGCATGCCGGCTTCAACGTCGATGCCTTCGCGGAGGTCGGCAAGGAGCTCGGCGTCAAGATCAAGTGGGTCGAGCTGCCGTGGGACGGCGTGCTGCCGGCCCTCGAGGCGGGGCAGTTCAACATGGTGGCGGGTCCGGCCACCATCACCAAGGCGCGCATGGAGCGGTACCGCTTCCTGTCGCCCGTCGCCGAGGCGACCGTCGCGATCTTGCGGCGCGCCAAGGACGAGACGATCAAGGCGCCCCAGGACATCGCCGGCAAGACCGTCGGCGCCGGCAAGGCGACGGCGCAGCTCGCGCAAGCGAAGACCTATGGCGCCACCTTGCCGAAGCCGATCGAGACGCGCGAATATCCGGGCTTCAACGAGGCCTATGCCGACCTCGCGGCGGGCCGCATCGCCGCCGTGGCGAACTCGCTGCCGAACATCGCCTACGTCGCGGCAAAGCAGCCGGCCGTCTTCGCGGTCGTCAAGCCGCCCTTCGGCCAGAAGAGCTATTTCGGCTATATCGGCACCAAGAAGCCGGACGACCAGCCCCTGCTCGACGCCGTTCAGGCCGCGCTCGTCAAGATCAAGGCCGACGGCCGGATGAAGAAGCTGCAGGAGAAGTGGTTCGGCACCGCGTTCGACACGCCGGACGTGGCACCCGAGCCGAGCTTCTGAGCCAAGCCCGCGACCGCGAGCGCCCGATGTCCGCGCGACTGTTCGAACTGATGCTGATCGCGGCCGGGTACACGGTCGTCATCAGCGTCGCCTCGATCGGGATCGGCCTCCTGATCGGCATCCTGGTCTGCGCGGCCAAGCTCTCGCCGCGTCCCTGGCTGCGCTGGCCCGCGGCCCTGTTCGTGAGCTTCTTCCGCGGCGTCCCGCTCCTCGTCCAGCTTCTCCTGATCTACAACCTCCTGCCGGCGATCGGCCTTGCCGTCCCGAGCGTGGTGGCGGCGCTGATCGGCCTGTCGCTCTGCACCGCCGCCTACCAGGCGGAGAACCTGCGCGGCGGCTTCACCAGCGTGCCGCGCGGCCTGCTGGAAGCCGCCGACATGGCCGGCCTGTCGCCCTGGCAGCAATTCCGCCGCATCCGCGCGCCGATCGCGCTGCGGCTCACGGTGCCGGCTCTCGTCAACGAGGCGATCCTGATCCTGAAGGCGTCCTCGCTGGTCTCGGTGGTCGGCGTGATCGAGCTGACGCGCACGGCGCAGAACCTCGCCGCCTCGACCTACGAGCCGCTCGTGTTCTACTCGGTCGCCGGCGGCCTGTATCTGGCGATCAACTGGATCGTGGCGGCCGGCGGCAGCCTGACCGAACGGGCCTTGCGCCGGGGGCGGCTGGCATGAGCTTCGACGTCTCGGTCATCGTCGCGGCGTTGCCGGCCATCCTGTCCGGGCTCAAGGTCACGCTCGGCATCTGGCTCGCCGCCACGGTCCTGGGCGCCGGCCTCGGCTTCGTCGTCGCGGCGCTCCGGCATTTCGGGCCGCGCCCCTTGAGCCTCGGCCTGCGCCTCGCGGTCGAGGTGCTGCGCGGCACGCCGTTCCTGATCCAGATCTTCCTGCTCTATTTCGGCGGCCCGTTCGTTGGGATCAGCCTCGATCCGGTGCCGGCCGGGCTGCTGGGCCTCACCGTCTACGCCGCGGCCTATTTCTCCGAGATCTTCCGGGCGGGATTTGCCGCCGTGCCGCGGGGCCATGTCGAGGCGGCGCAGTGCGTCGGCTTGAGCCGGGCCCAGATCGTGCGGCGCATCCTGGTGCCGGAGATGACCATGCTGGTCCTGCCGCAATGCGTGAACATGGCGGTGATCCTGGTCAAGGAGACCGCGGTTCTGTCGATCATCTCAGTGCCCGAGGCGACGGCGGTCATCAGCGCGCTCGGCTCGCAGCAATACGCCTTCGTGGAAGCGCTGTTCCTGCTCGCGATCATCTACTGGGGATTGGTCGAGGCCTGCGGCTGGGCCGGCCGGGCGCTCGAAACCCGGCTCTCGAAGTTCAGGTTCGCATGACCTCCTCCGCCATCTCCATCCGCGGCTTGTGCAAGAGCTACGGCCACACCGAGGTCCTGCACGGGATCGACCTCGAGATCGCGCGGGGCGCCACCACCTGCCTGATCGGCCCGTCGGGCTCGGGCAAGTCGACGCTCCTGCGCTGCATCGCCTTCCTGGAGGAGGCGACGCGCGGCACGATCCTGATCGACGGGCAGCCGCTCGGCTTCGAGGAGCGGCCGGACGGCACGCGCCTCCGCCTGGCGCCGCCGCGCATCCGCAAGGTGCGCTCCGGCATCGGCATGGTGTTCCAGCAGTTCAACCTCTGGCCGCACATGACGGCGCTCGGCAACGTCACCGAGGCGCTCGTCACCGTGAAGGGACTGTCCCGACAGGAGGCCGACGCGCGCGGCATGGCGCAGCTGCGCCGCGTCGGCCTCGAGGCGCGGGCCCGGCACTACCCGTCCGAGTTGTCGGGCGGTCAGCAGCAGCGCGTTGCGATCGCCCGGGCGCTGGCGCTCGAACCGGAGATCCTGCTCTTCGACGAGCCGACCGCCTCGCTCGATCCCGAACTGACCGGCGAGGTGCTGACCGTCATGCGCGATCTCGGGCAGGAGGGCATGACGATGGTGGTCGTCACCCACGAGATCGGCTTTGCGGCGAGCGTCGGCCAGCGCATCGCCTTCCTGGATCACGGCCGCGTCCTCCTGAACGGGACGCCGGCGGAGCTGTTCGCCGCCCCGCGCCATCCGCGCCTGACCCAGTTCCTCGAAACCTACCTCGATCGCGGGGCGGCCATGTTGCTGAAGCCGGCGTGAGCGGAACAGGGCGGACGACCCGCGGGAAGGCCCACGGCGCGGATCCGTCCGAGCTGGCCTCCGACATTGCGAAAGGGGCGACGCGGCACGACCACATCGTCGAGGACATCCGCTCGCTCATCGTCGACGGGCGCTGGCCGCCGGGGTCGCAGCTCCCGGTCGAGACGGATCTGGCCGAGCGCTACGGCGTGTCGCGCATGACCATGAACAAGGCGCTCGGCCAGCTCGCCCGCGAGGGCTTCCTGGTGCGGCGCAAGAAGAGCGGGACGCAGGTCGCGCAGCCGCGGGCCGAATCCGCCGTGGTGGCGATCGCCGACATCCGCGACGAGGTCCGCCGCTCGGGCCGCGCCTATCGCTTCCACCTCATCGCGCGGCGGATGCGGCCGGGCCGGGAGGAGGACGCGCTGCTCCTCGGTGCACCCGGGACCGGGGAGGTGCTGTGGCTGCAGGGCCTGCATCTCGCCGACGACCGCCCGTTCTGCCTCGAGACCCGCCTGATCAACCCCGCCGTCGCCGAGGGCGCCAAGGACCAGGACTTCTCCGCGCTGGCGCCCGGCGCCTGGCTGCTCGACGCCGTGCCCTGGAGCGTGGCGAGCCACCGCGTCCGGGCGGTGAACGCGACCGTGACCGAGGCCAAGATGCTGGAACTCGCGGTCGGCGAGGCCTGCCTGGAGATCGTCCGGCGCACCCAGGCCGCGGGCGAGTGGGTGACGGGGGTCAGGCTGCTCTATCCCGGCAGCGAGCATCAGCTGGTCGCGAATTTCGGGCCGGATGCGGGGGGCGGGGCGTCGCGGGGGTGAGGTCTGGCCGGCGGCAGAAAGTGGCGCGGGTTTCCCCTCCCCTGCAAAGCAGGGCTGTCCGGGGAAAAGAAGAGGCGCGGGAAATCCCCCTCTCCCCGCGGGCGGGGAGAGGACTTCATCGACCTTGTCGTCGATGAAGTGAGCGGAGGCGCAGCCGGAGCGAGGGTGAGGGTGAGGTTCCGGAAGAGCCTCATCCTGAGATACCCCCTCACCCTCGCCCTGCGGGCTCCCTTCACCCCCGACGAGGGGGGTGAAGGCCTCTCCCCGCCCGCGGGGAGAGGGGAAAACTCGCGCCTCAATCTTTCACCGGACAGACCTGCCTGCAAAGGAGGAAGGGGAAACCCGCGCTCTTCTCGTCTTGGTCGAGGTTGCCTTACCCCTCCCCCACCGCGAACCGCCCGTACCCCCCGTCGCAATACAGCAGCGGGTCGATCCCCCGCGCGCCGATCGCGCCGGCGATCCGGGCGATCAGGACCGAATGCGTGCCGTAATCGTGACTCACGTCGATTGCGCAGAAGAGGGTCGCCTGCGCCTCCTCCAGCCAGGGCAGCCCCTCGATCGCCTCGCCGCCCGTCCGCAGCGGCCGCCAGGTGCCGTGGTCGAAGCGCGTCGCGGAGGGCGCCTGGGCGATCGCGGCGGCGAGGTCGCGCTGCGGCGAGCCCATGATGCCGAGCGAGAAGGCACCGCGCGCCCGCAAGGCGCCGTGCGCCGAGGCGGTGCGGTTGACGCAGACGAGGAGCGAGGGCGGGTCCATCGAGACCGAGCTGACCGCCGTCGCCAGCATCGCGTGACGGGCGGCGCCGTGCTCGGTCGCGACCAGCGCCACGGTCGAGCCGACGCCCCGCCAGACCTCGCGGAAGGTCTCGGCATCGCCCGGCCGCAGCACGGGGCCGGCCTCGTCTCCGCTCATCGCCGCCGCTCCCCCATCGCCCATGCCCCGAGGCAGCCCCTCCCGGGGCATCCGCATCGCCATCGTCATGCTCATACCCTCCCGCGGGCCGCCGCGTAACGGTTTGCGGGTGTGGACAAGCCGAGATTGTCCCGCAATGTCGCCCCCTCGTATTCCTCGCGGAACAGGCCGCGGCGGCGCAATTCGGGGACGACGAGGCGGGTGAAGTCCTCCAGGCTCGACGGCAGGGTCGGGCACATCAGGATGAAGCCGTCCGCGGCCTTCGTCTCGAACCATTCCTGCATGAAATCCGCCACCTGCGCCGGCGTGCCGGTCAGCCCGTTGCCGGTGTGGCGCCGGGCGTAATGCGTGATCAGCTCGCGCATCGTGTGCCCCTGCGTGACGAATTCCTTCAGCTCCTCGAACATCGCCTTCGAGCCCTTGGCCGAGGCGGGCATCCGGTCCATCGGGAACGGCTTGTCGAGGTCGGCGCCGTGGAGGTCGGTCTCCAGGAATTCCTGGAGCATCAGGAGCCCGACATCGGGGTGCATCAGCTTCACCAGCGCCTCGGCCTTCGCCTCGGCCTCCGCTTGGGTCTCGCCGACATTGATGACGATGCCGGGCAGGATCTTGAGGTCGTTCACGTCGCGGCCGTAGCGGGCCATCCGCCCCTTCACGTTGGCGTAGAAGGCCCGGTTCTTCTCGATGTTCGAGGCGAGCGAGAACACCATCTCGGCGGTGCGGGCAGCCAGTTCCATGCCTTGCTCGGAGCCGCCGGCCTGGGCGATCACCGGCCGGCCCTGCGGCGTGCGGGCGATGTTGAGCGGGCCGCGGACCTGGAAGTGCTTGCCCTTGTGGTTGAGCGCGTGGAGCTTGTCCTTGTCGTGATAGACGCCGCTCTCCCGGTCGAGGAGCAGGGCGTCGTCCTCGAAGCTGTCCCAGAGGCCGAACACGGTATCGAGGAATTCCTCGCCGCGCTCGTAGCGCTCGGCATGGGGGGGCAGCCCCTCGCGGTTGTAGTTGTAGCCGGTCTCGTCGTGGTCCGAGGTGACGACGTTCCAGGCGATCCGGCCGCGGGAGATGTGATCGGCCGAGGCGAACAGCCGGGCGATGTTGTAGGGCTCGTAGTAGCTCGTCGAGGCGGTGGCCACGAACCCGATCCGGTCGGTGTGCTGCGACAGGGCCGTGATCGCGGTGATCGGCTCGAAGCGGTTCATCTTGGTGGGATTGCGGGAAAGCGCGCCCGCCTCGCCGACCGCGCATGCCGGAGAATCGGCGAAGAACATGAAATCGAGTTTCGCCGTCTCGGAAATCTTCGCGCAGCGGGTCAGGTGGCCGAGGTCGTTGGCGCCGCGCACGTCGCTGTCCGGATGCAGCCACGCCGCCGGGTGGAAGCCGAACGTGTAGACGAACGTGCCGAGCTTGAGCTTGTCCGGTCGGGTCATTCGCGGGATCTCCTCGTTCGTGCGGCGCGGCCTGGCGGGCGCAGTATGCCCGGGGACGGGCTTGCCGGGACCGGAGAAATTCTGCTTCATGCTTTAGAAAATCTGTCCGCTTCCCGGATTGGCCGGGGCAGGAGGGTCCACGCATCATGTCCTCCCTGCCGCCGCTGAACGCGCTCCAGGCCTTCGACGCCCTCGGGCGGACGGGCAGCCTGGCGCTCGCCGCCGCCGATCTCGGGGTGACGCCGGGCGCGGTCAGCCAGCACTTGCGCAAGCTTGAGGCGGCGCTGGCGGCGCGGCTCGTGGAGCATGACGGCCGGGCCTTGCGCCTGACGCCGCTCGGAAAAACCTACCACGCGCGGATCCGCCAGGGTTTCGCGGCCTTCGCCGAGGCCGGCGCCGCCTTGCGGGACGCGAATGCCGACGTGATCGTGCTGTCCTGCCTGACGACGGTGCTCGGCAAGTGGATCGGCCGCCGGATGCGGGACTGGACCGAGCTCGACGCCCAGGCCCGGGTCTCCCTCGTCGGCAGCGATGCGGAGCCGGATCTGGGCCAGGGCGCGGCCGACCTGCGCATCTATTACGGCGGCCGGCAGCATCCGCCGCACCGCGCCGAATTGTTCACCGATTCCCTCGTGCCGGTCTGCGCGCCCGCCCTGATCGAGGGGCGGCGCCTGTCCGGCCCGGAGGACATCCTGCGCTGTCCCCTGCTGCACATCACCTGGGATCCGCGCTTCGGCGAGAATCCCGGCTGGGCCGAGTGGGGCCGGCTGATCGGCGCCCGGCCGCCGCCCGCCAACCTGACCTACGGCCTGTCCGGCAGCGCGATCGATGCGGCGCTCGCCGGCCAGGGCTTCGTCCTCGGGCAGCTCGCCTTCATCGGGCCGGAACTGGAGACCGGCAAGCTCGTCATACCGTTCGACCTGCGGCTGCCCCTGCCCGAACCCTATTACCTGGCCTGGAACCCGGATTCCTTGCGCAAGACCGGCGCCCGGGCCTTCCACCGCTGGCTCCTCGGCGAGGGCCGGGCGCAAGGGCTCGTCTCCGCCCCGCCGCTATGACGGCCCGACGGGGTCGATCTCGATCACGACGAGGTCGAGGATGCCGTCGCCCGCGATCGTCGCCCCGCCCTCCAGCAGGAGGGCGTCGCGGCCTCCGAGCGAGACCGTCCGGCCATCCACCATGACGGCCGACGGCGCGACGGCGACGAGGATGATCCAGCGCCCGCCCGCTGCGAAGGGCGGAACGGTGCCGCGGAGCCGCGTCACCCGCTGCCGGCAGGCGATCCGCCGGGTCATGACGTTGAGATCCGTGATCGCCCCGGCGACGAGGCGGGCTGCGGCCGGTGCGTCGCCGGGAAAGGCCAGCGGCGGGGAACCCGGCGTCAGGCGATGCGATCCGTGCCCCTCGACGGCGAGGTCCATTCCCTCGCCGTCGAGGAGCGCGAGCGTCCGGTCGATGCCGGGAAACGGCGAGAACGGCCCGTCCGCCGCGACTGTCGCCATGGAGACCCGCCAGTCGAACCCGCCGAGCCCGGTCTCCGGGGGATGGACGACGATCTCGACGGTCTCGCCGCCGCCGTTCTTCCACGGCATGCGCCGGTGATCCTCGGCCTTCAGGAGGCGCATGGGGCGTGGTCCTTCTCGGTGGTGTGGCCTGTCTGGGACAATGAAGAACGCGTCTTCGCTAAATACGCTAAGATATGACTTGAATATTGTTTATATGATGAGATCCGGCCCATGTTCTTTCTGGAAAAATAGGCTAAAATCAAAACACCCTGATTTGAATTACACACGCTCAACGCTGATGCGCGTAACCCTCCCCCCTCTGCGGGGGAGGGTGGCCCCTGCGTCAGCAGGAGCCGGGAGAGGGGCAGCGCGACGCTGATCCAGAGGGCGCCCGTCACCATGGTCGCGACCTTTCCGGAAGCGGGGTTCCCCTCTCCCGCCCGGCTCCGCCGGGCACCCTCCCCCGCAGAGGGGGGGAGGGTCATGCACGGCGGCGTCCTGGGAAAAAAGTTGAACGCTGCTCACAAGCGGAGCGACCCTGAACGAACTCACCCCACCGCCAAACCCGGCAGAATCCCAGCGGACAGGCTCCCCTCGATCGTACCGTCCGCCACCAAGCCAGCGGCCGCCCGCAGGTCGTCCGCGAGGTAGCGGTCCTCCTCCAGGGGGCGGACCGCCGCACGGATCGCGCCGAGCGCCCGTTCCAGTTCCGGGCTCGTCCGCAACGGCCCGCGCAGCTCGACGCCTTGCGCGCCGGCCAGGGCCTCGATGCCGAGGATGCCGAACAGGTTCTCGGTCATCGGCAGCAGGCGGCGGGCGCCGTGGCAGGCCATCGAGACGTGGTCCTCCTGGTTGGCGGAGGTCGGCGTCGAATCGACCGAGGCCGGGTGTGCGCGCTGCTTGTTCTCGCTCATCAGCGCCGCCGAGGTCACCTCGGCGATCATCAGCCCGGAATTCAGGCCCGGCTTCTTCGCCAGGAAGGCCGGCAGGCCGAAGGACAGGGCCGGGTCGACCAGCAGCGCGATCCGCCGTTGCGCGATCGAGCCGATCTCGCAGACCGCGAGCGCGATCTGGTCGGCCGCGAAGGCGACCGGCTCGGCGTGGAAGTTGCCGCCCGACACGACCTCGCCGTCGGACAGCACCAGGGGGTTGTCGGTGACGGCGTTGGCTTCGATCTCGAGGGTGCGTCCGGCCTGCCGCAGGAGGTCGAGGCAGGCCCCCACCACCTGCGGCTGGCAGCGGATGCAGTAGGGATCCTGAACCCGTTCGTCACCCTCGACGTGGCTTTCGCGGATCGCCGAGCCGTCGAGGAGCGCCCGCAGGGCCGCGCCGGCATCGATCTGGCCGCGATGGCCGCGCAGCGAATGGATCTCGGGATGGAACGGGGCGGAGGAGCCCATCGCGGCGTCCGTCGACAGGGCGCCGGTGACGAGCGCGGTGCGCAGGGCCCGGAAGGCCCGGAACAGGCCGGCCAAAGCCAGGGCCGTCGAGACCTGGGTGCCGTTGATGAGCGCCAGCCCTTCCTTGGCGGCGAGCACCACCGGCTCCAGCCCGGCGCGCCGCAGGGCCTCGGCGCCGGGCAGGCGCTCGCCGTCGAGGAAGGCCTCGCCCTCGCCGATCATCACGGCGGCCAGATGGGCGAGCGGCGCGAGGTCGCCGCTGGCCCCGACCGAGCCCTGGCCGGGAATGGCCGGGACGACGCCGCGGGCGAGCATCGCCTCGATGAGGCGCACGATCGCGAGGCGCACGCCGGAGGCGCCCCGGCCGAGCGAGACGAGCTTCAGGGCCATCACGAGCCGCACGACCTCGGGCTCCAGGAGGTCGCCGAGGCCGCAGCAATGCGACAGGATCAGGTTGCGCTGGAGCGTGGCGAGGTCGCCGGGCGCGATCCGGATCGAGGCCAGTTTCCCGAAGCCGGTATTGATGCCGTAGATCGGCGCCTCGCCCTCGGCGATGGCGGCGATCCGGGCCGCGCCCCGCGCGATGGCCGCGTCGCAATCCGGCTCCAGCCGCACCGCCACGCCGTCGCGATAGACGCGTTCGAGGTCCTGGAGCGACACGCGTCCCGGGTGGAAGGTCAGGGTCATGGCAGGATCCTCGTAGGCGGGAAAAGCGCCAAGGACATCCGGTGCGGCGGCGGATGCGCGGTCTCCCCGCCGGCACGGAGCCATGGCCGTCCCGTCCGGCACGGCATGAGGGACAACCCCGCGCGAGGCCGGTGCCCCAGCCGGAGAGCGATTGTAGTGTTGCTTTCATGTATAGACAATTGGGCGGGCTTGGCAAGCGCGCGGCGCCACCGCCGCGACGCCGGATCACGGCATTTTCGTCCATGCCGCCGTGATCCGGGTGCCTCCCGTTCGCAACCGACCCCGACGACCTCATCTCCATGTCTATACATTCCCGAGGTCGGGGCGAGGGGGTGCCCTCCGCTGAGCCTCCGGGGCGGCTCGCATCCGCCGCACCTCCCCGGCAGCCCGGTGCGGACGATGCCGCCGGCCTTCACCTCCGTGCAAGCGCCACGCCGAGAGCCGGCGGCTCGCGCAGGCCGCCGGCCGTTCCGGCACGCCGGCGATCGGCGCCGACGCGGTCGCCCGTCCCGGCCCGGCGCGCGAGGAACGCGCAGGATCGGCCCGGCGCACGGCGGAAAATGCTGCGGCGCCCGGGCTCTCCAGCGGGATCGCCCGGGAGCGGCCTGCTAGGTTGCCGTCCGTCAAACGGAGCCCGTCATGCCAGCACCTCTCCTTCACATCGACACGACGCCGGACCTGCCGGACGCGGCCGACGTCGTGGTGATCGGCGGTGGCGTGGTCGGCACCTTCACGGCCTATTACCTGGCGCGCCGCGGCGTCCGCGTCGCGCTGGTCGAGAAGGGCCGGATCGGTGCCGAGCAGTCGAGCCGCAACTGGGGCTGGTGCCGGCAGCAGAACCGCGATGCCCGCGAATTGCCGATGGCGACGAAGAGCCTCGACCTGTGGGATCGCCTGAAGGCCGAGATCGGCGAGGATGTCGGCTTCCGGCGCTGCGGCCTGCTCTATCTCAGCAACGACGAGGCCGAGATCGAGCGCTGGGCGAAGTGGCGCGACTTCGCGGCCGGCGAGGGCGTGGTTACCCACGTGTTGAGCGCGGCGGAAGCGCGCGAGCACGGTCGTGCCACCGGGCGCGCCTGGAAGGGCGGCGTGTTCTCGCCGACCGACGGCATCGCCGACACCTCGCGGGCGGTGCCGGTAGGGGCGCTGGGCGTGATGAAGTATGGCGGCACGGTGCACCAGTTCTGTGCCGCCCGCGGCCTCGAGCTCGAGGGCGGGCGGGTCTGCGGCGTGGTGACCGAGAAGGGCACCATCCGCACCCGCACGGTGGTGATGGCGGGCGGCGCCTGGGCCTCGTCCTTCGTCCGCCAGGTCGGCATCCGCTTCCCGCAGGCGGCGGTGCGCCAGTCGATCATGGCGGTCGGCCCCAACGTCTCCGGCCTGCCGGACGCGCTCTACACCGCCGGCATCTCGCTCACGCGCCGCGGCGAGAGCGGCGGCTACAACCTGGCGATCAGCGGGCGGGCCCGGGTCGACCCCACCCCGCAGCAGATCCTGTTCGCCCGCGAATTCGTGCCGATGTTCGCCAAGCGCTGGCGCGTCCTGGCGCCCGGCGGCACCGAGGCCTGGCGCAGCGGCCACGAGGGCGTGAAGAAGTGGCGCCTCGACCGGCCGACGCCGATGGAGCGGATGCGCATCCTCGATCCCCGCCCCGACGCGACGCTCATCGCCGAGACCCACCGCCGCGCCCTCGAGATGCTGCCGGCCCTGCGCGAGACCTCGGTCACCGCCTCCTGGGCCGGCTACGTCGATTCGACCCCGGACGGCGTGCCGGGCATCGGCGAGGTGACGGGCGTGCCCGGCCTCGTCCTGGCGGCGGGCTTTTCCGGCCACGGCTTCGGCATCGGCCCGGGCGCCGGCCACCTCATCGCCGACATCGTCTCGGGCGCCGACCCGATCGTCGATCCCAAGCCCTACCACCCCGACCGCTTCGGCGCCTCGGCCTGGGGGAAGGTGGCGGAGTTTTAAGGGCGCGCCGCCACGCGGGGGGCGGAGCGTGATGGTCCGGGTGGGGCGGCCGGCATTGCCACGATCGGCGCGATCGGCCATCTCGACGGGCCGGTCGGCCGGATCGGAGACCGGCTGCCGCCCCGGCGGCCCGGTCGTCCTCCGCCCCTCACGGAAACCCGTCATGACCAAGACCTACACCATCGCGGCGATCCCGGCCGACGGCATCGGCATCGAGGTCATCGCCGCCGGCATCGAGGTTCTGGATGCGCTGGCCGAGAAGACCGGCACGTTCCGGTTCCGGTTCGACCACTTCGACTGGGGCTCGGAGTATTACCGGACCCATGGCGTGATGATGCCGGCCGACGGCCGCGAGCGGATCAGGAACCACGACGCGATCTTCTTCGGGGCGGTCGGCGCGCCGGACGTGCCCGACCACATCAGCCTGTGGGGCCTGCGGCTCGCGATCTGCCAGCCCTTCGACCAGTACGCCAATGTCCGCCCGACGCGGATCCTGCCCGGCATCACCAGCCCGCTGCGCCATGTCTCGGGGCCGGAGCTCGACTGGGTGATCGTGCGCGAGAATTCCGAGGGCGAGTATGCCGGCGTCGGCGGCCGGGTCCACCAGGGCCACCCGGAAGAGGTCGCCACCGACGTCTCGATGATGACGCGCACCGGCGTCACCCGCATCATCCGCTACGCCTTCCAGCTCGCCCAGGGCCGCCCGCGCAAGCTGCTCACCGTCGTCACGAAGTCGAACGCGCAGCGCCACGCCATGGTGATGTGGGACGAGATCGCCGCCGAGGTGGCGCAAGAGTTCCCGGACGTGACCTGGGACAAGATGCTGGTCGACGCCATGACGATGCGGATGGTGATCAAGCCCGAGACCCTCGACACCATCGTGGCGACGAACCTGCACGCCGACATCCTGTCGGATCTCGCCGCGGCGCTCGCCGGCTCGCTCGGCATCGCGCCGACCGCGAACATCAACCCGGAGCGCAAGTTCCCGTCGATGTTCGAGCCGATCCACGGCTCGGCCTTCGACATCGCCGGCAAGGGCATCGCCAACCCGATCGCGACTTTCTGGACCGCCTGCCAGATGCTGGAGCATCTCGGCGAGGGGCCTGCCGCCGACCGGCTGATGCGCGCGGTGGAGCGGGTGACCGCCGATCGGAGCCTGCACACCCCCGATCTCGGCGGCCGGGCGACGACCCGCCAGGTCACCGATGCGGTCATCGCGGCGATCCGGGGGATAACGAGTAGGGGCGGGAGCGACGGACGGGAGCACGAACCCTCCCCTCTCTGCGGGGGAGGGTGGGCCCTGCGTCAGCAGGGGCCGGGAGAGGGGCAGCGCGACGCTGATCCAGGGGGCGCCCGTCATCACGGTCGCGACCTCTGCGGAAGCGTCGTCCCCTCTCCCGCCCCGCATCCGCGGGGCACCCTCCCCCGCAGAGGGGGGAGGGTTCACGCGCGGCGGACGTCGCCGCCATATCGAGCAACCTATCGTGTCTTTCAGAGCCTGTTTGACTTGCGAAATTCAGCTGCAACGACCTTTTCCATCCCTCTCGCGACCTCATCCTGAGGTGCGACTGAAAGGAGCCTCGAAGGAGGGCTCCAGAAGTCCTCGCGATCCCTGGAGCCCTCCTTCGAGGTCAGTCGATTTTCAATCGACTGACACCTCAGGATGAGGTCGTGTGTGGAAGTAGGTGCTTGAGTCAATCAAACAGGCTTTCATTATGAGTTGAACAAATAATACTTCTGATACTATTATTTTTACATCATTCTCATCGTCGAACCGGTAACCGCTTCGGCGAGGGCTGCTCCGAGCCTGCCTCCTCCCCCGCCCCCCTGACCAGCAACCCCTCCACCGCGCTCTCCACCAGCGTGACGTGCCGCAGCATCGCCGCATGCGCCTCCTCCACCCGCCCGCCCAGGATCGCGGCGACGACCGCTCCGTGCTCGGCATGCGAGCGGTCGAGCCGCCCGGCCTGGCGGAACTGCGCCTCGCGGTAGGGCTGGAGGCGGCGGCGC
Source organism: Methylobacterium aquaticum (assembly GCF_016804325.1). Taxonomy (NCBI): domain Bacteria; kingdom Pseudomonadati; phylum Pseudomonadota; class Alphaproteobacteria; order Hyphomicrobiales; family Methylobacteriaceae; genus Methylobacterium; species Methylobacterium aquaticum. Next base: position 6,414,319 of record NZ_CP043627.1, read on the forward strand.
AAGGAGCGCGCGAAGTCGGACAGGACCGCATTGTGGGCGCCGGCATAGATCGCGCCGTGGAACGCCGTGTTGGCCTGCGCATAGTCCGCCGGGTCGTCGGCCCGGACCAGCTCCGCCATGGCCTCGTGGAGCGCGTCGAGGCGGCGGCGTTCGAGCGGGCTCATCGACTGGGCGGCGAGCCGGGCGCAGGTCGCCTCGATCTCCGCCATGGCGACGAACAATTCGGCGAGCTGGGCCGGCGTCACCTGCGCCACCACCGCGCCCCGGCGCGGCCGCACCTCGACGAGGCCCGAGGTGCCGAGCTGGCGCAGGGCCTCGCGCACCGGCGTGCGCGACACGCCGTAGCGGTCCGCCAGCGCCTGCTCGTCGAGGCGGTGGCCCGGCGCCAGCGCCCCGGTGACGATCGCCTCGGCGATCTCGGCCGCCAGCCGCTCGGTCCGCGTCCGTCCTGCCGCCTCGTCCATCTCAGCCCCATCGCCAACGGCCCGCACCCTGCCGCATCGTCACCGCGCAGGCATGCCTGAAATTACGGCGAGCCCGCTCAAACAAGATGCGTGCAAGATCCGCAGAATGCATGCACTCTTCCCGTGTTGCATGCAATTTCCGGTGCCGATCCGAACCTGAGCCCGCGGTGGCGTCACGCCGGCGATCGTGGGCGCCCGCCTCCTCTCGACCTAAGGCCCGTGCCGCATGATCACCCGTCGCACCGCCCTCGCCGCCGGGCTCGCCGCGCCGTTCGTGGCGCGATCGCAGGCGAAGGCGCAGAACCCGACCCGCAACGAGACCCTGCTCCTGGTGCAGGAATACGGGCCGAACTCCCTCGACATGCAGGGCATCGGCGCCTCGCAGCCGGTGAACGGCGTGGCCCTGAACTGCTACGACCGCCTCCTGCGCTTCAAGCCGGTGCCGATTCCGGGCGGCGGCGGCAACGCCGTGAAGATGGGCGAGATGGAAGGGGAGTTGGCCGAGAGCTGGCAGGTCGCCTCCGACGGGATGAGCTGCACCTTCAAGCTCCGGGACGCCAAGTTCCACTCGGGGAGGCCCGTCACCGCCAGGGACGTGAAGTGGTCGCTCGACCGGGCGGTCTCGATCGGCGGCTTCGCCACCACGCAGATGAATGCCGGCTCGCTGGAGAAGCCCGAGCAGTTCGTCGCCCTCGACGACAAGACCTTCCGCATCGACTTCGTCCGCAAGGACAAGATGACGATGTCGAATCTCGCCGTGACGATTCCGTTCGTGATCGATGCGGAACTGGCGAAGGCCAACGGCGGCGGCGATCCGTGGGCCAAGGAATGGCTCAAGAACAACGTCGCGGGCTCGGGCGCATACCGGGTCGAGAGCTGGAAGCCCGGCGTCGAGACGATCTATGCCCGCAACGATGCCTGGGCGTCCGGCAAGCTGCCGCAGCTGCGCCGGGTCATCGCCCGCGACATCGCCTCGCCCTCGACCCGCCGGGCACTGATCGAGAAGGGCGACGCCGACATCTCGTACGGGCTGCCGCCGAAGGACTTCAAGGACCTGATCGACGCCGGCAAGATCAAGGTCGTCGGCGTGCCGATCCCGAACGGGGTCTGGTCGGTCTATCTCAACACCGCGGTCGGGCCGTTCACCGATGTGCGCCTGCGCCAGGCGGTCGCCTGGGTGCTGCCCTACGAGAAGATCCTCCAGGCCTCGCTGTTCGGCCGCGGCCTCGACATGTCGGGCGGGCCGGAGACGCCGCTTGTCGCCTGGCCGCAACCCTTCCCCTACCGGACCGATCCGGCGAAGGCGAAGGCCCTGGTCCAGGCGGCCGCACCGGGCGGGCTCACGACCACGCTGCTGTTCGATGCCGGCAACGCCACCGTCGCCGAGCCGATGGCGGTGCTGATCAAGGAGGCGCTCGCCGGGATCGGCATCACGGTCGAGATCGGAAAAATTCCGGGCGCCAACTTCCGCGGCGAAATCTCCAAGAAGACCAACCCGATGGTGCTCAACCGGTTCGCCGGCTGGCTCGACTACCCGGATTACTACCTGTTCTGGACCCTGCACGGGGCGAACTCGATCTTCAACATCGCCTCGTACCAGAACCCGGCGCTCGACACGCTGATCGACACCGCCCGCTTCACCGACGATCCGGCGGTCTACCGGAAGAGCGTGATCGATTTCGTCTCGCTCGCCGAGCGCGAGGTGCCGATGGTGCCGATCGCCCAGCCGACCCACGACGTCGCGATGCAGCGCACGATCAACGGCTACCAGTTCCAGCCGTGCCGGGAGCCGGATTTCCGGTATCTGACCAAGGGGACGGCGTCGTAGGGCGCGTGGCTGCCCCCTTCCTCTTTCGCTGAACTGTCAGGGGAAAGAAGAGGCGCTGGTTAGCCCCTCCCCCGCAGAGGGGGGAGGGTTCAAGACCCGCGCCTCGTCTTGTCCGCAAGATCCGCGACACCCACACCCAGGAGGGCCACACGACGATGCTGCGCACGCTCCTCGACCGCCTCGCCACCACCCTCCCGGCGCTTGCCGGGGTCGTCGTGGTGTCGTTCCTGCTCACCCGGGTGCTGCCCGGCGACACCGCGGCCTATTTCGCCGGCCCGGCCGCGACCCCGCAGGCCATCGCCCAGATCCGCACCGAGCTCGGCCTCGACCGGCCGCTGCCGGAGCAATTCGCCCGCTACGTCGCCGACCTCGCCCGGGGCGATCTCGGCCGCTCGCTGACCACCGGCCAGCCGGTGACCGCTGATCTCGGCGCCCGGCTGCCGGCCTCGGCCGAGCTGACGCTCTTCGGCCTCGTCCTCTCGCTCCTCGTCGCGGTGCCCCTCGGGGTCGCGGCAGCACTCAGGCAAGGCTCGCTCGTCGATCACGCCTGCCGGGTGGTGGCGACGGCGGGCGTGTCGCTGCCGGTCTTCTTCACCGGGCTTCTCCTCGTCTACGTGTTCTACTTCGTGCTCGGCTGGGCCCCGGCGCCGCTCGGGCGCCTCGACGCCTTCGCCTCGCCGCCGCCGACGCTGACCGGCTTCCTCCTCATCGACAGCCTCCTGGCCGGCGACCTCGAGACCTTCCGGGCGGCGCTGGCCCAGATCGTCCTGCCGGGCCTGACGCTCGCGATCTTCGCGCTCGCCCCCATCGCCCGCATCACCCGGGCGGCGATGCTGGCGGTGCTCGCCGCCGATTTCGTCCGCACCGCCCGGGCCGCCGGCCTGTCGCGCCGCCGGGTCGTCGTCACCTATGCGCTCCGCAACGCGATGCTGCCGGTGGTGACGACGCTGGGCATGGTGTTCTCCTTCCTGCTCGGCGCCAACGTCCTGGTCGAGAAGGTCTTTGCCTGGCCCGGCGTCGGCTCCTACGCGGTCGAGGCGCTGATCGCCTCCGACTTCGCCCCGGTCCAGGGCTTCGTCCTGGCGATGGCGCTGCTCTACACGGTGCTGAACCTGATGATCGACCTCGCCTACGGGCTGATCGACCCGCGGGTCCGGGGGCCGCATGAGCGCCACCGGCTCACCCGCCCTCACCCCCGCCCGTCCCCGCAGCGGAGTCTCGGCGACGCTGGCCCATGCCGGCACCGTCGTCGCCGGCAACCCGGTCACGGGCTTCGCCTTCGCGCTGCTCCTCGGCCTCGTCGCCTGCGCGGTGCTCGGGCCCTCGCTGGTGCCCTACGATCCGCTCGCCTCCGATACGGCCGCCGCGCTCCAGGCCCCGTCCCTGGCGCATCCCTTCGGCACCGACCAGCTCGGGCGCGACATCCTCTCGCGGGTGGTGGTGGCCGCCCGGCTCGACCTCGCCATCGCGGTCTTCTCGGTGGCGCTCGTCTTCGTTGCAGGCGGGCTTGCCGGGATCATGGCCGGGTTCTTCGGCGGCTGGACCGACCGGATCGTCGGGCGGCTCGCCGACACCATCATGGCCTTCCCGCTCTTCGTCCTGGCGATGGGGATCGTCGCGGCGCTCGGCAACACGGTCGGCAACATCGTGCTCGCCACCGCCATCATCAACTTCCCGCTCTACGCGCGGCTGGCCCGGGCCGAGGCCGCGCAGCGCCGCAATGCCGGCTTCGTCATGGCGGCCCGGCTCACCGGCAACGCCGACCTGCGCATCGTGCTGACCTGCATCCTGCCGAACATCCTGCCGCTGATGATGGTGCAGATGTCGCTGACCATGGGCTACGCGATCCTCAACGCCGCGGGCCTGTCCTTCATCGGGCTCGGCGTGCGCCCGCCGACCCCGGAATGGGGAATCATGGTGGCGGAGGGCGCCGGCTTCATCGTCTCGGGCGAGTGGTGGATCGCGCTGTTCCCGGGCCTGGCGCTGATGCTCGCGGTGTTCTGCTTCAACCTCATCGGCGACGGCCTGCGCGACATCGTCGATCCCCAGAGGCGGACATGACCGCGATCCCGCTCCTTGCCATCCGCGACCTCACGGTCGAGTTCGCCACCCGCCGCGGCCCGGTCGAGGCGGTGCGCCAGGTCGACGTCTCGGTCGCCAAGGGCGAGACCGTCGGCATCGTCGGCGAATCGGGCTCCGGCAAGTCGGTCACCTCCTACGCGGTGATGCGCATCCTCGACCGGGCCGGCCGCATCGCCGGCGGCGCGGTCGATTTCTCCGGGATCGACCTGCGCGCGGCGACCGAGCGCCAGATGCGCGACCTGCGCGGGCGGGAGATCTCGATGATCTTCCAGAATCCCCGCGCGGCGCTGAACCCGATCCGCAAGGTCGGCCACCAGATCGAGGACGTGCTGCGCCAGCACGCCGAGGCCGGCTCGGGCGATGCCAAGGCGAAGGCCATCGCGGCGCTCGAACAGGTGAAGATCGCCCGCGCGACTGATCGCTACCACGCCTATCCGTTCGAGCTCTCCGGCGGCATGTGCCAGCGGGTGGTGATCGCGCTCGCGCTCGCCTGCCGGCCGCAGCTCCTCATCGCCGACGAGCCGACCACCGGCCTCGACGTGACGACCCAGAAGGCGGTGATGGACCTCGTCACCGGGCTCACCCGGGAGCGCGGCATGGCGACCGTGCTCATCACCCACGATCTCGGGCTGGCCGCGACCTATTGCGACCGGATCGTGGTGATGGAGCAGGGCCGGGTCGTCGAGACCGCGCCCGCCTCCACCATCTTCCGGGCGCCCGAGCACGCCTATACCCGCAAGCTGATGCAGGCGACGCCGCGCCCCGGCGTCACTCTTCGCGACCTCCTGCCCGAGGGCGCGCCGGCCGCGCCCCTGGAGCGAGCCGAGGCCGCGGGCGCGCCGCTGCTCGCGGTCTCGGGGCTGGTAAAGGCCTATCCGAAGCCGAAGGCGCTGCTCTCGCGCAAGCCGGCGGAGGCGCCGTTCCGGGCGGTCGATTCCTTAAGCTTCACGGTCGATCGCGGCGAGAGCGTCGGCCTCGTCGGCGAATCGGGCTGCGGCAAGTCCACCACCTCGACGATGGTGATGCGGCTCCTCGATCCGACCGAGGGCTCGATCGTATTTGCCGGCGAGGAGATCGGCCGCGTGCCGGCGGCGCGCTTCGCCAGGCACCGCTTAAGGCCGAGGATCCAGATGGTGTTCCAGGATCCGACCGAATCCCTCAACCCGCGCTGGACCGCATCCCGCGCCATCGCCGATCCGCTCCTGCGGTTCCGTACCGTGACCGGCTCGGATGCGATCCGGGCGCGGTGCGAGGAACTCGCCCGCCTCGTCGGCCTGCCGGTCGATCTCCTCGACCGCTTCCCGCACCAGCTCTCCGGCGGCCAGAAGGCGCGGGTCGGCATCGCCCGGGCCATCGCCCCCTCCCCCGACCTCGTCATCCTCGACGAGCCGACCGCGGCCCTCGACGTGTCGGTCCAGGCTTTGGTGCTCAACCTGCTCGCCGACCTCAAGCAGGCGCTCGGCATGAGCTACCTGTTCGTCAGCCACGACCTCCAGGTGGTGCGGATGCTCTGCGACCGGGTGATCGTGATGCGCTCCGGCCGCATCGTCGAGGAGGGCCCGACCGAAGCGGTGCTGGAGGCGCCGCAGGCCGAGTACACCCGCGCGCTGCTGGCGGCGATCCCGAGGCCGCCGGTGTGAGGTGGCTGCGCATGTTCCTTCATCCCACCCTCAACCTCATCCTGAGGTGTCAGTCGATTGAAAATCGACTGACCTCGAAGGAGGGCTCCAGGGATCTCGGAGATTTCTGGAGCCCTCCTTCGAGGCTCCCTACGGTCGCACCTCAGGATGAGGTCGCGGGAAGGAACGGCAAGTTCCGGCAACACCGTCCGTCACCCTGTCGATCTCTTCCCGAGGCCCGCCCATGACGACACCTCCCCCCTCCCCTCCCCTGCCGCTCGACGACGGGACGGCCGGCGCGATCGTCGACGCGATGATGCCGCTCGTCGGCATCCCGATGGCGCCGGAATGGCGCGAGACGGTGATCGCCGGCGTCAAGGCGACGGCGGCTGCCGCACGCCTCGTGCTCGACTTCCCCCTCGATGACGCCGTCGAGCCGGCGCCGGTGTTCCGCGCATGACGAACCTGGAGACAGCCGCCGGAATCGCCGCCGCCGTGGCGGCGGGCCGGCTCAGCGCCACGGCCGCGATCGAGGCCGCCCTGGCCCGGATCGCGGCCATCGACCCCGGCGTGAACGCCTTCACGGACGTGACCGCCGCCCGCGCCCGGGCCCGGGCGGCCGCGATCGATGCGGGCCTCGCCGCGCGACAGGCGCCGGGACCGCTGGCCGGCGTGCCGTTCGCGGTCAAGAACCTGTTCGACGTCGAGGGCATTCCGACCCGCGCCGGCTCGAAGATCAACCGCGACAATCCGGCGGCCTCCCGCGACGCCGCCCTGGTGCGGCGGCTGGAGGCGGCCGGCGCGGTTCTCGTCGGCGCCCTCAACATGGGCGAATACGCCTACGACTTCACCGGCGAGAACGCCCATGACGGCCCCTCGCGCAACCCGCACGACCGCGAGCGGATGACCGGCGGCTCGTCGGGCGGCTCCGGGGCGGCGGTCGCGGCTGGGCTCGTGCCGCTCACCCTCGGCTCGGACACCAACGGCTCGATCCGGGTGCCCTCCGCCTTCTGCGGCACCTTCGGGTTGAAGCCCACCTTCGGCCGGCTGTCGCGGGCAGGCTCGTTCCCGTTCGTCGCGAGCTTCGACCATCTCGGACCGCTGGCCCGCTCGGTCGCCGACCTCGCGCTCGCCTACGACGCGATGCAGGGCGCGGATCCCGACGATCCCTGGCAGACGCCGCGGCCGGTGGAGCCGGTCTCGGCGGCGCTCGCGCAGGGCACGACGGGCTTGCGGATCGCGGTGGCCGGCGGCTACTTCGCCCGCGGCGGCGAGCCCGACTGCTTCGCCGCCGTCACGCGCGCCGCCGAGGCGGTGGGCGCGGCCCGCACGATCGAGATCCCGGAAGCGGCGCGTGCCCGTGCCGCCGCCTTCATCATCACCGCGGCGGAAGCGGCGGGCCTCCACCTCGACCGCCTGCGCGAACGCCCCGGCGATTACGACCCGGCGGTGCGCGACCGGCTGATCGCCGGCACGACGATCCCGGCGGCGTGGGTCCACCGGGCGCAGCGCTTCCGCAGCTGGTACCGGGCGCGGGTGCTGGCGCTGTTCGAGGACATCGACGTGATCCTCGCCCCCTGCACGCCCTGCCGGGCGCTGCGGATCGGCCAGGCGACGATGGAGCTCGACGGCGTCACGGTGCCGGCGCGGCCGAATATCGGTGTGTTCACCCAGCCGATCTCCTTCATCGGCCTGCCGGTCGCGGCGGTGCCGGTGCGGGTGGGCGGCGGGCTGCCGCTCGCCGTGCAGGTGATCACGGCGCCGTGGCGGGAGGATCTGGCGCTGCGGGTCGCCGGGGCGATCGAGGCGGCGGGAGTCGGGGCGGCGCCGGTGGCGGGGTGAGGCTTCGTCCGACGTGATCGCTGCTCATCCCATCATACTTCGCCGATCCGACCCTCTCACCTCATCCTGAGGTGCTGCGCGATCGAAGATCGTGCAGCCTCGAAGGAGGGCTCCAGGTATCTCTGCGCTCCCTGGAGCCCTCCTTCGAGGTCGGTCCATCTACGATGACCGACGCCTCAGGATGAGGTGGTGGGTGGGATGACTTGAGACAGGCGCTTCCTGCCTTTTGAGAGAGATTGACCCCATGGACATCGACAACCCCGAGATCAAAGCCGAGGTCGAGGCGGCCTTCGCGGCCTACGAGACCGCCCTCGTCACCAACGACGTGCCCACCCTGGAAGCCCTGTTCTGGGACGATCCTCGCACCATCCGGTACGGCACGGGTGAAAATCTCTACGGCATGGACGCGATCCGGGCCTTTCGCCGGGCGCGCTCGCCGATCGGGTCGAGCGGCGCATCGGCGAGACCGTCATCACCACCTTCGGGCGCGACTTCGCCACCGCCTCGACGCTGTTCTGGCGCGAGGCGCATCCCGGCAAGGTCGGGCGCCAGATGCAGTCCTGGGCCCGGCTCCCCGAGGGCTGGCGGGTCGTCGCTGCCCATGTCAGCCTGATCGACGAGGTGCCGGCGTGACCGACTTCCCCCTCACCCTCGCCCAGTACCGCGAGGCCTATGCCGCGGGATCGCTTACGCCGGCACAAGCCGTGCGCGAGGTCTATCGGCGCATCGCGGCGCTCGCCGATCCGGCGGTCTTCATCACCCTGCGGCCCGAGGCCGAGGTGGCCGAGGAGGCCGAGACCCTGCCGGCGGGCCCGCTCCACGGCATCCCGGTCGCCGTGAAGGACAACATCGACGTGGCGGGTCTGCCCACCACCTGCGCCTGCCCCGGCTACGCCCACGTCGCGACCGAGGATGCCGCCCTGGTGGCGCGCCTGCGCCGGGCCGGGGCGCTCGTCATCGGCAAGACCAACCTCGACCAGTTCGCCACCGGCCTCGTCGGCGTGCGCTCGCCCTACGGCGTGCCGCGCAACACCCTCGATCCGGCCCTGGTGCCCGGCGGCTCGTCGTCGGGCTCGGCGGTCGCGGTGGCGGCCGGGCTGGTGCCGCTGGCGCTCGGCACCGACACCGCGGGCTCCGGCCGGGTGCCGGCCGGGCTCAACGCCATCGTCGGGCTCAAGCCCAGCCTCGGCGCACTCTCGACCCGCGGCGTGGTGCCGGCCTGCCGCACCCTCGATTGCGTCTCGATCTTCGCGCTCACCGCCGAGGACGCCTTCGCGGGCTTCTCGGCGCTCGCCGGGTTCGATGCCGCCGACCCGTTCTCCCGGACCCTGCCCGTCGGGCGACCCGGCCCGCTGCCGCTCAGAATCGGTGTGCCGGACGGCCCGAGCCGGCGTTTTGCCGGCGACGCCCTCTCGGAGGCCGCCTACGATGCGGCCCTCGCCGATCTCGCGGCGCTCGGCGCCACCCTGGTCCCGGTCGATCTGACCCCGTTCTTCGCGACAGCCGCCCTCCTCTATGACGGGCCGTGGGTGGCCGAGCGCTGGGAGGCGATCCGCGCCCTCGTCACCGAACGCCCCGAGGCTTTGCACCCGGTCACCCGCGCCATCACGGAACGCGCCACCGCCTTCTCAGCCGCCGACGCCTTCGCGGGCCGCTACCGGCTGGCGGAGCTGCGCCGGGCGACCGAGCCGGTGTGGCAGAGCATCGACGCGCTCTGCGTGCCGACCTTCCCGCGCCCGCAGACCCTGGCGGCCCTCGCCGCCGACCCGATCGGCCCCAATGCCGAACTCGGCACCTACACCAACTTCGTCAACCTGCTCGATCTCTGCGCGCTGGCGGTGCCGAGCCATCCCCGCGCCGACGGGTGGCCGGCCGGCGTCACGCTGATCGCCCCGGCGGGCCGGGACGCCGCCCTCGTCCCCCTCGGCGATGCCCTCCACCGCGCCGCCGGTATCCCGATGGGTGCGACCGGCCGGCCCCTGCCCCCGGCGCCCGAGCCGGGCCCGGCGCGGGCCACCGACGACGAGATCGAGCTGGTGGTGGTCGGCGCGCACCTGTCGGGCCTCCCCCTCAACGGCGAGTTGACGACCTTGGGCGCCCGGTTCCTGCGGGCCGCCGCGACCACGCCCGATTATCGGCTCTTCGCCCTGCCGGGCGCCGGCCCGCGCCGGCCCGGCCTGGTGCGGGTGGCGGTGGGGACTGGCACCTCGATCGCCACCGAGGTCTGGGCGCTCACGCCCGACGCCTTCGGCCGGTTCGTCGCGGGCATCCCCGCCCCCCTCGGAATCGGTACCCTGCGGCTTACCGACGGCACGACCCCGAAGGGCTTCCTGTGCGAGCCGGAAGGAGCGCGGGACGCGCAGGACGTGTCGGGCCATGGCGGATGGCGGGCCTATCTGGCGGCCGGCCGGGCTTGAGCCCCCGTCGGGGAGCGCGTCCCCCCTCGACCGCCGGATGAGACCGGCGGCCCCGCATCCGCGGCCGCCGGCTCGGCACCGTCGACGGCCGTGCCCCGGAGACGGCGCCTGCGCGGCGAGGTGATGCGCCGGTTCCTTCGCATGGAAGCTTGCGTGGGGCTTGCGGCGGGCTCGACTCCCCGGCTCGACGCGGTCTCATCTCCCCGCTAGCGGTGGTATGACGTAATCCGTCGATTGACCGCTAGCGAGAAGGGTCATGAACCAGCACGTCCCCGTGGATGGCGCCGATGCGCCCTCGAACCAGATTGCGGCGAGCCACGCTCGGCTCCTGGGCGGCAAGCTGCAGGATCTCGCCGTCAACTTCTATCCCCCGACCGCGCAAAAGACCCTGCGCCGGTTCTCGGCCGGCGAGACGGCCCGGCTTCTCGGCATCACCGAGGTGCGTCTTCGTCAGCTACCCTTCGACCGGCTCACGCCGGATCTGGAGATCGGGCCGGCGGGACGCCGCTATTTCACCCTCGCCGAGATCCATGCGGTCCGCCGGCACCTCCACGAGATCGACCGGCTCGGACGAGGCTACCTGCCCCACCGCGACACCGAGAAGGGCGAGCACCTGCAGGTCGTCGCCCTAACGAACTTCAAGGGGGCTCGGCGAAGACGACGCACACCGCCGGGCTGGCGCATTACCTCGCCCTCCACGGTTACCGCGTCCTGGCGATCGATGCCGACCCGCAGGCAAGCCTGTCCACCCTGCTCGGCGTTCGTCCCGACGAGAGCGGACCGACGATCTACGACGCCGTCCGCTACGGCGAGGGCCAGCGCCCGATGCGGGAGGTGATCCGCAAGACCTACTTCACCGGGCTCGACCTCGCCTCGGCGAATCTCGAGCTGGAGGAGTTCGAGTTCTACGCCCCGCTGATGTCGAGCCCGGAGCGCCGCAAGTCGAGCGGCCCTCCCTTCTTTGCCCGTCTCCCCGTCGCGATCGAGAGCGTCGCCGCGGATTACGACGTGGTGGTGATCGATTGTCCGCCGCGGCTCGGCTATTTCGCGATCTCGGCACTCTGCGCCGCCACCGCGACCCTGATCACCGTTCATCCGCAGATGATCGACCTGGCGTCCATGCGCCAGTTCCTCACGATGATGAGCGACCTGATGGAGACGGTGCAGGAGGAGGGCGCTCCGCCACCGAGCCAGGACTGGTTCCGCTACCTCATCACCCGGTACGACCCGCAGAGCGTGCCGCAGACCTCGGTCGTCGGCATGCTCCAGGACCTGTTCGGGAGCTACGTGCTGCCGAAGGCGATGCTCCAGACGCCGGCCGTCTCGACGTCGGGGCTCGTCGGCCAGACGATCTACGAGACGCCGCTCGGGCGTGACCGCAGCGACGAGGTGAGCCGCGCCACCTACCGGAGGGCGCTCGACGCGTTCGACGACGTCAACCGGGAGATCGAAGCGCTGATCCATGGGGCGTGGGGCCGGGCATGAGCAAGAGCATCCGCCATCTGATGGCCCGACCCGCTCCGGATCAGGCAGTGGGCAGTGCATCGTCAACGGAATCAACGACTTCACCCCCCTTACCAGCTGGTAATCCCCCCTCCCCCCGCCGCACCGGCGCAGCCCGGTCGTTCGGTGCCGCGTGGCAGGCGCAGGAGCAGGCACGCGCGGCCGCCGATGCCGAGCGCGACGGCAGCGTGGTCGAGCTCGATCCGGGTCTCTGCGATCCCTCGGCGATCGCGGATCGCGTTCCCGATACGACCGATGCGGCCTTCGATGCCTTCGTGGAGCAGATCCGCGACGAGGGCCAGCGCAGCCCTGCCCTGGTCCGTCCGAAGCCCGGCGAGCCCGGCCGCTACGAGATCGCCTATGGTCGCCGCCGGCACCGCGCGGCGCGGATCCTCGGGCGTCCGCTGCGCGCCATCGTGCGCCCGCTGAGCGACACCGAGCTCGTCATCGCGCAGGGGTCGGAGAACCTGGCGCGGGCCGACCTGAGCTACATCGAGCGGGCCCATTTCGCCCAGAACATGGTGCGGGCCGGTGTCACGCGCGACGTCATCGCGAAGGCGATGGGCCTGCAGACCACCCATCTGTCGAGCCTGCTGAGCGTCGCCGAGGCGATTCCCGCGTCGGTGCTCGCCGTCATCGGCCCCGCCCCCAGGATCGGCCGGCCCAACTGGCTCACGTTGGCCGACCGGATCAAGTCCGCGACCCCCGAGCGGATCGACAGCGCCCTCGCCTCGCCGGACCTGTCCGGGAAGTCGTCGAACGAGCGGTTCGCCGTGGTGCTGGCGGGGCTCGCCGCGGCACCCAAGGTGGCGAAGCGGGCGAAGGCCGAGACGCTGAAGGATGCCAAGGGCCTGAAATTCGCGCGCGTCGAGCGCAGCACGTCCGGCGTGCGCGTGACGACGGATGAGGCGAACGAACCCGGATTCGGCGACTATCTCGCCGCGCGGCTCCCCGAGATCCTGGCCGCCTACCGGGCGAGCAAGGCGTGATCCGTCGGCTGTCCGACCGATCGCGTCGCGACGCGGAACTCGGCTCCGCTCCGGCGCCCCGCGGGCTCGCCATACCCGTTCCGGAGTAAGCCTGCCGGAACGGGTGTCGAGGGCGAGACCGGGCGGCACGGTGAGGCCGTCGGCCTCCCTCCCGTCGCCCTCGACGATCCGTCGGCTCGTGCGGGCGATCCTGCTCCGGCAGGACGATCGGCGAGCCGCCCGGCGCTGTCGCGAAATTCCCCCGGGAGGCATCGCCCCCAGCGGTGGCGATGCCTCCGCCGGCCCTCCGATCCCGGCAGTCCCGCCGATCCGGTCCTGCCGGTCCGCGTGGCGGGCCCCGCGATTGCGGGACCGAGGATACCACCTGGTAAGGGGGGTGAAGTCATTGATTTTACAGACAATCGATTGCCCGGCGCCGGCGTCCGGTACGGAGAAGCCGGCACCGGCGGCCCCGTGACGAGGCGCCCGCGATCCCGCTGCCATCGCAGCCCGTGCGCGGGCTCCGGCGCGCGTCCCGGGTCGTCATGCGACATGCCCGGAATGGCGTCGTCTTCGCCGGTCAGGTGATCGGCGACGGCATCGCGGTCGCGCTGCCGGGCGGGAGGCCGAGGGGAAGGGCCTCGCCATCGTGGACGCGCGCGGCAGCCGGGGAGGGGGCCTTGTCGGTATCCTTCAGGATCTCCGTCCCGCCTCCGCCGGACGGTCGCCGAAGCGCGGGCGATACGGCATCCGGATCGACGCGCGCGTCACGCGGGATCGATCAGGCCCGTCGCTGCCGCGTGCGCGAGAAAGTCGTCCAATTCATCCGCTCCGAGCGCTCCATGACGCGGCACGGCGATCGCCTGCTCGATGGCCATGAAGCGGCCCGGCAGGATGCGGAGGTCCGTCCGCTGCGCCACGAACGCCTCGACCGACTGCCTCACGCCCGCCGCGACCTCACACCCGCCTTCGCAGAGCAGGCGCAGGGCGTCGTCCGGCACGGGCACCGTCACCAGTTCGGCGTGCCGAAGCGTGTGGGTCAGATGGCCGTGATAGGCGGCACCGGCGGCCGATGCGATCCGGATCTGCGGCCGGTCGGCGTCTTCGCCGTGCCGAAGCGCACTCGCGTCATGAACGGCGAAGACGCCTTCGATGCGCATGTACGGACGGCTATAGGCGACCCGGTCGGCGCGCGCCGGGTCGATGGCGAGGAAGGCGACGTCCCAGGCGTCGGTTCCGACGGAGGCCATGACGGCGCCGGCCGACGGAAAGGTCACGAGGCGGACCGGGCGATCGAGCCAGGCGCCCAGCGCGCGGCCGAGATCCACGGCGATCCCGTGCGGTTCGCCGTCATCCGCCCCGATCCGCACGAGGGCGGCGTTGGCGAGGTTGATCGCGATGCGCAGGGGGCTGGATGCGGCCGGATCGAGGGCCGGTGCGCCGTCTTGCCCAGATTCACTCATTGTCGGTGTCTCCCCCCGTCGAGGACGCTCCTCGCGCTCTCGAAGGCCTTGCGATCGGCGAGGCGGCGAACGGGCCTCCGGCCCGTCGCCGCCTCGTCCGCGGTTACTTCATGGTCGGCATCACGAACTCGGCGCCGGCGCGGATGCCGGTGGGCCAGCGGGTCGTGATGGTCTTGAGCCGGGTGTAGAACCGCACGCCCTCCGGCCCGTGCATGTGGTGGTCGCCGAACAGCGAGGCCTTCCAGCCGCCGAAGGAGTGGAACGCCATCGGCACCGGGATCGGCACGTTGATGCCGACCATCCCGACCTGGATCTGGTGGGCGAATTCCCGCGCCGCGTCGCCGTCCCGGGTGAAGATCGCGGTGCCGTTGCCGAATTCGTGCTCGTTGATCATCCGCGCGGCGGTCGCGTAGTCCGGCGCGCGGGCCACCGCCAGCACCGGCCCGAAGATCTCCTCCTTGTAGATCGTCATCTCGGGCGTCACGCGGTCGAACAGCGTGCCGCCGACGAAGTAGCCGTTCTCGTAGCCCTGGAGCGTCAGGCGGCGGCCGTCGACCACCAGCTCGGCGCCCTCGGCGACGCCGCGGTCGATGTAGCCCTTCACCTTGTCGCGGTGCTGCGCGGTGACGAGCGGGCCCATCTCGGCCTCGGGATCGGTGCCGGGTCCGACCTTGAGGGCGCGGACCTTCGGGATCAGCTTCTCCATCAGCCGGTCGGCGGTCTCCTCGCCGATCGGCACCGCGACCGAGATCGCCATGCAGCGCTCGCCGGCCGAGCCGTAGGCCGCGCCCATCAGGGCGTCGACCGCCTGGTCCATGTCGGCATCGGGCATCACCACCATGTGGTTCTTGGCCCCGCCGAGGCATTGCGCCCGCTTGCCCGTCCGCGCCGCGGTCTCGTAGATGTACTTGGCGATCGGGGTCGAGCCGACGAAGGACACGGCCTGGACGTCCGGGTTGTACAGGAGGGCGTCGACCGCCTCCTTGTCGCCCTGGATCACCTGGAACACGCCGTCGGGAAGCCCCGCTTCCTTCAGCCACTCGGCCATGACGAGGGCGGCGGAGGGGTCGCGCTCGGAGGGCTTGAGCACGAAGCAGTTGCCGCAGGCGAGCGCGACGGGGAACATCCACATCGGCACCATGGCCGGGAAGTTGAACGGCGTGATGCCGGCCACGACGCCGAGCGGCTGACGCAGGGAGTGGGAATCCACCCGCGTGCCGACATTCTCGGTGATCTCGCCCTTGAGGAGCTGCGGCGCACCGGTGGCGAACTCGACCACCTCCATGCCGCGCTGGATCTCGCCCTTGGCGTCCGACAGCACCTTGCCGTGCTCGGCGGTGATCACCGCGGCGAGCTCGTCGATGCGGTCCTCGAGGATGCGAAGGAACTTGTTGAGGATGCGGGCGCGGCGCAGGGGCGGCGTCGCGGCCCAGGCCGGGAAGGCGCGCCGCGCGCTCGCCACGGCGGCATCGACCTCGTCGCGGCTGGCGAGGGCAACGCGGCCGCTCTCCTCGCCGGTTGCGGGGTTGAAGGCGGGCGCGGTGCGGCCGCTGCGGCCGGGCGTGCGGGCGCCGTCGATGAAGTGGGTGATCTCGGTCGGCATGGGTCGTCCTGTCGTGGGAAGGGGAGGGGGGTTGCGGGCGTCGTGCCCAATCCGGTCGATCGCGTCGCGGATTCCGGCTTCGCTCAGGCGCCGTATCAGCCCGCCTTGAACTGGCGGGCCATCGCCTCGGTACCGCGGGCGAGGACGCCGACGTCGATGGCCACCGCGGTGAAGGTGGTGCCGATCGCGATGCAGGTTTTCGCGAACGCCGTGTCGGGCGTCAGGATGCCGGCGGGCTTGCCCGAAGCCAGGATGCGGCGCACCGCATCCTCGACCGCCGCGACCACCGCGGGGTGGCCCGGCTCGCCGACATGGCCGAGGCTCGCCGCCAGGTCCGCCGGCCCGATGAAGACGCCGTCGACGCCCTCGACCGCGCAGATCTCCTCCAGCCGGTCGAGGGCGGCCTGCGTCTCGACCTGCACGAGGAGGCAGATTTCCTCCGCGGCGCGCCTGGCATAGCCCGGGACCCGCCCGAACCGGGTGGCGCGGGTGAGGCCGGACACGCCGCGCACGCCTTCGGGCGGGTAGCGCGTCGCCGCGACCGCCGCGCGTGCCTCGTCGGCATCCTGGACGTAGGGGATCAGCAGGGTCTGCGCGCCGAGATCGAGGAAGCGCTTGATCAGCACCGTGTCGTTGGCGGCGGGCCGCACCACCGCCGAGACGGGGTAGGGCGCCACCGCCTGGAGCTGCGCCAGCACGGTGAGCGGATCGCCCGGCGAGTGCTCGGTGTCGAAGAGCAGCCAGTCGTAGCCCGACCCCGCCACGGCCTCCGCCGCGTAGGAGCCCGGCAGGCTGCACCACAGGCCGATCTGCTGGCGGCCCTCGTGCAAGGCGCGCTTGAAGCGGTTCTCGATCATCGTCGCCTCAGACGAACGAGACGCCGATGGCGCCGAGCGGGCCGTAATCGGCCTGGATCACGTCGCCCTTCTTGATGTCGACGGGGCGGGTGAACGAGCCGCCGAGCACGATCTGGCCTTTCTTGAGCCCGGAATCGACCGCCGCGAGCTTGTTGACGAGCCAGGCGACGCCCGCGGCCGGGTGACCCATGATGGCGGCCGAGACGCCGGATTCCTCGATGATGCCGTTCTGCGACAGGGTCGCGCCGATCCAGCGGACATCGACGTCGAAGGGACGGATGGTGCGCCCGCCGACCACGATCGCCCCGAAGGCGGCGTTGTCGGCGATGGTGTCGACGATCGCCCGCGGCACCTCGGTGCGGTAATCGATGATCTCGAGGGCCGGGACCACGAATTCGGTCGCCCGCATCACGTCGTAGATCCGGCAGCCCGGCCCCGACAGGTCCTCGCCCATGATGAAGGCGAGTTCCACCTCGAGCCGCGGCTTGATGAACAGGTCGGTGCGGATCTGGGCGCCGTCGTTGAACAGGGCGTCGTCGAGGATGCGGCCGTAATCCGGCTCGGTCATCTTCGAGGCCATCTGCATGGCGCGGGAGGTCAGGCCGATCTTGTGGCCGGCAAGCCGCGCGCCGGCGGCGATCCGGGCCTCGGCCCAGAGATCCTGGACCCGGTAGGCGTCGGCGATCTCCATGCCGGGAAAGGTCTTGGAGAGTTGCGGGCAGGGGACCCGCTCGCGCTCGGCCTTGAGGATGGCCTCGGCGGCCTTGCGGTGGTCGTCGTCGCTCAGCACGGCTGTTCGCTCCTGTAGGCTTACTTGATCGGCGGGCGCGGCAGCACGGCCTCGCCGGGCTCCATGACGTAGGTGTAGTCGAGGGAATACCAGGGCGCCGAGACGTCCGCGGCGTCCGGATGCGGCTCGTCATGGCGCACGAAGTCGCCGAGGAGGGCCTTGGTCACGCCGAACTGCACGTCGGACTCGATATGCGGGTCGTTGGCGTCGTAGACCTGCGAGATCAGCACCTTGAAGCCCGGCTTGACGATCAGGGCGTGCAGGTGGGCCGGTCGCATCGGGTGGCGATCTTGAGCCGCCAGCAGCCGGCCGACGACCCCGCCGGTGGGGATGGGATAGCCGATCATCATCACCGAGCGGAACCAGAACCGGCCGGCGTCATCGGTGGTGAACTTGCCGCGCAGGTTCATCTCGGCCTGCTCGGGATCCTGGTTCTCGTAGAGGCCGACGGGCGAGGCGTGCCAGACATCGACCTCGGCGCCGGCGATCGGACGGCCCGCGCCGTCGATCACGCGCGCGTTGACGAAGAGCGGATCGCCCGGCGTCTCGGAGCGCAGAATCGTGCCGCCATTCTCGACCCGCGGCGCGTTGAGGCGCCAGAACGGCCCGAGCAGCGATTGCGAGGTCTCGGTGTTGCCGTGGTCGCCGTTGTTGAGGAGGCACACGAGGGAGGACACGCCGAGCGAGCCGGCCATCAGCACGAACTCGTTGTGGCTGTCGGAGGCCAGCGCGCCGATCTCGTTGAGGATCGCGGTGGCGTCGCGGAACTCGGCCTCGGTGAGGCGGACGTCGCGGACGAAGCCGTGCAGGTGGGTGATGAGCGAGGTCATGATCTCGCGCAGGCGCGGGTCGCGCGTCCGCGCCATGACCTCCAGAACCGCCGGCGTCACGTCCTGCTGGCGCTCGATGCGCATGGCCCTGCCTCCCTGAATCGGCGCCCTGGTCCCATATCATCGATTATTCGTCAACAAGCGATTGTGCGGCGGCGAGGTCCGGCGTCGTTTGCGGCGTCGGATGCGGCGTATCGGACCGTTCATGCCCCTACCACGATCGTGTGCGACCGACAGCAACGACACTGCCCGGATCGCCTCACATTTGATCAAACCCTGAATAAAAAAGGGATTTTCTGCGCCGTATCGGTTCGTCGCGGCCGGGCTCGCCTCACGCCGCACCCCGATCGCCTCCAATCCTCTGCCGGCAAGCGGCCGCCGGGAGGACACCACCATGATTGACAACCAAAATCGTTTTTTCTAACGATCGTCGACGAAGAACGACATCGCGCTGGCGGAGGGAGAGCGTCTTGACCGAGGCCAGGAGCCGACGCGCTGCGGGCGACCGGGACGGGATCCGGCCCGGATCCGCCTCGGCCGAACCCGCTTCGGCCGTGCCGGGCCTCGCCCTGGTCGACGACGGCAAGAACACGATGGCGAGCCAGCTCGTCGATCGCTTGCGCGAGGCGATCGTGTCCGGCCAGTTCGAGGCGGGCAGCAAGATCAACCTGGAACGCGCCCGCGCGAGCTTCGGGGTCTCGCTCAGCCCGCTGCGCGAGGCCCTCGCCCGGCTGATCGCCGACGGCCTCGTGGTGTTCGAGGACAATCGCGGCTACCGCGTCGCGCCGGTCTCGCTCGCGAACCTCGCGGAGATCACCCGGCTGCGGGAGGAATTCGAGGTCCTGGCCCTGCGCCAGGCGATCGCGATCGGCACCGTGGACTGGGAGGGCGACGTGATGCGCGCGCTCCACCGCATGAACCGGACCGGGCGCGACCCGGAGCAGCCCGACACGCTGGAGCGATGGGAAGCCTATCACCGCGAGTTCCACCTCACGCTGATCGCCGGCTGCCGCATGCCGCTCCTGCTCAATTTCTGCAGCGTGCTCCTGACCCTGAACGACCGTTACCGCCGCTCCTTCCTGCGCCGCACGCCCGGCGGCGACCGCAACGTCGCCCACGAGCACAGCGAGATCGCCCAGGGCGCGGTCGCCCGCGACGCCGACTTCGCCTGCGACTCCTTGCGCGAGCACATCCACCGGACGGGCACCAACCTGCAGCGGCACCTCGCCGACAGGCTCGCTCGTTAAGCATCCCCCCGATCTCTCGAGCGACCCCCGAGCAACCCCCGAGCAACCCCATGCACACCTCGTCCGACTGGCCGCTCGGCCTCGCGCACTTCACCTGCATCGGGGTGCCGCCCGTCGACCTCGTCCGGCTCGCCGCCCGGGCCGGCTGCGCGGCCGTGGGCCTGCGGCTCTACCCGGCCTTTCCGGGGGCGCCGTTCTACGAGCTGCCGACCGGGAGCGACGCCTTCCGGGCGATGCGCCGGGCGCTTGCCGACGAGGGGATGCGCGTCCACGACATCGAGTTCGTCACGCTCAGTGAGGATTTCGCCCCGGCCTCGCTCGCCGGCATCTTCGACTCCGCCGCGGGTCTCGGCGCCCGTCGCCTGAGCGTGTGCGGCGACGATGCCGACCGTCCCCGCCTCGTCGCGCGGTTTGCGGAACTCTGCGAGCTTGCGGCCGGGTTCGGCATGGGGGTGGACCTCGAATGCATGGCCTGGCGGCAGGTCGCCAGCCTGCCGGAGGCCGTCCGGGTGGTCGAGGCCGCCGGCCGGCCGAATGGCGGCGTCCTCGTCGACGCGCTCCACCTTGCCCGGACCGGCGGCTCGCCCGACGACGTGCGCGCCGTGCCGCCCGGCCTGATCCGCCACGCCCAGCTCTGCGATGCGCCCGCGCAGGCGCCGGACTCGACGGAGGCGATCATCCAGGAGGCCCGGGCCGGGCGCCTGGCCCCGGGGAGGGGGCGCTGCCTCTCGCCGCGCTGGTCGCGGCCCTGCCGCCCACGACCTCCCTGTCGATCGAGGTACCGATCACCGGGACCACCACGCCCGAGGCGCATCTGCGGGCGAACCTGGCGGCGGCCCGCCGCGTGCTCGCCGCCTGAGCATCACCAAGAGGCAGGACGAAGAGGCAAGGCCATGATCCGAGGCACCACGACGCTGATCGCCCATCTCGGCTACCCGACCGAGTCGTTCAAGGCGCCGATGATCTACAATCCATGGTTCGAATCGCGCGGGATCGATGCCGTGGTGATGCCGATGGGGGTCAAGGCCGAGGATTACCCGGAGGTGTTCCGCGCGCTGTTCCGGCTGACCAACATCCGCGGCGCCCTCGTGACCATGCCGCACAAGATCACCACGATCGGGCTCCTCGACGAGGTCAGCACCACGGCCAAGATCGCCGGCTCGTGCAACGCGGTGCTGCGGCGCCCGGACGGCACGCTGCTCGGCGACATGTTCGACGGGGCCGGCTTCGTGCGCGGGATCCAGCGCAAGGGCCGCGACCTCGCCGGAGCCCGGGTCCTGGTCGTCGGCAGCGGCGGGGTCGGCTCGGCCATCGCCGCCTCGCTGGCGGCGGCCGGCATCGCGGGAATCGGGGTCTGCGACTACACCCCAGCCGTCGCCGAGGCCCTGGCCGGACGCCTGCGCGAGCACTACCCGGCGCTCGAGATCGCGACCGGCAGCAACGACCCGGCCGGCTACGACGTCGTGGTCAACGCCACGCCGCTGGGCATGAAGGACGGCGATCCCCTGCCGATGGACGTCGCCCGCATCGCGCCCGGCACCTTCGTGGGCGAGGTGGTGATGAAGCAGGAGCACACGCCGTTCCTGCGCGCCGCCCTGGAGAAGGGCTGCCCGATCCAGGTCGGCACCGACATGCTGTTCGAGCAGATCCCCGCCTACCTGGAATTCTTCGGATTCGGCACCACCACCGCCGAGGAGCTGCGCGCGGTCGCCCGCATCTCGTACTGACGATTCCACGACGCGCCGCTCCGTTTCCATGCGGCTATCGCCTTCACACATCTCGGTTTGAGTGATGTCCCCTTTAAAGGTGGCGCGCCTCCCCTCCCCTTTGTGGGGAGGGGAAAGTGCAAGTATTTACAGTTGGTTGGCTATTGGAAGAGAAGTGTGAATCAACAAGCTCCATGCGGAGTGGCCTGACTTCAAACCGGTGCGCGAGCATCAGGCTCCGAGCCAGGATTCGTGGACGGAACCGCTTGCCGTGTCCGGCTTCGCCTCGCCGATGAAGATCACGACCGGGCCATGCGCGTCGCGGCGCGGGTCGTAGAAGTCGAGCAGGGCCGGATAGCGGTGCTGGAAGAAGGCGGGCTTCCGGTTCTCGCGACCGAGCCAGTGATCGATGACGACCTGGTCGCCATGGACGGCGTTGGGAACCGGGCCGCACGATCCCGGCGCCATCCAGCGCCCGGGTTCGGCCGCGAAGGCGGCGTAGAGGGGGGACAGTTCGTCGCCGTGCCAGCGCAGCAGCGCGCTGGAGACGCGGCCTTTGTGGAAATAGTCCTCCATCGCGGCGGGGCCGGGTTCGGCGAGAGCGTCGGCCGGTCCGGTCAGGACGGTGTCGAGGTCGCAGAGCAAAGCCGTCCCCTCGACGAGGCCGGGGCGGAACGCCTCCATCTTCGCCCACCAGGCCGGCCAGTCGTGGCGCAACGCCACCCGCTCGACCCCGTCGAGATCGAGCGGAAGGTCGGTGAGGCAGAGGATGCGTCGGAAAGCCGGCGCGTGGCGGCGCACGCCGGCGGCGAGGCGCGCGACCCATGTCGCGTCGTAGCGGCCGCCGCCCTTCAGCACGGTGATCAGGGTTGCCATGGTGCGGGGGTCATCCGTCGGACGCACGAGAGGGGAGGGGATGCAGCCGCAGCCGCCCGGCCGCGTGAGCCGCGGCGAACCAGGCGCGCTCGGCCGCCCAGGGGTGGCCGGGCCAGCCTTCGAAGCCGAACCCGTAGGCCTCGACCGCCGGAGACCCGGCCGGGCGCCCGAGGAGGAGGGCGAGCGCCACCAGGAAGCCGGTGCTCGGGTTCGGCCGGCCCTCGCTGCGGGCGCCGAGCACGCGACGGGCCTCGTCGTGCAGCGCCTCGGGCAGGATGTGGACCGGCTTGCCGAGCGGACGCAGCATCGCCAGCGCCGCGCGGGTGAAGCAGATCGGCTCGGGGACGTTATGCGCCTTCGGCAGCATCGGGAACGGCAGCAGGAAGGCCTGCGCCTGCCGGACGACCGGGCGGTCGCGGAAATCCGGATCGGCCAGCCACTCGCGCATCTGGCCGCCGCGGTTGACGAGAGCCAGGTGCGTGACCCGCGACCCCGCCCGGCCGCCGAAGCCCGGGGCGTTGTTGAAGCGCACGACGCTGGCCGCAGCATCCGCCGCCACGGCCTCGGTTCCGGGCGCGTTGCCGACGAGGGCGACCGAAGCGAGGCCGGGAAGGCCCGGCCAAGCAGGGCCAGGCCAAGCCGCGGGGAGGGGGTCGACGGCGTCGGTCAAGCGGGGCAGAGGTCTCGGCGGGGCGTCACGGAAGCCCCGGGGAAGTATGGCGCTCGGGTCCCGTGACCAGCCCCAGCCGGAACGGGACCTTCGCCGATGATTCTCGAGACCGGACGCGGACGCCGCTGCTTTCTCTGCGAGGCCGCCATGCTGGCGCCGAGCACCCGCCGGCTGATCGACGCGAGTGGGCGCGAGCGCGCCTTCCCGGTGGCGTGCGGGTCCTGCGGCGTCCTGACCGAGCGGGATGCGGACCCGGCCGAACTCTGGCGCGACCTCGCCGGGCGCCTGACCGGGCCGACCTTCGTGTCCGACCCGGACGCCGCCTACGGCCTCGACCTCTACACCCTGCGCAGTGCCGCGACCCGCCTCGGCCGCGGCCTGCATCCGCTCACGCCCGAGGACCGCGCGGCGCTCCTGGCGCCCCACGGCTCGTTCGCAGCACGGGCCGCGCTCCACGATCTCGGCGGCGGGCCGCCCGTCTCGCTCGGCCTCCTCTGCCGCCCGTCCGAGTGCGACGCGGTGCTCGCCGGCCTCGCCCCGCACGCGGCCTGGACCGACGACGTGGTCATTCTCCTCGACGGCGAGGCCGCGCCGCCGCGCGCGGTCCCCGTTCCAGGCTTCGGGGCGTGCGCCGTGCGGGTGGCGCGCCGCCCCCTCGCGGGCGACTTCGCCGCGCAGCGCAACGCCCTCCAGGACCTGGCCCGCCACAGCTGGATGCTGCAGCTCGACGCCGACGAGTCCCTCGGTGCCGAGACCGGCCGCCGGCTGCCCGCCCTCGCGGCCCTGGCCGAGGACGGCGACGTGCTCTCGGTCGGCCTGCCCCGGTGCAACCGCGTCGACGGGATCCTGTCGGACGTCTACCCGGACGTGCAGTACCGGCTGAACCGGATTGCGGTGCGCTATGCCGGCCGCGTCCACGAGCGCCCGGCCCTCGACGGCGGCTGGCGCCGCAGCTTCATCGCCCTGCACGGCGCGATCGAGCACCGCCTGAGCCGCGACCACGTCCGCGCCCGCTCCCGGGCCTACGAGGCCCTCGATCCCGGGCGCGGCCGGCTGGAGGAAGAGGAGGCTCTGCTGCGGCCTTATCGGGGGTGAGGGGCTGGTTGAGCGGAGTGGTCTGCCGAAGACTAAGAGCGAGGATGAGATGTCCCACCCTCGCACCTCATCCTGAGGTGTTAGTCGATCTTCGATCGACTGACCTCGAAGGAGGGCTCCAGAAATCGCAGCGTTTTCTGGAGCCCTCCTTCGAGGCTCCCTTCGGTCGCACCTCAGGATGAGGTGGGAGGGGAGGATGAACGCAATCGTTCGCCATTATCGAGTGGAAAATATTGCTCGAACAGACCCCGACGCTCACCCAGCCCGCGCCGCCGCGATCGCCCGCGCGTACAGATCGAGCGTCGCGCGCCCGAGGCTCGCCCGTGTGAAGCGCCCGGCCGCCGCGAGAGCCCGGGCGCGGTAGGCCCGGCGCAGGCCGGGATCGCGCAGGAGCGGGCGCAGGGCGTCGGCGAGGGCCGGGCCGGTGGCCGCCGTCGCGAGCGGGCCGGCCTCGGGCGCGCCGACGAAGGCGCGGGCGCTGGCATCCTCGGCGCAGGCCACGACCGGCCGGCCATAGGCCAGGGCCTCCTGGTAGACGAGGCCGAAGCTCTCGTAGCGCGACGGGGCGAGGACCGCGTGGGCCTCCGCGTAGGCCTCGGCCAGAGCCCCGGCGTCGATCCGGCCGCGGGCGGACAGGCGCGCCCGGGCCGCGTCGGAGAGGTCCGCCGGCAGGTCGCCGGGCGGCACCCCGACGAGGTCGAGCCGGAACGGCGGCAGGGTGCCCTCATCCGCCTCGGCCGCGAGGATCCCGAGGGCCTCCATCAGCGCGTCGAAGCCCTTCCGCAGTTCCGCCCGCCCGACGAAGAGCAGGCGCACGGGCGCGTCCGCCTCCGGATAGGCGGCGTCCTGGGCGCGGGCCACGACCTCCGGTGGCAGGCTCAGCCCGATCACCGCCTCGGGCTGGCGGCCCGGCAGGCGGTAGGCCTGCCCGATCACCGCCCCGTGCGCCGCGGTGTTGGCGATGAGGCCGGCGCTCCCCCGCGCCTGGCGCCGCTCGAGCGCGTCGGCGGTCCCGCCGTCGAGGCGGTCGCGCAAGGACGGCGCCGGCCCGCGGGTGAAGGCCGCCGGGGTCGAGGAGCGCGTCACCAGCGGCAGGTCGCGGCGGCCGGCGAGCAGCACGGCGGGGGCGTACCAGTTCGTCGCCTCGATCACGTCGAAGGGGGCGCGGGCATGGGCCGCCAGCACCGCGCGCCGGAACGCCAGCGGGGCGGCGAGATGGCCGACCGAGCCCCAGCGGCGCAACCGCGCGAGGCCGCCCGTCGCGGGCAGGGCGAGGCCCGCGACCGTCACGCCCCCGACCCGCTCGGTGCCCGCGCGATCGAGGGTGAACACCGTCACGTCGGCGCCGGATTCCGACAGACCCTCGGCGATCTCCCGGGCCGCGGTCGAGAGGCCGCTCGGGGCCGGCGGGTAGTCCCAGGCGAGAAGGGCGGTGCGCATCAGGCGGCCAGCAGGCGACGGTAGAGGGCGAGGTAGTCCCGCGCCATGCGCTCGGCGGTGAACCGCTCCTCGAAGCGGCGGCGCACCCCCGCCCGGTCGATCTCGCCGATCCGGGCGAGCGCCGCCACGGCCTCGTCCTCGGAGGCGACGACGAAGCCCGTCACCCCGTCCTCGACGATCTCCGGCACCGAGCCGCGGTTCCAGGCGATCACCGGGGTGCCGCACGCCATCGCCTCGATCATCACGAGGCCGAACGGCTCCGGCCAGTCGATCGGGAACAGCAGCGCCCGGGCGCCGGCCAGCAGCGCGCCCTTGGCCCGGTCGTCGACCGGGCCGAGATAGACCGCGTCGTCGGCGAGCAAGGGGCGGACCTCGCGGTCGAAATAGCCCGGATTGCCGACATCGATCGTGCCGCCGAGCCGGATCGGCAGGCCGGCGGCGCGCGCCACCCGGATCGCGGTGTCGGGCCGCTTCTGGTCGGTCATCCGCCCGACGAAGGCAAGGTGGTCTCCCGCCGCGAGCGAGGCCTGGTAGCGGTCGCGGGCGATGCCGTGATGCACCACGCCGGCCCGGTTCGAGGCCGGGATGCCCGCCCCTTGCGCCGCCGAGATCGCCGCGACCGGCAGATCGGGAAAGCCCTCGAAGAACAACGCCCGGTCGAGCTCGTCGACCCGCCAGTGGATCGTCGTCAGGCTGTGCCGACGCCGCTCGCCGAGGAGGGCGGCATGCGCGAACTCGCCGTGACAATGGACGATGTCGAACGCGTCGAGATGCCGGCGCAGGGCCTCGAGCTGCAGCGCGTCGAGGGCCGCCGGGACCCCGGGCGCGACTTTGCCGTGGCGGCGCTCCAGGGCCGCGAGGCTCGGATAACTACCGATACGGGGTAAGTGTGTCGCACTGTCCGAGGGGGCGAACAGCGTTACCTCCACCCCCAAGCTTCGCAGCGCCGTGCTCAGGTCGTGGATGACCCGCTCCGTGCCGCCGTGATGCTCCGGGGAACGGGAAAGATGTTCGGAGCGATTTGGGCGACGCGGATCACGGCAGGTACCTCACTCGATTCGGCCTGTTCTCTGGGTTCGTCCGCTTCGGCGGCGGCGTGATGTTCGTTCTGCATGTCGCCCTGCAGGGCTGCCTGCGCGGCCGGGACGTGGTGTATGGGATCACCGCCGATACCGGCGGCCATATCCGCTACCTGCTCGATCTCGTCGCCGCCTCGGCGCAGGATTCCGGGATCGCCCGGATCGTCGTGGCGACGCGCCTTTTCGAGGGCCCGCCCGGCCCCGACTACGCCGTGCCCGAAGAGCGCCTCTGCGACAAGGTCACGCTCGTGCGGCTGTCGAGCGCGTCGCCGGGCTACCGCACCAAGGAGGAGATGCACGCGGAGGTCGCGAGCTTCGCCGAGAGCCTGATCGCCTGGATCGGCGCGCAGGAGCGGGCCCCCGACCTGATCCACGCCCATTACGCCGATGCCGCCGCCGTCGCGGAGATCGTCGAGGACCGGCTCGGGATTCCGTTCGTGTTCACCGCCCATTCCCTGGGCCGCGTCAAGGCGGCGATGCTGGGCGAGGCGGCGGCGGGGCATCCCGACCTCGCCGGACGGATCGCCACCGAGGAGCGGGCGCTGTCCCGCGCCACCCTGGTCGTCGCCTCCTCGCGCGACGAGGCGGAGGTGCAGTATGCCGGCTACGAATCATGCGATCCCGGCCGGGTGCGCGTGCTGCCGCCGGGCAGCGACCTCGCCCGCTTCGCCGACAGCCGTCCCGACCCGCGGGTCGACGCGACGATCGCGCGCTTCCTGCACGATCCCGACAAGCCGGTGCTGCTGGCTCTGGCCCGCCCGGTGGCGCGCAAGAACCTCGCGGCCCTGGTGCGGGCCTACGGCGAGAGCCCCGGCCTCCAGGCGCGGGCGAACCTCGTCCTCATCGCCGGGACGCGCCAGGACATCGACGCCCTCGACGGCGAGATGGCCGGGACGATGCGCGACCTCCTGGTCCTCATCGACCGCTACGACCTCTACGGCCGGGTCGCCTACCCGAAGACCCACCGGCCCGAGGACGTGCCGGCGCTCTACGCCCATGCCCGGGTCCGCGGCGGCCTGTTCGTCAACCCGGCCCTCAACGAGCCCTTCGGCCTGACCCTGCTCGAGGCCTCGGCCGCCGGGCTGCCCCTCGTCGCGACCGACAGCGGCGGCCCCAACGACATCGTCGAGACCTGCGGCAACGGCATCCTGGTCGATCCCCGCCGGCCCGACGCCATCGCGGCGGCGGCCTCACGCCTCCTCGACGATCCCGCCCTCTATGCCGCCTGCGTCGCCGGCGGCGCGCGGGCGGCGGCGGCCTACGACTGGGACCGGCACGCCGCGCGCTACCACGCCCTCTTGCGGGCGCTCGTGGCGCCGGTGCCGCCGCTCGCCGCGCCGCGCCAGCTCCTGATCTGCGACATCGACAACACCCTCGTCGGCTGCGAGGCGGCGCTCGGCATCTTCCGGCGCTGGCGCAGCCGGCAGGATTCCCTGGCCTTCGGGGTCGCGACCGGGCGCTCGTTCCACAGCGCGATGGCGGTGCTGGAGCAGCAGGACAGCCCGCGCCCGCAGGTGATGATCACCTCGGTCGGCTCCGAGATCCACCACCTCGACGAGAACGGCGTGACCTACACGGCGGACGCCGCCTGGCGCGCGGCGATTTTCTCCGGCTGGGAGCGGGAGCGCCTGCGCGCCGCGCTCGCCGGCCTCGCCGACCTGGTGCCCCAGGGCCCGCTGGAGCAGCGCGCGTTCAAGCTGAGCTATTTCGGCGACGACGCGGCCGCCGCGCAGGTCCGCGCCCGCTTGGGCCAGACGGGCCTGCGCGCCTCGGTGATCCACAGCCACGGCCGCTACCTCGACGTTTTGCCCGAGCGGGCCTCGAAGGGCACCGCCGTCGACCACGTGCGCGCCCTCTACGGCCTGCCCGAGCGGGCCGTGTTCGTCGCCGGCGATTCCGGCAACGACGTCGAGATGCTGCGCGCCCGGGTGCAGGCGATCATCGTGGCGAACTACTCCGATGGGCTCGCCGGCCACGCCGCCCTGCAGCATTCCTACGTCGCCCGGACCTCGCATGCCCGCGGCATCATCGAGGGCGTCGGCCATTTCCGCCGGATGCTGGCGCATGCGCATTGACGCCTCGGTCGCCAGCGTGCTCACCCTGGTGCGCGGCCGCGACGACCGCCTGCGCAACCTGATGCGCGGCTTGGGCCGCCAGGGCGCGCGCCCGCGCGAACTGGTGATCGCCTGGATGCAGGACGAGGCCGCGCCCGACCTGCCCGATCCCGGCTGCCCCGTGCGCCACCTCCACGTGCCGGGCGAGCCGATGCCGCTCGCCGCCGCCCGCAACCGGGCGGCGGAGGCCGCCGGAGGCGACCTCCTCGTGTTCCTCGACGTCGACTGCATCCCGGGCCCCGGCCTCGTCGCCGCCTACGCGCAGGCGGCCGCGCAGGGAGACGGCCTGTTCCTCGGCGAGGTCCTTTACCTGCCGCCGGGCGCCTGCGACGAGGCCGATCTCGACCGGCTCGGCCGCGCCCATCCGGCCCGCCCCCCGGTGCCGGATACCGGCCTTCACGCCGAGCCCGATTCCGGCCAGCTCTGGGGCCTGTCCTTCGCGCTGCCGGCGCGGGCCTGGCACGCGGTCGGCGGCATGGACGAGGGCTTTGCCGGCTATGGCGGCGAGGAGACCGATCTCGCCGCCCGCCTGAGCGCGAGCGGTCTTCCGACCTTCTGGGTCGGGGGCGCGCGGGCCTATCACCAGCATCACCCGGTCCACGTGCCGCCGCTCCAGCATTTCGAACCGATCCTCGCCAATGCCGCGCGCTTCCGGGCCCGGCACGGGCGCTGGTGCATGACCTACTGGCTCGGCCAGTTCCGCGACGCCGGCCTGATCGCCTGGGACGAGGGGCGGACGCGATCCGCCTCCTGCGCCCCCCGACGGAATTCGAGATCGCTGCCTCCTTGCGGCCTAACGCACTGTTCTCCTGAAAGCCTGGTTTAATTTCGGATATCAGCATGGCGATCGAAATTTATTTCCCATTTGCGACCTCATCCTGAGGTGCCGGAGCGAAGCGGAGGCCTCGAAGAAGGGCTCCAGCAGCCTCTGCGATCCCTGGAGCCCTTCTTCGAGGTCAGCCGATTTTCAATCGGCTAACACCTCAGGATGAGGTCACGTGTGGGATTGAAGGCCCGGAACAAACGAACAGGCTCTGAGAGAGCTCATGAAAGAGACCTTATGAAGAAGCCGATCGCGTTCTTCGTCCACCACCAGGGCCGGGGCCACGCCAACCGCACGATGGCGGTGGCGGCCGAGTTCGCCCGCGACCGTCCGGTCTCCGTGCTGACCGCCGGCCCGCACCTGTTCGACGGGTTCTCCCGCGACATCGAGATCGTGGCGCTGCCGAACATGATCGGCGCCGCGGTGCCGACCCCGCGCCTCTACGCCGAGCCGACGCCGCAGGTGATGCATTGCGTGCCCCTCGGGCTTTCCGAGATGCGCCGGACGATGCGCCAGATCCTCGACCATCTCGACGAGCGCGGCATCGGCCTGTTCGTCGTCGACGTCTCGGCGGAGATCGCGCTGTTGTCGCGCATCGCCAGCGTGCCGGCGGTGCAGATCCGCATGCACGGCGACCGCCAGGACATCGGCCATGTCGGGTCCTACGAGGCCTGCGTCGGGATGCTGGCGCCCTTCGACGCCAGACTCGAACAGGACGACTATCCGGCGCATCTTCGCGCCAGGACCTTCTACAGCGGCGGCCTGTGCACCAGCATCGACCGGGTGCCGGACCGGGCCGAGGCGCGGGCCAGGCTCGGCCTCGATCCCGACCGCGAGATCGTCGTCGCGGTGACCGGGGGAGGGGGCAGCGGCACGCCCTACGCCCCCCTCACGGTCGCGGCCCGCGCCGCGCCCGACGCCCTGTGGCTCACCCTCGGGCCGACCCACCGCGAGGGCCACGAGACCGATTTCTCGAACCTGCGCGAACTCGGCTGGGTGCCCTCGGTCACCGATTACCTGGCGGCGGCCGACATCGTGGTCGCCTCGGCCGGCGACAACACGGTGCACGAGGTCGCCCGGGTCGGCGGCCGCCTGATCGTGATGCCGGAATGGCGCTATTTCGGCGAGCAGACCCGCAAGGCCGAGGCCCTGGTGCGCCTCGGCGCCGCCGTCCAGGCCCCGGTCTGGCCCGGCGACCTCCAGGGCTGGCGCGACCTCCTCGCCCGGGCCCGCGCCCTCGACGGAAAGGCCCTGCGCGGCCTCTACGCGCCGGACGCGGCGTCCCGCGCCGCCGGCTGGCTCGAAGGCCTGACCGACGCGCTCTGGCAAGGCGCCGCCGAGCCCTTGCAAGGCGCCGCCGAGCCTGTGCAAGCCGCTGCCCCGCTGCGCGTCGTCGCCGCCGGCTGACGAACCCTTAGAATCCCTCTGCCTGCCCGAGAGCGCGCGTCCGCATGTCCTCCGTATCCGTCGTTACCCTGGCCAAGGGCCGTCCCGCACACCTCGCCAACGTGCTCCGCGGCCTGGAACGCCAGACCCGGAAGCCGGCCGAGTTCATCGTCGCGGTGATGCAGGACGACCTCTACGATCTTCCCGAGGCCTCGTTTCCGGTGCGCCAGTTCCGGGTGCCGGGCGAGGCGCTGCCGCTCGCCGCCGCGCGCAACCGGGGCGTCGCCCTCGCCACCGGGGACGCGGTCGTGTTCCTCGACGTCGACTGCATCCCCGCCCCCGACCTCGTCGCCGATTACGCCGCCGGGCTCGCCACCCTCGACGGCCTGCTGATGGGCGAGGTGCTGCACCTGCCCGAGCACGCGACCGCGGGCGACTGGGCCTACGCGGATCTGGCCCGGGTCGCCGAGAAGCATTCCGACCGCCGCGGCCCGCCGGCCGCCGGCCTCGAGATCTGCCACGATTACCGCTGCTTCTGGTCGCTCAACTTCGCGATCCGGCGCGCCACCTTCCTGGCCACCGGCGGCTTCGACGAGCGCTATACCGGCTATGGCGGCGAGGACACCGATTTCGGCAAGCTCCTCGACCGGCGCGGCCTGCCGATCGCCTGGATGAAGGGCGGGCTCGCCTACCACCAGTACCACCCCCACCACATGCCGCCGGTCCACCACCTCGACAGCGTGGTGCGCAACGCCGAACTGTTCGAGGCCAAGTGGGGCTACCGCACCATGGGGCACTGGCTCCACGCCTTCCGGGTCATGGGACTGATCGACGACACGCCCGACCGGCCGATCCGCATCCTGCGCCGCCCGGACGCCGCCGACCTCGCGCTGACCGGGCAGCAGGGCCACCAGCCCTACACCAACTCGGCCTCCGTCATCCGCGCCCTCGAAGCCAAGGAAATCGAGACCAGGGAGACCGAGACCAGGGAGATCGAGTCGCGGAGAGCCGCAGCGAGGCAGGGCGAAGCTCGGGAGCCGGCCCCGGTGCCGGCGTGAGGATCGCGCTCCTTGCCCATCTGCGCCACCCGATCGCGCCGCCCTTCGCGGGCGGCCTGGAGGCCTATTGCTGGCACCTGGCCGACGGGCTGACCGCCCGGGGCCACGAGGTGGTGCTGTTTTCCTCCGGCGACAGCGACCCGCGCTTCACCCTCGAGCCGGTCATCCCGGTCCACCACGAGAAGAGCTTTCCGGGCCTCGAGCACCGGGGCGATCCCGGCCTCAAGGCCCATGTCGATGCTGCTTACGCCGCCGCCTGCGACCGGATCGCGGCTGGCGGCTTCGACGTCGTCCACAACAACTCCCTGAGCCGCTTGCCCCTGGAGCGGCGGCGCACGGACGCCGTCCCGACGCTTACCTCGCTGCACGTGCCGCCCTATGACGGCTTGCGCTGGTTCGTGCACGACAGCCCGGCGCCCGGTCACCGCCTCACCGCCACCTCGGCCGCGCATCTGCGGGCGTGGTGGCCCGACGGCGCCCCGCCGGAGGCGGGCATCCTGCACAACGGCATCGATCCCGCATCCTGGCCCCATGCCGAGCGGGGCGACGGCTCGGCCGTGTGGAGCGGGCGGATCGCCCGCGTGAAGGGCGCGCACCACGCGATCGCCGCCGCGCGGCGCGCCGGCCTGCCCCTGACCCTGTTCGGCCCGATCGAGGAGCCGGACCACTGGGAGACCGACATCCTCCCGCATCTCGGCGGGCCGATCCGCTACGGCGGCCACCTGCCCGGACCGGTGCTCGCTCCTGAACTCGCCCGCGCCTCGGTCTTCCTGTTCACCCCGTGCTGGGACGAGCCGTTCGGGCTCGCGGCGATCGAGGCGATGGCCTGCGGCCTGCCGATCGCGGGCTTTGCCCGGGGCGCGGCGGCGGAGATCGTCGGCGAGGCCGGGTGCCTGGTCCCGTCCGGCGACGAGGCGGCCCTGGCCGGCGCCATCCACGAGGCGCTCGCGATCCCGCGGCGCGTCCCGCGCGAGCGGGTCCTGCGTCTGTTCACCCGCGACCGCTGGCTCGATGCCTGCGAAGCGCTCTACGCCCGGCTCTCCGCGTCGCCAGATCCGTGAGGTCGCCGGGGTCGGAGGCACGGCGCCAGCGGGCCGAGAGGCCGATGCACCGATTCATCGCGGGTCAAGTCCGCGATCGACGGGGCTATCGATTGATCTCGAACTTCCGGCCCCCGGGCCGGAGGTCTGGCGAGAAACCGTCCTCGCTGGTGTGAAGCTTCCCGAGAAGCCGGCATGGGCCGAAGGTTTCGATCATGTCCGCGAGCCTCGTGACAGTCCCGAGGACGAAGGTCCGGGCTGACAATGCCGGGCCTGTCGTCGCATGCCTGCGTCGAACGAGTGTGGAATCCGTCACGGTCGGGGCGGAATATCCGAGGAGGCACGCGCATGCATGTGACGATCGAACAGGCCGAGACGGCGATCCGTGCCGCCCGGGACAAGGCGGTCGCGCTCGGCACGCAGATGTGCATCGCCGTCGTCGATTCGGGCGGTAACCTCAAGGCGTTTCACCGGATGGACGGCGCCTGGGTCGGCTCGATCGACATCGCGCAGAAGAAGGCGAAGACCGCGGTGTTCTTCGGCATGAAGACCGGTGCGATCGGCGGCCTGTCGCAGCCCGGCGGTCCGCTCTACGGCATCGAGCACTCGAATGACGGGCTGATCACATTCCCGGGC
This sequence comes from Methylobacterium aquaticum, assembly GCF_016804325.1. Lineage (NCBI taxonomy): Bacteria > Pseudomonadati > Pseudomonadota > Alphaproteobacteria > Hyphomicrobiales > Methylobacteriaceae > Methylobacterium > Methylobacterium aquaticum. Next base: position 6,447,755 of record NZ_CP043627.1, read on the forward strand.
GGCATCCCGATCGTCGATGCCAGCGGCGAGATGTCGGGGGCGATCGGCGTGTCCGGCTCGTCGGTCGAGAACGACGATGCGGTGGCCCTCGCCGGCGCTCAGGCAATCGGCGACACGGAATTGCCGGAACATCCCTGGCGCACCTGAGGGCAGGTCGAACGCATCGGCCCTCGTTCGGTCGATGCGCAAGGCGGGTCGCAATTCGCGCGAGCAAGGGCGACCTCGCAGTCGAGGATGCAGGGGAATCGCTTCAGCGTTCTGCGTGCCTCGAGGCTGTGGCGATCGTGCGGTGAGCGCACGAGGTCGACGGCCATATGGTGCACCACCGCCATGTTCTGCGGGCCCGATCCCGTCCGCAGGCGCACGAGATCGTCGTGGGTGGCGGGACGGTTGGCCTCGAGCGCCAGCAGGTGGCATGGGGGCCTCGCAGAGCGTCGAGCCCCTCCTCAACCACGATCCTCAGCCCCGGGTGCCGGGCTCGGCCGGGGTGTCGAGGATGTCGCCGAGCCGCTCGACCGAAGGGCGGAACTGCCGGGAGTCCTGCCAGTACCGGGAGAGACGCAGCACCGGCCCGCTGACCTCGCCTTCCGGCATGGTGAATGCGACGAACTCGCCGGTGGTGAGGCCGACGAGCCGCGAGCCGGCTGCCCCCAGGGTGATCACCCGCGGCTCGACCGCCATCGTCTTCGGGGTCTGGATGCCGCACAGGCTCTCGACCGGCAGCGACCGGCCGGCCGCGCCGGGACTTCCCCCGCACCCGCTCCTTCGGCATCGGCGAGATCACGGCCTAGGGCGGCGGCGAAGGGTGAGGACGCGGAGGCCATCCGCCACCCTCGGCGGCGGGTCGCCGATCGACTCCGCCCCAGGATCGCGAATTCGGCAGGCCTGATAGATGCCGCTCGCACGGATGCCTGCCGTGCGTCGCGGAAAGCCTGGTGCGAAGAGTCTCCCTCGATTCCGGTCAGTTCGGTGAAGACGGGGATCGCGAACGGCGCGGGCTAAAGTATTTCGTTCGACAATCTACTGTCTTGCCTGAATGATCAGTCGAACCGGCTCGTTCGGCGCATGGCCGCGTCCGGTCACCCCCGTGCCGTCACCCTCATCCGCAGGCCGTCCCGCGGCCGGAGCGTCACCCGGTGCAGCGGCACCACGGGCCCTGCCTCCGGTGCCCGGTCGAGGCGCACCGCGTGGAGCAGGTGGGCGAGCACCAGGGTCGCCTCCATGATGGAAAAGCTCGCGCCGATGCAGATGCGCGGGCCGGCGCCGAAGGGCAGGTAGGCATAGCGGTCGATGCGGCCGCGGTTCTCCGGCAGGAAGCGCTCGGGGATGAACGCATCGGGTTCGTCCCACAGCCGGCGGTGGCGATGCAGCACGTAGGGAGCCACCGTCACCAGCGAGCCGCGCGGGATCTTGATCCGGCCGATCCGGTCCTCGGCGAGCGCCTGCCGGCTCATGAACGGCACCGGCGGAAACAGCCGCATCGCCTCCTCGAGCGCCGCCTTGGTGCGGGGCAGGGTGTCCGAGCCCGGAGCCGGGTTTTTCGCGAAGGCGGCATCGATCTCGGCCTCCACGCTCGCCCGCGCCGCCTCGTCCTGCGACAGGCAGTAGAGGGTCCAGGTCAGGGCGTTGGCGGTGGTCTCGTGGCCGGCGCCGATGAAGGTGACGATGTTGGCCCGCACCTCCAGGTCGGACAGGCCGCGGCCGGTCTCCGGGTCCTGCGCCTTCAGGAGCAGGGTCAGGAGGTCGTGCGGCGCCTCTTCCCCCGACGCGACGAGCGCCCGGCGGCGCTCGATCAGCTCGTCCACCACCTCGGCGAAGAAGCGGAGCGCCGGTCGGGCCTTGAGGCGGCCGATCCGCGGCAGCCAGTCGGGCATGCCGAAGACGTCGAGGGGATCGATGGGCCCCAGCGCCTCGAAATAGCGGGTGATGGCGCGGCCGAGCGCATCGGGCTCGCGGGAGAGGCCGTGGGTGAAGATGGTGCGTTCCAGCACGTCGAGGGTGACGCGGGTCATCTCGAGCGCCGCATCGACGCTCTGCCCGTCCCGCTTCTTCATCCGGCGGGCGAGGCGGGCGGCGGCCTCCGCCATCGGCATCTCGAAGCGGGCAACGTGGCGGGGCGAGAAGATCGGTGCCAGGGTGCGCCGCTGCAACCGCCACTCGTCGCCCTCGGCGGTGAGCAGGCCGTTGCCGAGGCCCGGCGCCAGCACCCGGCGCTGCAGGTCGTCCTTGCGGTAATTGGCGGCGTTGTCGACCAGCACGTGGCGGATCGCGGCCGGATCGCTCACCACCGTGACGCGGCCGAGCGCGCCCTCGCCGGTGACGATCGGCTGCTCGAAATGCTCCTCGTACCAGGTGGTCAGCGGGTTGGCGCGGGCGGCGCGCAGGAAAGCGAACAGCCCCATCGGCTGGTTGCGCGGCCGGGGCACGGCGGGGCGGAAGGGGGCGGCCGGGGCCGCCGCGGGCGCAAGCATCCGGGCTCCTTGCAAGGCGGGCGATCCGGCGTGTGCCGGGGCATCGCGCAATCGCCACTCATGGCTTAAGTAGGCGCCGTTTCGCACCGCCAAAGAGGCCAAGATGTCGCCGACCGAGACCACCACCCGCACGGAATCCGATACGTTCGGGCCGATCGAAGTCCCGGCGCACCGCTACTGGGGTGCCCAGACCCAGCGCTCGATCCAGAATTTCCGCATCGGCACCGAGCGGATGCCCGCACCCCTCGTCCACGCGCTCGGCCTCGTCAAGCAGGCCGCCGCCCTGGTGAACCAGGATCTCGGCGTGCTCGAGCCGAAGCTCGCGCAGGCCATCGCGGCTTCCGCCGCCGAGGTGGTCGAGGGCCGGCACGACGACGAGTTCCCGCTGGTGGTCTGGCAGACCGGCTCGGGCACCCAGTCGAACATGAACGCCAACGAGGTCATCGGCAGCCTCGCCAACGAGCGCCTGGGGGGCAAGCGCGGCGGCAAGTCGCCGGTGCATCCCAACGACCACGTCAATCGCGGCCAGTCCTCGAACGACACCTTCCCGACCGCGATGCACATCGCGGTGGCCCGCGAGATCAACGACCGGCTGATGCCGGCGCTCCAGCACCTGCATGCCGCCCTCGACGCGAAGGCCAAGGAATTCGGCGAGATCGTCAAGATCGGCCGCACCCACCTGCAGGATGCGACCCCGGTCACGCTCGGCCAGGAATTCTCTGGCTACGCCGCGCAGGTGGCGCTGGGTGGTGCCCGCGTCGGCGCGACGCTGCCGGGCGTGCTGGCGCTGGCTCAAGGCGGCACGGCTGTCGGCACCGGCCTCAACGCGCATCCCGACTTCGCCGAGAAGTTCGCCGCCAAGGTGGCTGAGCTGACCGGGCTGCCCTTCACCTCGGCCGACAACAAGTTCGAGGCCCTGGCGACCCACGACGCCCTGGTGTTCACGCAAGGAGCGCTGAACGCGCTGGCGAGCGGCTTGTTCAAGATCGCCAACGACATCCGCCTGATGGGCTCCGGCCCGCGCTCGGGTCTCGGCGAGATCTCGCTGCCCGAGAACGAGCCCGGCTCGTCGATCATGCCCGGCAAGGTCAACCCGACCCAGGCCGAGGCGCTGACGATGGTGTGCTGCCAGGTGGTCGGCAACGGCACCACCGTGTCGATGGCCGGCAGCCAGGGCCACCTGGAGCTCAACGTCTACAAGCCGGTGATCGCCAACGCGGTGCTGCAATCGGTGCGGCTCCTGGCCGACGCGGCGGTGAGCTTTGCCGACAACTGCGTCGTCGGCATCAAGCCGAACCACGACCGCATCGCCGACCTGATGAGCCGCTCGCTGATGCTCGTCACCGCGCTCGCGCCCTCGATCGGCTACGACAAGGCCGCCGAGATCGCCAAGACCGCGCACAAGAACGGCACCACCCTGAAGCAGGAGGCGTTGCGCCTCGGCTACGTCACCGAGGCGCAGTTCGACGCGGTGGTGCGGCCCGAGGACATGCTGGCGCCGAGCGCCGAATAACCGCAATCTGACACCCGTCCCGCGCAGCTTATCGCCGCGCGGGGCGTTTCCCAGGACGCGGGGGCGCGGAGGATCGGGTCATGGCCGAGATCATCAACCTGAAGCAGGTCCGCAAGGCCCGCGAGCGGGCCGCCAAGGAGGCCCAGGCGGTGGAGAACCGCGTCGTCTTCGGCAGGCCGAAGGCGGCGAAGACCCGCGAGGAGGCCCGCAAGAGCCTGGAGACCGCCCGGCACGAGGGCCACCGGCTGAAGACCCCCGACGGCGAGGCATGAGCCTGGAGAGCGGTCCGCCTCCGGGCGTCCTGCCCGAGGGCGGTTTGCTCAAGCGCTCGCTCGTCATCGCCGGCCACCGCACCAGCGTGTCGCTCGAGGCGGCGTTCTGGGAGGCTTTGCGTCAGCTCGCCGTGGCGCGGGGGCTTTCGGTCCAGGCCCTGGTCGGGCGGATCGACGCGGAGCGGGGCGGGCAGAATTTGTCGTCGGCGATCCGGGTGTTCGTGCTACGGGCGGTGTGGCCGGGGGAGGGGGCTGATCGCCTGCAGTTCCCGGGGAGTGGGTGAGGCTATCGACTGTCGCTGCTCTGGGGCGGCGATTGTAGCCTGTCCCTTGTCCCTGCAATCGACGGAACGAACGCCTCGCTACGCAGGGCGGCGACGACGATTAGGCCGATGATGACGGGCGCCATGATGGCCGTCACCGTCGCAATGAACAACTGCCGCCAGAAGTTGCCGGCCGCCTTGACCTCCCTGACGACAGCACTCTTGAGCGTGTCCTGCCGGGCTTGCTCGATCTCCTCGGCCATGTAGGCCCGGGCGGCGACGTCGAAGAACGAGGCGGCCCTGATGCGCATCTGGTCGAACTGATAATCGGTGATATTCCCAATCCAGGTCTCGACCTCGCTGGCCGTCGGCGGCCGGCCATGCGTGACAGTGTGATGTGTTACCCACTCGCGTCGTTCATGCGCGAAGAGGGCATAGGTGCTGAAGTCTTCGGCTCCGGCGGTGGCGCCGTCGCCCGTGAGCTTGTCAAAGACCTCGCGATCGTTGCTCGGCATCGCTTGAATTTCGACTGCTCGGACTTCGACTATTTGGACTTCGGCAGAAGCTTTCTCGCTCCATAATGTCCACTCGAGGAGGACTTGAACTCGCCGGTCTGCTCGGCGGCCTTGGACAAGGCTTCGTGAACGCGATTGACGCCGTCCCTTGTCATGGGCGCCGTCGCCCCGCGCGGCGTGATCGTCACGAAACGGCCGGTTCCCGAGCTCCGCTGTCCCCAGCCCTTCTTCGTGTCCATCGATCGACCCCCGGCGCCATGGTCATCGTCTCAGGCTCGCGGATGCTCCGCAAGCGACATCTGCTGACATGGTGCCGGGGCGCTGCTCCTCCAAATTCGGAATCACTTCCACCTCTGACTGGGTCTCCTCACACCGGCCACGCAAACGTCGCGAAACCCGGCTTCTCCACCGCCACCGCCCGCCCGCCGGCCAGCACTGTCTCCCCCGCCGCCAGCGCCTCGCCGAGGCGGTCGATCCGCACCATTGCCAGTCCGCGCGACCCGCCCCCGCCGCCGGTCTGGCCGAGGCTGCGCTCGCCGGCCGTCACCGGCTCTCCCGCCGGGCCGGCCTCGCCGTCGCGATAGACCACCGGCACGATGCGGGTGCGGGCGGTGCCCCGATGCTGCATCCGCGACACCACCTCCTGGCCGACGTAACAACCCTTCTTGAAGTCGACCCCGCCGAGCTGGTCCATCAGCGCCTCGTGCGGGAAGGCGTCGCCGAAGGGGAAGTCGCCCCCGCCCTCCGGCACGCCGAGGCCGATGCGGTGCGCGGCATAATCGGCGGCATCGGCATCCGCCGCCGGAAACTCCGGGGCGTGGAGGCGCCAGCCGAGTTCGGCGAGGCGCCCGTCGCGTAAGGACGGGGAGGGGGCCTCCATGCCCCATCCTGCCGCCACCGCGAGCGGCAGCGCTGCGACCGTCACGTTCGCCCGCAAGCGGTAGAGCGTCAGGCGCTTAAGGAGGTCGGGTGCCTTCTCGCGGGCGACGTCGAGATGGAAGCCGTCGGGCGCGCGGCTCACCAGGAAGTCGAACAGGATCTTGCCCTGCGGGCTGAGGAGCGCACCGAGCCGGGCTTCGCCCTCCGGCAGCGTCTCGACGTTGCAGGTCAGGAGACCCTGGAGGAAGCTCGGCGCATCGGGGCCGGTGACCGCCACGACGGCGCGGTCCGGCAGGAGAGCAAGCGGCATCGGGGGTCCTTTGCTTGAACCGCGGGCGGGGCTGACATAAGCCGCCTGCGCCCGGCCCTCAATCGCGGTCCAGGGGCGAACGAGGAATGCGACCGATGAGCCAGAGCTTCGACCTCCTCCTGCGCGGCGGCACCGTGGTCAACCACGACGGCGAGGGTCTGGCCGATCTCGGCGTGACGGCCGGGCGCGTCGCCGCCATCGGCGACCTGTCGCGGGCTGACGCCGGCCGCACCCTCGATTGCCGCGGCCTCCACCTCCTGCCCGGCGTGATCGACAGCCAGGTCCATTTCCGCGAGCCCGGCCTCGACCACAAGGAGGACCTGGAGACCGGGTCCCGCGCCGCGGTGATGGGCGGCGTGACCACGGTGTTCGAGATGCCCAACACCGTGCCGCAGACGACCGATCCGGGCGCCCTCGACGACAAGCTGAAGCGCGCCCATCACCGGATGCATTGCGACTTCGCCTTCTGGGTCGGCGGCACGCACGAGAACGCCAAGGACGTGGCCGAGCTGGAGCGCCTGCCGGGGGCGGCCGGGATCAAGGTGTTCATCGGCTCCTCCACCGGCTCGCTCCTCGTCGAGGACGATGCCGGCATCACCGAAATCCTGAAGCGCACCCGCCGCCGCTCGGCCTTCCACGCCGAGGACGAGGCGATGCTGCGCGACCGCAAGGGTCTGCGGGTGCCCGGCGATCCGTCCTCGCACCCGGTCTGGCGCTCGCCGGAAGCCGCGCTGAAGGCGACCGAGCGCCTGGTGCGCATCGCCCGCGAGACGGGAGCCCGCATCCACATCCTGCACATCTCCACCAAGGAGGAGATGCGCTACCTGGCCGAGCACAAGGACGTCGCCACCTGCGAGCTGACGCCGCATCACCTGACGCTCGACGGGGACGAGGCCTATGCCCGCCTCGGCACGCTCGTGCAGATGAACCCGCCGGTGCGCGGCGCCGACCACCGCGACGGGCTGTGGTGGGGCCTGTCGCAGGGCGTGGCCGACGTGCTCGGCTCCGACCACGCGCCGCACACGCTGGAGGAGAAGCGGAAGGCCTACCCGGATTCCCCCTCCGGCATGACCGGCGTGCAGACCCTGGTGCCGGTCATGCTCGACCACGTCGCCGCGGGCCGGCTCTCGCTGCAGCGCTTCGTCGACCTCACCAGCGCCGGCCCGAAGCGCATCTTCGGCATCGCCCGGAAAGGCCGGCTGGCGGTGGGCTACGACGCCGACGTGACGGTGGTGGATCTGAAGCGCCGCGAGACCATCACCAACGCCTGGATCGCCTCGAAATGCGGCTGGACGCCCCATGACGGCCGTCAGGTCACCGGCTGGCCGGTCGGCACCGTGGTACGCGGCCAGGCGGTGATGTGGGACGGCGCGCTCACCGAGCCGTCGCGGGGCGAGGCGGTGCGGTTCGAGGAGGGGTTCCCGGCGCGGGGGTGAGCCACCACGGCTGAGCCCTTCCCCCTCTGCGGGGGAGGGTTCGGGCGCGGGCTCGAACCAAGTCTTCTGCCACTCCAATCCATCTCTCGCCCTTGGCTCCGGCGCACTTCTCGTATAGGAGCGCCCGGAATTGGAGGTCCGGACGCACCCGCGTGCCGGCCGTTGCCACGTTGGCGGCCCTGACCGGGCCGGCCCGGAAGCCCGATGCAGACCGTCCTGATCGTCGTCCACCTGATCATCGTCCTCGCCCTGATCGGCGTGGTGCTGCTGCAGCGCTCCGAGGGCGGCCTCGGCCTCGGCGGCGGGGGCGGCACGCAGGGTTTCATGACCGGCCGTGGCCAGGCCAACGCGCTCACCCGCGCCACCGCGATCCTGGCTGCCCTGTTCTTCACCACCAGCATGGTCCTGGCGATCATGTCGCACCGGGGTGCCGGCCCGCGCTCGATCTTCGACGGCGCCGGCACCAAGGCCCCGGCTGGGCAGACCGCGCCTTCCGGCAACGTCCTCGACCAGCTGCGCCAGCAGCAGGGTGATGCGCCGGCCACGCCCGCTCCGGCGGCGCCCGCCGCGCCGGCCGCCCCCGCGGCGCCGCAGTCGCGCTGATCCTCAAGTTCGGCGGCGTTCCGGCGCCGCCCCTCTTCCCAAAAGAATCCTGTGAGTCCGGCCGGCCCTGCCGCCCGGACATGACCCCGTTGAGCTGGCGGCGTTTGGCAACCCGGCCACGCCTGTGTATGGAGCAAGTCCCATGACGCGGTATGTTTTCATCACCGGCGGCGTGGTCTCCTCGCTCGGCAAAGGCCTCGCTTCCGCCGCCCTCGCGGCCCTGCTCCAGGCCCGCGGCTACAAGGTCCGCCTGCGCAAGCTGGACCCCTACCTCAACGTCGATCCGGGCACGATGAGCCCGACGCAGCACGGCGAGGTCTTCGTCACCGACGACGGCGCCGAGACCGATCTCGATCTCGGCCATTACGAGCGCTTCACCGGCGTGCCGGCGACGCGGGCCGACAACATCACGACCGGCCGGATCTACCTCGACATCATCACCAAGGAGCGCCGGGGCGACTATCTCGGCGCCACCATCCAGGTGATCCCGCACGTCACCAACGCCATCAAGGAATTCGTCCTCGACGGCAACGACGCCTACGACTTCGTGCTGGTCGAGATCGGCGGCACCGTCGGCGACATCGAGGGCCTGCCGTTCTTCGAGGCGATCCGCCAGCTCGGCCAGGAACTGCCCCGCGGCACCTGCGCCTACGTCCACCTGACACTCCTGCCCTACATCCCGTCGGCCGGCGAGCTGAAGACCAAGCCGACCCAGCACTCGGTGGCCGAACTCCGCTCGATCGGCATCCAGCCCGACATCCTGCTCTGCCGCTGCGACCGCGCGATCCCGCGCGAGGAGCGCCGCAAGCTCGCCCAGTTCTGCAACGTGCGCGAATCGGCCGTCATCGAGGCCCGGGACGTCGGCACGATCTACGAGGTGCCGCTCTCCTACAAGGAAGAGGGCCTGGACCGCGAGGTGCTGGCGCATTTCGGCCTCGAGACCGGACCCGAGCCGAAGCTCGACCGCTGGCACGACATCGTCGGCCGGATCAAGAGCCCGGAGGGCGAGGTCTCGATCGCCATCGTCGGCAAGTACACGGGCCTCAAGGACGCCTACAAGTCGCTGATCGAGGCGCTGAGCCACGGCGGCATCGCCAACCGGGTCAAGGTCAACCTGGAGTGGATCGAGTCCGAGGTGTTCGAGCGCGAGGATCCGGGCCCGTTCCTGGAAGGCCTCAACGGCATCCTAGTGCCCGGCGGCTTCGGCCAGCGCGGGGCGGAAGGAAAGATCCGCGCCGCCCGCTACGCCCGCGAGCGCAAGATCCCGTATCTCGGCATCTGCTTCGGCATGCAGATGGCGGTGGTCGAGGCGGCCCGCTCGCTCGCCGGCATCGCCGACGCCAATTCGACCGAGTTCGGCCCGACGTCGGAGCCGGTGGTGGGTCTTCTCACCGAGTGGATGCGCGGCAACGAGCTGGAACGCCGCATCGCCGAGGGCGACCTCGGCGGCACGATGCGGCTCGGCTCCTACACGGCGGCCCTGGAGCCGGATTCGCAGATCGCCAAGATCTACGGCGGCACCCGCATCGCCGAGCGCCACCGCCACCGCTACGAGGTCAACATGGCCTATCGCGAGCGGCTGGAGGCCAAGGGGATGCGCTTTGCCGGCCTGTCGCCGGACGGGCTGCTGCCGGAGACCGTCGAGGTGGTAGGCCATCCCTGGTTCATCGGCGTGCAGTTCCACCCCGAGCTGAAGTCGCGCCCGTTCGAGCCCCACCCGCTGTTCCAGAGCTTCGTCGCCGCGGCGATCGAGCAGAGCCGGCTGGTCTGACGGTCGGCGACCGGACCAACATAGGTTAGCGCTGGGGCGCGAAGTCGCTCTCAGCGCTGCCGTTCCGTCGCGACATCGATACCGACCCACGGTATAGGGACCCCAACGAGCCGGCCCCGGCAGTGGATGGGCCGGCCTGGGAGAGGTCATCGGTGATGCGTGAGATACCCCTGGCGGCGATCCGGGCCCGCGCCTACGACATCTGGGAGCGCAACCACCGCCCGGACGGCTACGAGATCCAGTTCTGGCTCCTCGCCGAGCGCGAATTGCGGGCCGAGCAGGAGAGCCGGCGCGATGCCGATCTGGCCGGCGCCGCGTCCGTCCCGGCGGCGGTCGATGCCCCGGTCGAGACGGTCGGCGGTTAAGGCTTTCGCGAATAGCCTGTTTTTATGATTTCGACTGGGGAAAGCGGCGGATAGCACGACGTATCCTATCCTTCACCTCATCCTGAGGTGCGACTGAAAGGAGCCTCGAAGGAGGGCTCCAGGGATCGCCGAGGCCTCCGGAGCCCTGCTTCGAGGTCAGTCGATCTTCGATCGCGTGCGATCTCTGATCGCCTGACCTCAGAGCCTGTTTGAGCAGCGTGATTTGACGAAAACTGAGAAAAATCAGGAGATATCCTACCCTTCCACCTCATCCTGAGGTGTTGGCGATCAGAGATCGCACGCGATCGCAGATCGACTGACCTCGAAGGAGGGCTCCAGAAGCCTCGGCGATCCCTGGAGCCCTCCTTCGAGGCTCACTTCGTTCGCACCTCAGGATGAGGTTGGCGGGTAGGATGATTTCGTCTGCCTCAAATATTGGGTAGAAATCACACTTAAACAGGCTCTCAGGATCAGGCCTTTTAGGTGGCTTTTATTGTGAATGATCTTTATTTTATCCGATGTCGACACGCCATCTTCTCTCGATCGGCGTTCTGGTATCGGGAGCACTTTCGGTCCCCGGGCGCACCATCAAGCTTGGCTGCGCGATAATGAATTTTTGCAGATCATCCAAGTATTTGGCACCTTAAAAGGCATGGCTCTCAGGATGAGGCGGGTGGGTCGGTAATTCTCGCACTTGCTGTCGGCGGCTAATAAGCCAACCCGCTCAAACGGACCTCGCGGTCAGCGTGACGCCAGCCGGGCCCCCGCCCGCAGGAAGCGCTGGGGATCGACCGGCTCGCCGTCGATCCGGGTCTCGTAATGCAGGTGGGTGCCGGTGGAGCGGCCGGTGGAGCCGACCCGGCCGACCATCTGCCCCGCCGCCACGCTCTGGCCGGGCGCCACCGTGATCGCCGACAGATGGGCGTAGCGGGTGACGAGGCCGTGACCGTGATCGACCTCGACCATGTTGCCGTAGCCGCCCGCGTAATCCGCCTGCGTCACCGTGCCGGCGGCGGTGGCCCGGGCCGGGGCGCCGTACTCGCCGCGCAGGTCGATGCCGGTATGGAGGGCGAGGCCGCGGGTGAACGGGTCGGACCGGTAGCCGAAGGTGCTGGACAGCCCGCCATCGCTCGCCATCGGGCGCCGTAGCGGCATCGCGCCGACGATCTTCCTCAAACTGTTGCGCTCGCCGAGATCGCGCTCGGCCTGCAGAACCGCGGTCTCGAACGGGCCCGACCCGGCCGGTACCAGCGGGCCGCCGATGCCGCCGCCACGGGACGCGGCGAAGCGCCGCGCATCGAGCCCGGTCTCGGCCACCACCATCCGCAGGCGCGCCGCCTCGCTGCGGCTGCCCGCGGCGAGCCGGCCGACCGCCTGGCTCTGGCGCGCCTCCAGCCCGTCGAGGGCGTGTTCCAGGGTCGCCATCCGGAGGGAGACCCCGGGGGAGGGGGCGGTCGCCGGCGCAGGACCGTCAGCCTCCGTCCGCAGGCCGAGCGCCTCGGGCGTCGGCATGGGGAGTGGGGGAGGCGCGGGCAGTGGGGCGTACGGCATCACCCGGGTTTCCCTGGCCGGCCAGGAGGCGACCGACCCTCCGACGCCGTCCTCGCCCATACCGCCCGCAGCGCCGCCGGCCTGCTCGGCCAGCCCCATCAGCATCGCCTGCCGGCTCTCCAGCGCCACCTGCCGGCCGGCGAGGTCGGCCAGCCGCGTCTCGACCCCGTCCTGCTCGAGGAGCTTCTGAGTCGCCACCCGGTCGAGCCGGGCCCGCAGGGCGCTGATCCGCTCCTCGTAGGCGTATTGCATCGCCCCCTGGCGCTCCATGAACCGCGCCAGCGCCTCGTCGCGGAAGACGATGAACCACGTCGCCGCGCTCGCCCACAGGGACAGCGCCGCGAAGGCGAGGGCACCGAGCACCAGGGTCCGGCGTCGCACCACCCAGACCCGGCCCGGGCGGATTGCCGGCCGTGCGAGGGGGGCGACGAGGGACGAGAGGCGGGATGGGAGCATCGAGACGGTCCGTAACCTGACCGGAACCGTCGCGGGTTAAGGTTAAGGATGTTTCAAGGACGAAGACGAATCGGTGCCCGGCGGCAGTGTCTCGCCGGTGTTCGCGCAACGTCCTCCGGGGGCGGAAAATCAGATTCCAGTGATTGATCAGTCGCGGGATCCCCTCTCCCGTGTGGGAGAGGGGTAGGGGTGAGGGTGGCGCGCTTCAGTGTGAAGCTCAGTTCGTTACGCTGCCAGCACCACGCCCAGTGCTCTACACTGAAGCGTGTCACCCTCACCCCCGATCCCTCTCCCACACCTTGCAGCGATACCGGGCAAGCCGGCATCGCCTGGAGAGGGGAGTATCGCTCTACTCACAAACGCGAGCCCCCACGCGGATCACCCGCCTCACAGCGCCTTCGCCGCCGCCAGCACCGCGTCGGCATGGCCCGGCACCTTCACCTTCTGCCACACCTTGGCGATCGTGCCGTCGCGGTCGAGCAGGAACGTCGTGCGCTCGACGCCCATGTACTTGCGGCCGTACATGCTCTTCTCGACCCAGACGCCGTAGGCCTCGAGCATCGCCTTCGTCTCGTCGGAAGCGAGGGGAAATTCCAGGCCGTATTTCTCGCGGAACTTGTCGTGGCTCTTCATCGGGTCCGGCGAGACGCCGATCACCACGGTCCCGGCCTCGGCGAAGGCGTCGCGCAGCCCGTTGAAGGCCTGCGCCTCCAGGGTGCATCCGCTGGTATCGTCCTTCGGGTAGAAATACAGGACGGTCTTGCGTCCTTTCAGGCCGGCGAGGCTCAGGGTCTCGCCGCCGGTCGCCGGCAGGGAGAAATCGGGGGCGGGATCGCCCGGGTTCAGCGCCATCGTGCCTTCCTTTCGGCCGATTGATGGTGTGCCTCTAGGGGAGGCGGGCAGGTTTGGGGCCGCGGGCGAGGGGCCGGCCCGGCGCGCCGCCCGACGGATAAGCGGCAGAACGTTACCCTCCGGTCACCGGAGCGGGCAATCATCGGCGGCGGCCTCGGGCCTCGGAGCGCGATCCCCGCGCTCGGGAGGCAAGAGGCCTCATCAAATGGCGGCGCTCGGACAGCGGGCGCCCGGAGTGGCGACGCACGCGTGACGACAGGCCGAGCGATACCAGGACCAGACCCCGTCCCGCCCCCGGACCGCGAGGTTCCCTGCGTCACGCGCATCAAGGCGGCGCCCCGCTCGCTGTTGCGGACCTGTATCCGCGGCGTCCTCTTGCTCAAGCTCGCCGCCGTCATCCTGCTCGGAATCGGCCTCGGCCTCGCCTATCTGCGCCTCGCGAGCGGCCCGATGAGCTTTTCCTGGCTCGAGCCCCGGGTGGCGGCGGGCATCGCCGAGCGGCTCGGCCCCGGCTGGAGCGTGAGCCTGCACGACAGCGCCATCGAGATCGACCGGGACGGGGCGCTGGCGCTTCGCACCGCCGGCCTCGACATCCGCAACCCGGAGGGCGACCTCGTGGTGCGCGCGCCGCTCGCGGTCGTCGCCATCGACCTGTGGTCGCTCCTCGGCCTGTCGGTCCAGGCCCGCTCGGTCGAGTTCCGCGACCTGCAATTGCGGGCGCTCCTGCATCACGACGGCTCGATCGCCTTCGCGGCCTCGAACGACCCGGCCGACGCCAAGCCCCATACGCCGCCCGCGGTGGTGGCCGCCCGCGGCACCGTCTCGCCGGTCTCGGCCACCGTGGCGTCGATCCTGAGCCTGGTGCTCGATCCGTCGGGCGTGATCGGCAGCCTCGACCGGGCCCGCCTGACCAATGCCCGCCTGACGCTCCTCGACGAATCGGGCGCCGAGCGCGTCGTCTTCCCGCGGGTCGACGGGCTGTTCAACCGCGACGCCGGCCGGCCGGCCCGGGTGTTCGAGATGCGCATCGTCGGCCCGCACGGGCCCTGGCGCTTCGGCGGCGACGTCGAAGAGGCGGCGGATGGCGGCCGCCACGGCGTGCTCACCCTCGACGACCTGCCGGTCTCCGACCTGCTGCTGCTCTCCGGCCAGTCGCGCCTGCCGCTCACCACCGACCTGAAGCTCTCCGGCCGTGCCCAGGTGGCGATGCACGGAGCGCGCCTCGACGGCATGACGATGCGGCTCGCCACCAGCGAAGGCAATCTCCTAATCGAGGAGAAGGACTTCAACCCGGTCACGATCGAGGCGGTGACGGTCGACGCCACCTGGGACGAGGCGCGCCGCGCCCTGAAGGTCGATGCCCTCGATTACCGCGGCGCCGGCAACCGCGTGCGACTCTCCGGCGAATGGGTGGCCGGGCCGGACGGCGCCGGTCCGCGCTGGACGGCGGCCTTCACGGGAACGGAGGCGACCCTGCGCGGTGCCGCGCCCGGCGACGCGCCCGTCAAGATCGGCAAGGTCGAGGCCCGCCTCTCCGGCCGCGACGACGGCGTGCAGGTCGACGCGCTCACCCTGTCGGGCGACGCCGTTCACGGCACGCTGAGCGGCACCCTCGGCACGCGGGCCGACGAGGGCGGCCTGACCTTACGCATCGCCGCCGACCGCACCGACGGCCGCGCGGCCCTGCGGCTCTGGCCCGAGAACGTCGCGCCGCCGATCCGCACCTACCTCGTCGACAACCTGCGCGCCGGTCGGCTCGACAGCCTCGACATCCTGGTCGACATGAGCATGGCCGAGTTCGCCGCCGCCGCCCGCGGCGAGCCGATGCCCGACCACGCGGTGCGGATCGCCTTCGGGGTCAGCGAGGGCGGGCTCACCATCTCCAACGACGCGCCGCCGCTCTCCCGCGGCCGGGTCTCGGGGCTCGTCACCGGGCGCAACACCACCATCCGGGGCGCCAATGCCGAGATCCGGATGCCGGACGGGCGGGCGCTCGCGCTCCAGGACGGCTCCTTCGTCATCAAGGACGCGGTGCCGAACGCCGTGACGGCGCAGATCGGGCTCCGCCTCGCCGGCGGTGCCGATGCCCTGGCCTCGCTCATGCAGGCCAAGCTGTTCCGCTCCCTGTCCGGCACCGAGCTCGATCCGGCGACCTTGCGCGGCCAGGCCGACCTGCGCATCGACTTCCCGCTCTCCCTCGAGGCGGTGCCCGACATCGCCGACCTGCCGGTGGTGATGAGCGGGACGCTGACCGACATCGCGGCCGAGCGCCTGGTCGGCAAGGAGAAGCTCGAGAACGGCCGCTTCGCGCTGGCCTACGACCGCAGCGGCTTCAGCCTCAAGGGCGACGGCCGGCTCGCCGGCGCCCCGCTGACCGTCGACCTGCACCAGCCGAAGGCCGGGGCGCCGGGCGAGGCCCTGGTGACCATGGCCCTCGACGACGCGGCCCGCGCCCGCAAAGGCCTGCCCACGGCGCCGCACCTCGCCGGCCCGGTGAATGCCCGCTTCGTCGTGCCGTTCGGCCGCCCGGGCAAGACCCCGATCCGGATCGAGGCCGACCTGAGCCGGGCGAGCATCGACGGCCTCCTGCCGGGCTGGACCAAGGCCGCCGGCCGGCCGGGCCGCCTGACGCTCTCGCTCACCGAGACCGGCCAGGGCAGCGAGCTGCGGGACATCGCCCTCGAATCCGGCCCGGTGCAGCTGCGCGGCAGCGCCTCGCTCAATGCCGACGGGGGGTTCGAGCGGGCCGACCTCTCCAGCCTCAAGCTCTCGCCCGGCGACGACATCCGCGCCCAGGTCGAGCGCACCGGCACCGGCTACCGGATCAGCGCCAAGGGCGGCGTCGCCGATGCCAGGCCCTTCCTGCGCGCGCTCACCGCGCCGCCGAAGAAGGGCGGCAAGGACGCCGCCGCCCGCGACATCGAGGCCGACCTCAGCTTCGCGATCCTGACCGGCTTCAACGAAGAGGCGATGACCAACGCCAGCCTGAAGCTGTCGTTGCGCGGCGACGACGTGCGCCAGGCCCGGATCCAGGGCCGCCTGCGCTCGGCCGGGGTGAGCCTGGAGGTGGCCAAGCCCGACCGGTCCAGCCCGCCGGTGCTGAACGCCGAGACCAGCGATGCCGGCGCGGCCTTGCGCTTCCTCGACATCTACAAGCGCATGCAGGGCGGGTTCCTGTCGCTGCAGATGGGCCTGAACGACGGGCCGCAATCGGGCCTGGTGCAGGTCAAGTCCTTCGCCCTGCGCAACGAGCCAGCGCTCGGGCGGATCATGGCCCAGGGCGAGACCGAGGACCGCCGCAGCGACGCCAACGACGTCGGCTTCGACCGCCTGCGCGCCGCCTTCCAGCGCACCGGCACCCGCATCGCCTTCTCGGAGGCCGCGATCTCCGGCCCGGCCCTGGGCTTCACCCTCGGCGGCTGGATCGACACCGCCAAGGACCGCACCGACATCTCCGGCACCTTCGTGCCGCTCTACGGCCTCAACAACGTGGTCTCCCACGTGCCGATCTTCGGGCCGTTGCTGGGCGGCGGCCACAACGAGGGCCTGTTCGGCATCAACTTCCGGGTCGCTGGCGCGATGAGCGCCCCCAACATCAGCGTCAACCCGCTCTCGGCGATCGCCCCGGGCTTCCTGCGCAAGCTCTTCGGCGCCGGCGGCGGCGACCCCAACGCCCCCCAGTCCCAGCGCATGGAGCGCTGACCCGGAAGGCCGGTTGCGAGGCGGTGGCGACGACCCTTCAGACCGGCATTTCGGGGTGGACAGCGCGGGGGCGAGCCCGTATGACGATGACCACCGCGGGCGTAGTTCAGTGGTAGAACGTCAGCTTCCCAAGCTGAATGTCGTCGGTTCGATCCCGATCGCCCGCTCCAATCCTTTTGCGCTTCGCCATCAGGCGGTTACGAGGATTTCCTCAGGCGCTTTCGAGGCCGTTCTGGTATCAGATTTTGGTCTGATACCAGCATGATACCAGTTTCAGGCCTGGCCCACGGCTCGCCTGATTCGGCCTGGGGCGGCTCCTCGAACTTTCCTGTGTCGAACTCCGGCACCCTCGCACGAAGGATACGTGGTCACCCTTCGGAGGCCGCCATCCCCGCCAACGCCTACCTCACCCTGACCTCGCTCTCCGGTACGCGGCCGCATGCCGTCCCCGACGATGTGCGGGGATTCCGCCGCGAGGACCCCGCCGGCCGGTGCGCGGCCTGCCGCCACCATGCCCGCTTCGAGGGACCGGCGCCGGCAACGCGCTACACGGGGGAGGCCGCGGTGGTGATCTACGTCGGCGACGTCGTCGCTGGCGCCTTCCTGCAACCTCGCGAACCGGGGCGGAACTGGGGCGGGGAGCATAGATAAGAGGAATCATAATCCTTGTGTCTGGGGTTCAAATCCCTCCTCCGCTACCAAAAACCAACGAACCAGACCAGGGTTCGACCAAATACAATCAGCGACTTAGGCCAGAGCCTCGGACAAGGACGCCGGGGCTCTTTCATTTGGGCCACGACCCACTGGGTCGGTTCTGGGTCGCCACCCCCCTCCCGCTAGGCTTGCCGGCGACCCGGGTCGCCCCGCCGCGGGGTTCCTGTGGATAACCTGGCCCGCCGCTCCCGCCGGTCTCGCCCCAGCGCCCGCGCCAGGTCGGCCGGCGTCGAGGCCCTGACGAACCCGGGCCCATCCCGGCGCGCCGCGGCGGCCGCCTCCATCTCCTCCGCCAGGGACCGCCACAGGGCGTCCCGCTCCTCGCCGGCGGCCGCGGCCGCAATGTCGTCGTACCCGAGCATTGACCCTCTCCCTCTTGAGAACAGATAGGGAACGGACCGCGCCGTTCAACGGACGCCCCGGCCGGTCGGAAGGGGAGGGACGGATGGAGGCGCCGCGGACGCTGGGGGCGTTCCCGTACCGGCGGGTCGTCATCGTCTGCCCCTGGTGCCGGGAGCGGCGGGGCTCCTACGACACCGAGCGGCTGATCGCGCGCCTCGGGCCCGGGGCGAGCCTGGAGGACGTCCTGCTGGCGCTGGTGGCGTACCGGTGGCCCAACGCCTGGAACAAGCGCGGCCCCTCGCCCTACGTGCCCTGGTGCCGCGCCAGGTACGCCGACCTAGGGTCGCGCCGCCCCGGCCTTATGGAGCAGATGCACCACTGATGATGGCGTTTGTCATTGGATGCGACGCAAGTGCGTTTTGTGCCTTCGCGCGTCAGCCGGCCCCATTATGCCGCCGCCTCGTCTCGGCCTTAACGGGTTGGTAACCTGCTACGTAGGCATTTTATTTACCCGCTTAGGCTTTTGTATACGATACGGTTAAGCTTGAGATGTCGCCATGAGTGCTCCGGCTGCACAGCATCAAGACGGAACGCCACGACCTTCCGCCATCATCGTGTTTGTTGATATTCGTGGCTTCTCTCAGTGGTCTCGCGAAATAGACTCGCATGAAAGCACATTATCACTCATAGAAAAATTTCAATCTATCATAAAAAATAATTTCAAATCGTACTATGACAAGCCGCTTGGCGACGGCACTATGCTCGTCAAAGAGTTTCCGAATTACACCGAGACAGCAATCAGAAATGAAATCGATAAAATTTGTAAACTTGCTATCAAATGCGAGAACGAATTTCACCGCCTGACCAAGGATATTGCAAGAGAATACGGTAACCCAACCAGCATGGATCTGGGGTGGGGGATTACAAGAGGGATGGTGATCAAACAAATCAAAGATGGCAAGACGGATTACTTGGGCCATAATGTCAACAAAGCCGCCAGGCTTTGTGATTTAGCTCGACCCAAAGGGATCGTTATAGACAGAGAAGACTTCACGTCTGAGCCAAAATCGTATAGAACATTGCTATATCCGCAAGTCAAGCTACTTAACAAGCCATACCTGAATGTTCCGGTCTGGGTCTCTAAAGAAATATACGAGCAATTTCAAACACGCGAACATCAGAGGGAAACCCCGGAGGTTCATGTCGCGGGCGTATGTATAAAGGGCTCTCTGAATAATCTTGAGATATTGGTAGCACAACGCAATGCGAAGCGTAGGCTGTTCCCTAATAAGTGGGAGGGCTGCGGAGGGCAGTTGCGTTATTCAGAGAAATTTGATGATGGAGTTGTTAGGCATTATAAAAATGAAATGCAGATAGATGTTGCGGTAGTGACAGAAATTCCGCCAGTCGTATATTCGATAGACACGGCACAGGAGCCAATAATACCTGGCCTGCGCTTTCTGTGTAAGTACGCCCACGGAACGGCAGCATCGCCTAATCACGAACAGGTTAAATGGGTGCCGTTAGACGAGTTTCAGAGCATGTCGGAGGATGAATTTCCACCCGGCCTCAAAGATGAAGCAATAATGTTGATAAAGCGGTATAAAGATCACTCGTCGCAGGTATAAACGCAAAGAGGCGCGCCGATGGCGCGCCTCTCGCGTAGCCTGATAGGGCTACCGCTTGGGCTTCTGCCCCTTCGTCTGGTCCTGACTGAGCGCAGTCGCCGCCAGGGTCTTCACCTGTGCAGGCGTCGGCTTGACGCGCCCTGCGAGAACGCCAGAGGCAAGGGTAGAGACCTTCGAAGAGGTCGGGCGGGGAGTGGTCTTTGCCATCGGCCTTACCCTCACAGGCCGAAGCGGCGAACCGCCTCGTCGTAGCTGGTCGGGTGGAGGCGTCCGAACTTCACGTCCGCGATACGACCCTGATTGACGTCGTAGGTCGCCGCGATGCGGCTGTACATCTCGCCGCGCCACAGGCGGCGGTGAACGTCGACCGCCTCCTCGAACGTGAGGCGATGGGAGGATCCGCGGTTTGGATTGATCATTGTTAAGGGTCCTTAATGAGGACCCCAGACAGGTTGACAGCCGGCCTCTGCCGCATAGAATGCGGGTGCTTGAAGACCTCTGCAGCCTGTCTAGGGCTTCTGCAGATTTCAACGGGAAGCCGGGGCGCCACACCCCGGCTTTTCCATTGAGCAACGCATTTTAGTCGTTGCACCATTATTGTTGCCGGAGTCTGCGCGGCCGTCAACACCCCTTTTCTAAAATGCCTCGATTTTGCGTCTAGGAGCCCCGTAGCGGGCGTTTGGAGGTCTTTCCGACCCCGGAAACCCTTGGACAATACGCCCACCACAGGCCGAACTGGTGCCGTTTAAACGGGTGGACAAAGATTGAACGTCTACCCGCTCGGGAGCCGCCAGACCCTGACATTCTTCCTCCGCCCGGCATCTCCAATCCGACCTTGCCGTACCGCAAGGGTCAAGGATTGGATCAGCCTGTAAGCTACAGCCTTCCGAAGCTGACCATCGCGCTCATCCCATCGCTTGGCCCGGATCACCGCCAAAGCTAGTTCGCGAGTCGTAAGCGGCTTGCCCGCTTCTACAAGTGCCGTTTTGCACAGGCCAAACATCTCGCCATAGGCGAATAGCCGGTTGAGATGAGCATAGGCAGGGAAGCGCGTTTGGGTGCTTGGCGAGAGATCGTAGAGCGCGAGAACCGCCGTCACGCTCGACAAATCTTGCTCTGCCGTGGCGAGTTGGCGCCGTAGCTCGGCGATGTGTGCTTCGATCTCATCCCGCTTGGCGCGAAGGGTGGTGACGACCTGAGGGAGAGCCATTACTTCGCCCCCTTCGGCAGGCGGTGGCGCTGCCAGTAGCCGCGGAAGCTCTCCGACTTCGCCGACACGAGGGCGAGCCGCAGGATGCGGGAGAACGCCTTGCCGTTGTCGAGTCGACGGTGATCCTCCTTCCAAGCCGCCTCGTTGGCGTACTGGTAGAGGTAGCGGGCCGAAACGAAGTGGTGCTGCCCGCTCACCATGCGGCGCAGGCGGGCGAAGAAGCTCTCGGCTTGGTTCGTGTTGCAGCCGTCGTCCGAATACGCCTGAGAGTGGTTGATGCGGCCCGCGTCGGGGAAGTAGGCGTGGAGGGCATCCCAGTGGCTCGCCTCGTCAGCGAACACCTTGGAGCCCGGGGCGACGTGCTGAGCCGCCAGGGCGACGCCAGCGGCTTCCTTGCGCTCAACGAACGTCAGGGTCCGGCCGGCGCGCTGGCGCATGACGATGACGACCCGGCGTTCCTCGCTTTGGTTCTCCTTGAGGCGACGATCCTTGCGATCCTCCTTGCGGTTCTCGGGACGGACGTGGCCACCGAAGTAGGCGCCATCAATCTCGACTTCGCCCTCAAGGCCGAAGCCCTTCATCTCAGCCGACAGCGCCTCGCGCAGCTTGTGCGCAAGGATCCACACCGTCTTGTAGGAGACGGAGAGGTCACGGCCGAGTTGGAGCGCGGACAGGCCCTTCACCGCGCTCACGAAGATCGCGATGCCGGCGCAGAGGTCCATGAACGAGAGCTTGCGCGAGGCAAAGATCGTTGCGCTCGTCACCGAGTACTGGTGACGGCAGCCAGCGCACTTGAAGCGGCGGCGGGTCGGGATGTCGTAGTGGTCCAGGCAGCCGCAGCGCGGGCACACGGGCTCGCCATCCGTCTCGGGCCAGCGAAGGCGCCGGAAGGTCGCGCAAGCCTTGTCCTCGCCGCCCTTGTAGATCGCCTTGAGCGAGAGGGTGCGGGCCTGGGCCGAAAGGAGGAAGTGTTGAGCCATTGCCATCATTTCCGATGCCTATGCATCGCATTTCATGGCATTCTAGCATCGTAGCAAAGGGCAAAAGCATCGCGTATGATGACACTCACACGCGTATGGAGTGCATCATGGCAGAGGGCATCGAAGAAGCATGGGACGCTCGTGTGAAGGGCATTCTCAAGGCGGAGCTGAAGCGCAAGGGTGTAGCCTATGCTCAACTCGTCGATAAGCTGGATGCGATTGGCGTTAAAGAGACAGAGCCAAATATTCGCAATAAGCTTGCCAGGGGCAAATTTACGGCTGTGTTTCTAATTCAGTGCTTGCGGGCGATCGGATGCCGCAATCTGTCACTTGAAAACTAGAGTGGTAGGATCTATATTTTTGGCATGAGCAACAGGCTTGCCCGCGCAAAAGCTTGGCTGGCACCCGCGAGTGCGGGGGGCCTGCTTCTGCTTGCGCTCGTCCTGTTGCATCGCTTTAGCGCCCCGGCGGCCCTCACGCTTGCTGTGGCGGTTTTGGTAATTACCGGTTGGGCGTTAATTGTTGAACGGAAGTAGGGTTTGATCTCCTTGAAATTGAATAGGAACTCCAATAATTCTAAGTATCTCTTTCTGAGTCACGACCCAAGCGCCATTCTTAAATTCCTCAGTAGTCTCGACCTCGACTGTCATTTCAACATTACTTTTCATTACGATTGGCAACTGGCCTGAAAGTACGCTATCAACAAAGTTTTCGTCTTTGATTGGCGCCCCAAACTCGCCTTCTTTCGATCTGAACCGCCAGCGCCTTTTTCCACTGACTAGTACTGGGCTTATTAGCACAACTTTCTGAATATCAACACGGGTTCGCTTCTTTGCTGTCTGCTCCTTTGGAGTTGAAAGACCGCCGCGAGATGGAAAATCTTTACGCTCTACAACATTCTTCGGCTTTTCCTTAGGGCTCTTACTAATTCCAACGGCCTTCACGGCCGGATCAAGCGTAAGCTCTCTATAAACGCGCTGCGCTTGTTTCTCTCCAGCTTTTGCTTCGAGAGTTTTAACAACTAAGCTTGCGGCCTCCTGTGCAATTTGCTTTTTATCTTCATCCGATATCCTTGCTTCATCCGCGCCAGCAAGCCTCTCCCATGCAGCTTGTACAGCTTTTTCAACTCCAAAGTGAGCAATATCCCCGCCGATAAATACCGTTGCAGCAATAAATAGCGCAATAGACGTTCTTTCTTTTCGCTCCTCAGAGCCAAAAAGCTTTGCTTTTAGATTGAGAAATATACTGCCCTCTGATGTGTCAATAAGCTCTAGTCTGACCGAGCTTAGAGGGTCCATAAACGCAGCGATTTCACGTATTGTTTCTGCAAATGCAATAGAGGCGCGGGCAGCAACTTCTAAATCGGCACTCTGACCTTCCTCAAGATCAAGGTAGAGACTGAAGCGGTCGGCCGACATATTCGCTCCCGAGTTGCTGACGCAATTCGTAGCATGGAGTCCTAGATCGTCAACAACGGCGGGATGGTGAAATTTCGAGCCGCCGGGGTATATAGCAGCCTCGATAGGAGGCCCGTTGATGTCCCAAAAAGCTCAGCAGTTTGTGGACGACTGGATTGACACCCATATCCACGCAGAGGGCTACCAGCCGGAGGGAGACAACTCTGAGGCTGCGATGCGCGCCGAGCAATGTCGAGCCATGGCTGAGATCCAGGGCATAAGCCATTCTGAGATTGAGGAGTCCGTGGGCGACCTTGTTGGCTACATGGCCGACGCGATCGAGCGAGCGAATGACGCGGAGATCCAGCGGCTATCAGCTAAGGACGACTGACCTTGGAAACGCCATCGCCGGCGATGATGTAGATATACGCTGGCGATGGTGTTTTGGTGCATCTGCTCCATAAGGCCGCGCCGCCCTCCGGACCGCGACGTGCCCGCCCCGTGAAATCGTCATCCACCCCCGGGGACCCGATGGCATTTTGACGGGGCCGCCCCCCCCGCCCGGGCTTTCCGTTAACCGTGCCGCACGACCCCGCTTGACGTCAGGAATCGGGAGCTGCGATCCCTGGTCCCACGCACTGATGAGGCCCGCCGTGAAACGCATACGCCGCCCCAAACCGACTGAGACCCATCCCCCGGGGGCGTGACGCCGTGCGCGCAGCCCCCTTCCCGACAGGAGGCTGCCCTGATGAAGACCCAACCGCTCACCCACCACCGCAACCTGACGCCCTCGAAGGGGCAGGTCTGGCTCGTCGGTGATACGCACTTCGGCCACGCCGGGAGCATTGGCCATTCGGGTCGCCCCTTCCGCAACGTCGCCGAGATGGACCGCCTCCTCATCGAGGCCTGGGTCTCGTGCGTCCGCCCGACCGACACCGTCATCCACCTCGGCGACTTCGAGTGGGGTCACACCCCGGAGCGGACCGCGCAGATCTTCGCGGCTCTCCCCGGGAAGAAGCACTTGGTCGTCGGAAACCACGACCGTCCCAGGGTGACGTCGCTCGCCTGGGAGAGCGTGCAGGAACGGCTCACGATCCACGCCGCGGGCCGGAAGGTCGTCGCCGACCACTACCCCCTCCGCGCCTGGCCGGGGAGCTTCCACGGCGCCCTGCACGTCCACGGCCACACGCACGGGACGCTCCCCGGGACGTCCCAGTCCGCCGACGTGGGCGTCGACGTCTGGGGCTACCGGCCGGCGAGGCTGGAGGACGTCATCGCCCGGATGGAGGCGACGCCCGAGGAACCGGAGGAGCGGGCCCGGGCCGAGAAGCGCAAGGCTCAGGCCTGAAACGAGAAGGGCCCCCGGCGGCGAACCGGGGGCCCTTCGGCTATCCAGCTATCTGGCTATCAGGGGCGTGGTCCCCGGAGCTCGGCCTCGATCTCTTCGGCCGCTTCCGTCATGCGGTCGGCGTCGTCCTGCAGGCGATCCGCCTCGGCCTCCAGCCGCTCCGCGTGCTCCCGGAGGATGACCGGCAGGGCCTCGGCGGCCCACGGCAGGATTTCCATCGCGCCCGTGCGCCACCTCGAAACTGACCTTGGATCAATCGTCTCCCGGGGGCCGTCGGGGTGATGTGCCCCCAGGGCCCTGGCCATCGCCTTGGCCCAGTTGTCCGATCCCGTCAGGGCCTCGCCGGCGCGGGCCAGCATCTCGCGCGGGGTCATCGTCATCAGACCTTCTCCCTCCAGACGACGCAGCCCCGGTCGGCGTCGAGCCACATGAACAACTCCAGCGGTTCGAACGGCGAGAACCGCGACCACGCCAGGACCGCACCGCTCATGAGCGTGGCGCCGAATGCGTCCCCGGGGCGCTCCTCCCGATACCAGGCGGGCCGCCGCTTCCCGCAGGACAAGTCGAAATGGGCGAGACGGCTCTTGACCTCCTCGACGTCGACGACGTCGCGCAGGGCGTTCAGGACCGCCTCGGAAGTCGAGTTGCGGTAGCGGGCGGGGATAAATGCGACGACCATGGCGGGGGCTCCTCAGAATACGCCGGGGATGACGGTGCCGAGGGTGTCTTCCTCGTCGTAAAGGTCCCCCAGTTCGTCGAGCAGGCACCGCATATCGAGGTCGATGGTCCTGAGGCTCTCCATCTCGACGGCGGGCCGCTCCTCCGTGGCAGGCCGGACGTACGTGAGCTTGACGCGGTGCTTGCCGACGGCGCCGACGGCGCCGACGTCTTCGTCGTGATGCTCCCAGGCGGTGTAGGCGTCATCCGACGTCGCGGCCTTGACGACGAGGTCGAGGCCCGCGCCGGGGATCGGACGCCAGTCGTCGTCGACGACCTCGGCGTGGAACACGATGGCCTTGCCGCCGGCGATGGACAGCGCGGCCGCGGCAAAGAGGGCGTCCCTCTCGCGGCGCTGCAGCGCGCGCTTGAGGACGTGGACTTTCGTGGTCATCGAGGATGGCTCCTGCGGTGGTTGCGGCGGCTCTTGCCGGCCTAAGGGGAAGGACTGTCCGGCCCCTGGCGGGGTGCCCCGTGAGGGACCCCGCGAGAGGCCGGGGCGCGTGCCCCGGCGGTAGCGGCTCAGTAGGTCCGCTGCTCGATGAAGTCGTCGGCGGTGTCGTCGTCGCTGATGTTGGTGGTGCCGCACCCGATCCACTGCGTGCGCCCGAAGTCGTCCTCGCCGCGCTCGTGGACCTCGTAGGTCTCACGGCCCTGGTACCAGTAGCGGTGCAGCGCGCCGCCGGACCGCCAGAAGAACACGCTCGGCAGGGTGCGGTCGCCCTTGATCGGCTCCAGGCACGCAGCGTCCTCGTAGAGCCCTTCCTCCGGCTCCGAGACGTTGTCGAGGAGGCTCGCGAGCTTGAACTTGAGTTCGGAGAAGGCGCAGGACCCGATCAGCGGGCCGCCACGGTCGGTGGCCTCCCAGGCGGTCGAGGTCCCGAGGCGGTGAATGCCGATGGCGTTGCCGGGACGGGCGCGCTCGATGGCGCGCATAAGGGCGGCGCTGTTCGGCGCATTGCGGATGGCGGTGATGAGAGTGGCGTCGGCCATTAGGATGCTCCTTCTGCTTATGGGAGGATGTGCCCTGCCCATGACCGACATATACGTGCGGTCATGGATGGCGTCAAGCATTCACCAATACAAATCTCGCATTCTCCGAGTGTAAAGCGAGATCAATACTATGTAACGGATGATCAGAAGGGGATTTCGTCGGGACCCCAGGCCGGCGACGGAGGGCGGGAGGCGGCCGCCGGCACGTCGTGGCAGCCGCTTCCGAGGCACCGGCGGTCGACGACGAACTGGCCGTCGACGAGCAGCACCGTCTCGCGGTACCGCTCGCCCGGGGCGATGCCGCCGTCCCGGGGGCAGTCCGTGCAGAACCTCCCCCGGCGGGCGGCGTGCTCCCCCTTCCGGAGCACGCGCACGTCGGGGCCGGTGTCGGGCTCGTCGTCCTCGTCGCCCCAGGGGCTAGCCATGGGCCGCCTCCCCGGAACCGGCGCAGGCGGTGCAGGTCACGGCATCGTGCCAGCCGCATCCCTCGTCGCACGGGTCCTCCTGGCTGCAGCCGCAGGCCCGGCAGACCGAGCCGACGACGGACGGGATGCGGAACCGCGGCTTTCCGCCCGCGCCGTCGATCCACGTCCGGTCGATGCCGTCGATGTTGAGGGCAGCGGTTTCCAGGGCCTTGAGCGCTACTCGCTGGGCCTCGGCGCCAGCCCGGCCGGCCGGGTCTGGGAAAAACTCGGCGATGGCGCCCGCGACGGCGGCCTCCAGGGCCACCGCCCCGATCCGTGCCTGCTGCTCGGGCGAGAGCGTCGCCCAGACGGCCGCGCCGTCGAAGGGGGCCGGCGCGATGTTGCTGTTGTCCTTAGCCATGATCAGCCTCCTTCGGCGCGGGGGCGGCCGCCTCGCCGTCGGCGACGCCGGCGGCCTGCGCGATCAGCGCCAGGACGGCCCAGACGAAGACGAAGCCGGAGGCGAACAGCGCGGCGAAGAGGTCCCAGCCGTGCCCGGCCAGGACGAACAGGATGGCGACGATGGCCGCCGCAGAGAGGGAGACCCGCTCGGGGCCTCCGGCGATGAGAGCGAGGGCGGCGCGCATCAGGCGGCCGTCCTCGCCGGGCGGGCCGGCAGGTCGAGCGGCGTGTACTCGCAGCCTATCGTCGTGATGTAGTGGTCGAAGCGGACCTCGACCTTCAGATCCTCAAAGCGGTCGAAGCCGGTGCGGTCGACGCCGACGACGCCCCGGAGCTCGCGGATCATGTCGAGCCTGCGGTCGAGGTCCTTGACCTGCTCGTCGCTCGGCCCGAAGCGGCACAGGCTGACGGTCAGCACGAGCCTTCGCGGCAGGAGCCTGGCCTCGCACCATTCGACCGCGTCGCCGAGGCTGCGGACCCAGGTCGCAATGAGGTAATCCGCATGGCCGGCGGCGGCGGCGGGTGGGTTCCTGTCGATGTCCTCGAACGCCATCCGGCCGCGGTCGCGCTTGAGCCGCGCCAGGGCCTCCTTCGCCGCCACGTCGACGCCGGCCTCGGCCTGGCGGGCGCAGCCGTCGTCGAGGATCTCGCCGATGAGCCGCGAGCCCCAACGCGCCGCCTTCTCCACCTCCGTCTCGACGGGCACGAACAGCCGCTCGGTGACGGGGCCGGTGTCCGGCTCCGGCTCCGGCTTCCGCACGATCTCGTAGCCCGCCCTGTTGAGGGCCATGATCAGGCAGGTCGCCTCGTTGCCGTGATGGAAGCGCCGGTCCTTGGCTTCCCCCATCTGGAAGGCGTTCGCCAGGGCGTCGCGGATGATGTCCCCGCTGCCGACGGGGGTGGCCTTGAACGGGGCTCGGGTGTCGTTGGTCTGGCGCACGGTGGCTGCCCTGAGAAACCGGGGTGGAGAGGGAAGGAATCGGGGGTGCGCCACTGCCGCCTGGCGCGCGACGGAGGGCGATGCCTCAGGCGGCCCTAGGCTCCGGATCGCGCGCGGCGTCCCAGGCGGACAGGACGACCTCCAGCCAGTTCTTCGGCACGAGAGGGTCGCCGTCCTCCGTCTCCCAGGCCTCGACCAGCGCGACGTGGCGACCGGTCGCCCGTTCGGTGACGACGACGTAGTGGGTGTCCCCGATTTCCGGCTCGTCCGTCAGGGGCGTGTCGGCGTCGTCCATGCCGGCGAGCGTCACCCGGCAGCCGTACCGCTCGGCCATGTCGTCAGCGGCCTGCCAGCGCAGACCCAGGTTCTTCCACTCGGGCTCCGGCGCCTCGGTGTTGGCGGTCCGGATCTCCGTGCCGGGCGGGAGCTCGAACGTGGCACCCGGCTTCAGCGCCA
This sequence comes from Methylobacterium aquaticum, assembly GCF_016804325.1. NCBI lineage: Bacteria > Pseudomonadati > Pseudomonadota > Alphaproteobacteria > Hyphomicrobiales > Methylobacteriaceae > Methylobacterium > Methylobacterium aquaticum. The sequence continues at coordinate 6,476,305 of NZ_CP043627.1, forward strand.
CGGTCTCCGTCGCGCTCCACGCCGGAGGGTAGGACAGGCCGAAGCTGGCGGCACGCGCCCGCTCCTCGGCGATCTTGCGGTCGACCTCGACCGGGTCGCCGCCCATCTGGCGGATGACGTCGTCACGGGACATGTACCCCGCCCGGCAGGCCGCGAGCCACTTCTGGATGTCCTTGAGGCTGACGAAATCCCAGTTGCCGAGCCGGCGGGCGAACTCGATGCGGTCTTCGGTGGCCGAACCGGACACCGGGGCACGGGATGCGCCTTCGGCAAGAGCGCGGACTTCCTCGACGATGGTCCAGATCTCGAACGAGTGGCCGGGACCGTGAAGGATGGTCACGATGTTGCGCAGGCCGGTCTCCCAGCGGCGCTCGTAGCGCTCGCGGTCCGAACCGGTCATCTCCGGGGCCTCCGGCGGACGCACCTCGCGAACCAGGTCCTCGTAGGGGCCGACGACCAGCCTGTCGGGTGCCGGCTCGTCGGGGGCCAGGAACCGGCTCTCGACCCACGAGAAGGCGACCCAGCGCGAGCGAACGTCGCCACCGCCCTCACGGTCATTGGCGAGCGCCTTCGCGGCCCGGGTCACGGTGGCGACGTCGGAGCCCTCCGGAGCCAGAAGCGTGTGCGAGGTGAAGACGGGCCAGCCGATGCGCACGCTGAACTGAACTTGCTGAGCAGTCTGCGGCTTCCGCACGATCTCGAAGCCCGCCCTGTTGAGGGCATCCATCACGTCGGAAGCGATGACCTCACCCGCCGCGGGATGGTCGAGGTCGATCCCCGTGAGGCATGCGTTGAAGGCTTTGTCGAAGGCTGCCTTGGAGGCTTGGTTCTGGCGCACGCGGCGCTCCTGATGAAACCGAGGTTGCGGGTGGATGGAGGGCGCCACCGTCGCCTGGCGCGTCGACGGAGGCCCTCAGGCCGCGGCGGCGAGGGGCTGCTCGTCGCGCTTCAGCATCTCGGCGAGCTCAGGGGCGTCGGCATGAGCCGAGAACCAAGCGGCGACGCGGCCATGGCGGGTGACGTAGAACTCGCCGTCGATCAGCTCGCGCAGGAGCAGGTGCGGCTCGCCGGCCGGGATGACGAGGCCGGTTCCGTGGCAGACGTGGTCCTTGCGGCCGCGGACGACCTTCCGCGCGAGCTCGCGCACGTCGCCTTCCTTGCCGCCGTCGAAGGGCATCATCTGCAGGAAGTCGTCGTCGGTGACCTGCTCGGCGGCGCGGAGCTTGATCCACGCGAGGTCGGCGTCGTTCCAGCGCCCGCTCTCGATCCGGTCGATGATGCGGCCCTGGAGGTTGCGGAAGTGCTCGGGCATCTCCGGCTCCTCCATGTAGGCGACGACGATCTCCCAGACGTCCCACTTGGCCTTGGAGCCGAAGATCTCGACGATGGCCTCCAGGCGGGCGACGCAGTCCTCCGTCGCGAGCCGGTAGATGCCGGCGGCGAGGTCCTCGAACATGCGGTCGGCGGGCCGGAGCTCGGCGATGCGGGCGCCCCGGTTGTCGCAATCGAAGACATGCGCGTCGAGCCGGTAGGCCAGCCTCTGCCCGTTGCCCTCGCAACGGAAGGCTTGGTCCCGCCAGACGGCGTAATTGGCCCAGGCGGTGTCGGGAAGCTCGTCGACCCAGCGATGGGGCTGGTACGGGGTCTCGGTGGTCTGGCGCCTCATCGGGCGCTCCTATGGAAACCGGGGTTGCGGGAAGGGTGGATCAGTCGTCGGCCAGCGAGGGCTGGCGACGGCGTTCGGCGCGCAGGGCCTGGTAGTGCTGGCCCTGGAGTTCGCGGCGGTATTCGGCCTCGATGGCCGGGTCCATGAGCAGCAGGGCGCGGTCCATCATCGCCTTCTCCGCGAGCGCATCGGCCCTGGAGACCTCGGCCTCGTCCGGGGCGTCCCAGTTGATGCCGTCGTGCGAGAACTCGATGTCGAGGTCGGCCTCCATCGCCCATAGGGCGCCGAGGTCGACGAGGCTGCGTTCCATGTCCCGGTCGCCGGCCGTACGCGCCGCGGAAAGGCGGGCGGTCAGGTCATCGACGGTCGTGATGGTATCGGTCATGCGTCTCTCCCGAGGGTGGCGGCGACGAGGGCGACCGCCGCGGCAACGCCGGCCTCGCCGGAGGCCTGGACGGCGAGGAACCGGAAGGTCGGCGGCGGGGCGTCGTCGCGGATGACGCCGGTCTTCGGGTCGCGGCGCAGGCCGAGGTGGGCCAGCACCGCCGGGTGGATCGCCTGCCGACCGAGGAGGCCTTTGCTGACGGCCGTCTGGGCCGCTCCGCGCGTCAGCGGGAGCTGACGGGCGATGGCTTGCTGCGAGGGGGCTGCCTCGACGGCCTTGGCGAGCCGGGCGCGGGCTTGGCGTTCGGTCAGAATCATGCCGACCTCCGGGGCGTCATCGGCGGCAGCTTCATCCCAGGCCGCGGCGGCAGGACCGGGCGAGGTGGCGCCACCGGGGCGGGCTCCGGCACCGGCGCGGGTTCCGGCTGCGGCGCGGCGGCGGCCTCCGCGGCCTCCTTGGCCTTCGCCTCGGCGCGTGCCCGGGCCGCGGCGTAAGGGTCGTAGTACGTCGGGGGCGGCGCCGGCTCGAACGGCTGGCGGTATTCCGTCAGCTTCCCGGCGAGGCGCTGGATCTCGGCCTTGGCGGCCTTCAGCAACGCCCGTTCGGTCTCGGCCACTTGCTCGCGAAGGCCCTGGCCCTGGTAGTGCTCCAGGCCGTCGGCGGCGAAACGGCATTCGGACATCAGCGCGGAGAGCCGCGCGCGGGTCTCCCTGGCGCCGAGGCGGTCGAGGCCGCTGGTCCACTTATCCATGGGACGCCTCCACGGGCCGGTACTCGACGGAGGTGTGCTTCGTCAGGCCGAGGGCCCGAAGGATCGCGGGGCCCGGGTCGCGACGGCCCGCCAGGGCGTCGTGGACATAGACCGTCGACACACGATGCTCGCGCGCGAAGGCGGTCTGCCCTCCCGCTTTATCTATGCTCGCCCGCAGGCGCTCCCTGACCTCATCGACCGTCACGACGCTCTCCTAGCTATTGACGCGTAGAAGCGTAATATGCGTCGGAGCGCATTACAAGGGCTACTCGGGTGCAAACCCGGCGGCGACTGCTGGGTGCAATCTGGGTCACGAGGCGAAAGCTTCGACTTTCGAAGGATTACATCATGAGTTCTTGGGGCGAGACGAAGGACGGGGCGACCAATCCTTCAAGGACAGGGACGCCAGTCCTTGTCCTGCCGGCCTGGGAGAGGGCGTACCGGGCGGTGCTCGCCGAGGATTTCCTCGCGCTGGGTGCGCGGATTTGTCCTGTGCAGAGGACCGACGAGCGTGTCCGGAGGGGCCGGTACGAGTACAGCTATCCCCGCGCGCACTACGCAGTGCCCCACGGCGCCGTCGTCGCCGTGGCCCCCGGCTCCGGACGCGTGCCGCACCGGGCCTACGTCGGCCGGGACGACGGCGTGGCCGAGATCTCCTCCGCGGCGGCCGAGGACCTGCTCGATCCCGCCGGCGCGAATCGGCGCGCATGGCGGCGCCGGGTGCTCGCCTCGGGGCTGACGGAGACGCCGCGCCGGTTCCGGATGGCGCCCGGCCACGGGTTCGAGCCGGAGACGATCTACGACTGGTGCAGGCAGGAGTACGTGGCCGCCTGCACGAAGGCGGGGGAGAGGTACGTATGGCTACGCGCAGTCACGTATGCCGAGGCCGTCGCGCTTGGGATCGCGTGACGTACCGAGGGCAGCGCGTGTCGTATGCGTCGGGCCGCGGCAGGATGGCGGTGTCGGTCCTTAGGAGGGGATGATGAGGAAGATGTTGGCCGCATTCGCCCGGGCGCTCGCCGCGATGGGCCTAGTCATGGTGATGGTGGTTTGGGAAGGCGGAAAGCTCGTCTTGAAGACCGTCCGCGGCGTCCTGGCGCCGCGGCCCCCGGTCGCCGAAGCTGAGGCCGAGCTCGCGCACGAGATGGCGCAGCCGGCCGGCCCGAAGCCGCCGTCGCCGGCCGAGGCCTGGGGCCGCGCCGCGCTGCACTATCTCATGGGCGAGGCTCCGGAAGCCTCCGCGGCGCTGGACGATGCCGCCCGGGCCTATCTCGATGCCCTTTCCGAGGATCAGCAAGTCGCCCTGGCGCAGCACGACAACCGCACGGTCGGGCGTCATCTCCTGCGCGAGCGCCTCCTGCCGGACCTGCCGCGTCCAATGAGCCCGAGCGAGTACCGCAACATCGAGGCGACCCGCGCGGCGGCCGGGGCGGCAGAGGCGCACCAGCGCCTCGTAGGCGACGACGCCAAGCGCCGCCACTTCATCGAGGTCCTCGATGAACTCCTCGCCGAGCCGATGCCACGAGGCCTCTGATCGCGCCACCGCCGGAACGACGAAGCCCGCCCTGGTCGCCCGGGGCGGGCTTTTTCGTGCCCGCAAATAAATCTGTGGATAACGTTCTTTCTTGCTTAAACCGGCTTGACCATTGCGCCCAGCGCACATCTCGGCATCACCGCAGCATCCCGTGATGCCGCACGGATGCCGTGTCAGCCCCGGGCGCGCTTGGCCCTGGCGATGATCGCGCGCCGCATGATGGCGTCCCGGAGCCGGTCGTCCTCGGCCCGGGCGTGCTGCTCGGCCCGCTCGGCGGCGAACGCGGCCGCGACGCGCCGGGCCCGGAGGACCGCAGCCTGCTGACGGATCACGCGGGCTTCCGCGTATGCCGCCCGATGCTGGACGAGGACGCCTGCCAGCCCCAGGGCGATGCTCTGCATCGGGGCATCAAAGGCCTGCACGACGTTGTGGGCTTGGTTCGTCATCAGGGCGGCCTCCATCTCACCGGCGTGCCCATAGGAGATCGGGATCCCGAATCCCTTGTCGAGCCCCATCCCGCCAACGTGGTTACCGATACCCTTGCTGCCTGTGGACAGCTGGTTGACGGGCCGCCCTCGGTACGTGCGCGGGATACGAACAGACGACCCCTTCGGCTCCCCCGTTACACCGGCACGGTACGAACACCCCCTCACTGGAGGGCGACGTAGCCGACGAGATCGGCCAGGGCGGTGTCCTGCATCGCCGGCGTTGACGAGGCAGGGGTTGCCCGACGTCGTCGTGAGCGGCGGCGCCGTCCTGCCCGCCGCGAAGACGACGGTGCCGATGACGCAGCCTTTTACATTCAAAATCAGCATAGGTTGCTTCGGCCGATACAGTGCCGACCGATCACACGCGGAAGGACAGCTCACCGCTCTGGTTCTGGCTTATAGCTCCGCCGGGCGGCCATGACAGCAATTGATATGCGAACATCTGACCACTTGCAGATCTTCGAACCTGCTGGCCGGGATGTCCGCTTGTAAGGAAGAAGCGGACCTTTGTACGGCGGTTACATTGTCGGCATGTTGGGGCAGATAAGCGACCGGAGGGCCTGAATGGCGGCGACCGATCCGAGGAGACCGGACAGATACGTGATGACCCCGGGCCACATCCGGCGGCTCGATGCTTCTCAGCCCTGAGCCTCGGGCAAGGGCATCCGGACGGAGACCCGTATTCCGTCCCGTGCGAAGTCCACGTCCACCTCGGCCCCGGTCTGGGCGGCCAGGACCTTGTTGAGAAGCCTGTGCCCGAAGCCATGGCGCGTGGGATGCGAGACCGGGGGCCCGTCATGCTCCGCCCAATCCCAGCGGAGGGCGCGGCCTGACGGCCCCTCCTCGATCCGCCAAGCCACCTGGAGCCGCCCGTCCGGATCGGCCAGCGAACCATGCAGGAGGGCGTTGGTGGTGAGTTCGTGCAGGGCCATGCCGATGGGCACGGCAAGCTCCGACGGCAGCACGACTTTGGGGCCGTCCAAAGTCAGGCGCCCACGCTCGTCGTAGGGACCGAGTTCGGCCCGCAGCAATCCCTCGAAGACGGCGGCCTGGGCCACGTCCTCGGTAATGAGGGCATGCGTCCTCGCGAGCGACGTGATCCGCCCCGACAGGGCCCGCGTGAACTCCGGGATCGTGAGCGAGGAACGAACGGTGGCGTTCACCACGGCCTGGACGGTGGCGAGGGTGTTCTTCACGCGATGGTGCAGTTCGCGAACCATCAGCGCCTGACGGTCCTCGAAGGCACGCCGCCCGGTCACGTCGCGCTGCAGCGAGACCCAGTGAGAGACGCGTCCGTCATCCGCGCGCACGGGCGTGATCAGCCATTCGACCGTGTACGTCGAGCCGTCCTTGCGGTAGTTGACCGCCTCCCCTTGGAACTGCTCGCCCGCCGTCAGCGCGGCGCGCATTCGTCCCAGCACCGCGCGATCCGTATCGGGTCCCTGCAGAAATCGGGGCGTCCGCCCGAGGACCTCGGATGCCTCGTACCCGGTCATGCGGGCGAAGGCGGGGTTTGCATACTCGATGCGGGGCCCGGGCTCGTCTAGCTCGGCCGACGTGATGAGGACGGCCTCCCCCGACGCTTCGACGGCGGCGCGCAGCAGCCTGAGATCGACCGTGGCCGTCACCGTCTCGTCTCCTCCCGACAACCTTCCACCCCTGTGCTCGTCAGCTTCCATCCGCTCCCGAACCCGATCCAGGGCCGCGGCGGCCATACCGGTTCAAACTTACGTTAAGCGGTCGGGTTGCTGAGGCCGAATGTCCGAAGGCGGCGCTCGACCCGGCCCCGCGTACGACGACCGCGGGCGTCGCGGACCCGTACGCGCCGTCCCGGGGTCGGCGGCGCTCAGCGCATAATCAATTCGCGGATGCGGGCGGCCAGGGCTTCCACGGCGAACGGCTTCGTCAGCACGGCCATGCCCGGTTCGAGATGGCCGTCGGAGAGAAGGGCGTTCTCGGCGAAGCCCGTGATGAACAGGACCTTCAGGTCCGGGCGGCCCACCCGCGCCGCGTCGGCCATCTGGCGACCGTTCAGGCCCCCGGGCAGGCCGACGTCGGTCACGAGCAGGTCAACCCGCGCGTCCGATCGCAGGACCCTGAGACCGCCGGCCGCGTCCGCCGCCTCGACGGCGGTATAACCGAGGTCGCCCAACACGTCCGTCACGAGCATCCGGACGCTGGGCTCATCGTCCACGACCAGCACCGTCTCGCCAGCCTCAGCGACGGACAGGAGCCCGACCTGCGGCGGCGCCTCGTCCCGCTCCGCTTGTCCCCGGTGGCGAGGCAGGTAGATGCTGACGGTGGTGCCCCGGCCCTCCTCGGAGTGGATGCGCACCTGGCCGCCCGACTGCTTGGCGAAGCCGTAGATCATCGACAGGCCGAGGCCGGTGCCCTGCCCGAGCGGCTTGGTGGTGAAGAACGGCTCGAACACCTTGGCGACCACCTCCGGCGGCATGCCGGTGCCGGTGTCGGAAACGGAGAGCGACAGGTACTCGCCCGCGGGCATGTCCTGCCGCCGGGCCGCCTGGTGGTCGATCCGACGGTTGGCGGTCTCGATGACGATGCGCCCGCCGTCGGGCATCGCATCCCGGGCGTTGATGCAGAGGTTGAGTAGCGCGTTCTCTAGCTGCGAGGGATCGACCAGCGCGGGCCACAGGTCGGGCAGGCCCACGGTCTCGACATGCACGGCCGGTCCGACCGTTCGCCGGACCATATCGAGCATCCCGTCGACGAGGGCGTTCACGTCGGTGCCCTTCGGCGCAAGGGTCTGCCGGCGCGAGAAGGCCAGGAGACGGTGCGTCAGCGCGGCCGCCCGCCTCGTCGCGCCCTGCGCGGTCACCATGTACCGGTCGACGTCGGAGAAACGCCCTTGCACGATGCGGGTGCCCATCAACTCAAGGCTGCCGGAAATGCCGGCGAGCAGGTTGTTGAAGTCGTGCGCCAGGCCCCCGGTCAGTTGCCCGACCGCCTCCATCTTCTGGGACTGGCGCAGTTGCTCCTCGGCGTTCATCAGCTCGGCCGTGCGTTCGCCGACGCGCTGCTCCAGGGTCTCGTTCAGGGCGCGCAACTGGGTGATAGCCCGGTCGCGTTCCTGCTCGACGGTACGGCGCTCCTCAACGTCGAGGAGTACGCCCGGGAAGCTCAGCGGCGTCCCGTCCGGCCCGTGGTCGACCCGACCATTGGCCTCGATCCAATAGTATCGCCCGTCGGCCCGGCGCACCCGGTACTGGTGAGCGTAGGCGCCGCCACGGGCTACGGCCTCGTTGATGGCGGCCGCCAGCCCGTCCTGGTCGTCGGGGTGAACGGTCGCGACGATCTGGGCAAGCGGGATGCCCTCGCGTCCAAGCGCCGGGTCGAGCCCGAAGCTGCGGGCGAAGGCCTCGTCGACCGTGAACCGGTCGGTGGGCAGGTCCCAATGCCACGTGCCGATGATGGCGCCGGCTGCCAGCGCCAGTTGCACGCGCTCGATGTTGGCGCGGGCGACCGCCTCGCTGGCGCGCAGGCGTTCCTCCGCTTCGCGTCGGGCGGTGACGTCGTTGAAGATGATGGCGATCTGACGCTCGGCCGGGTCGCCGACCGGGACGGCCCGCACGTCGAACCAGCGTGAGAATGCCTCGGCGTAGCTCTCGAAATTCTCCGGCTCCCGGGTCTTGGCAACTCGTCCGTAGGTCTCGAACCAGAACCGCTCCAGGTTCGGGGCGAACTCGGTGACCCACTTACCGCGCAGGTTGACGCCGGCCTCGCGCTCGAAGGCCGGGTTGGCCTCCAGGAACCGGTAATCGACCGGCCGGTCGTCGGCATCGAACTTAACCTGGACGATGGCGAAGGCCGCCTCGACCGTCTCCAGAAGCGTCCGGAAGCGCTCCTCGCTCGCCCGCAGGCGCAGGACCTCGGCCTCAAGCTCCTCGCGGGAAAGGGTTGTCAGGACGCCCCCTGTCACAAATTCCATCCTTGCCGGACGCTCGAAGGCGACGGCTCTTGCCAATGTCGGGTGTCGGGACGTGACGGTTCGAACCGCCGCGGGTGCCGCGGCCATGTGCGCGAGGTCCGGTCCGGTGGAAACCACGCGAATGCGGCTCCCGCTGGGCGGGATGCCCGCAATCCTTGCACGTCAACCTTCAGCTGTCGGCCTTGATCTCGGCGAGGCTGGCGGTCAGGTCGCAGGTGACGCCCTCGGCAGGGTAGGCCAGGTTCACCTCTCCCCCGATGGTCCCGGCCAGCCCGCGCTCGATCAGACGGCTGCCGAAGCCCCGTCGGGTTGGTGGCGTGACCTGCGGCCCGCCGACCTCCCGCCAGCGCAGGCGGATCACCGGCTCGTGCCCATCGCGCCCGATGCTCCATTCGATCAGCACGCAACCTTGCGGCGTCGAAAGCGCCCCGTACTTGGCGGCGTTGGTTGCGAGTTCGTGGACCATCAGGGCCAGTGAAAGGGCGGCCCTCGACCCGACGCGCACGTGGGGGCCGGACAGCCGGAACCGCCCGGCCACGGCATCGTCGTGGATGGCCAGCGAGCCCCGGATCACCTCTTCGAGGCCGGCGCCCTCGCGGGTGCCGGCGAGGAGGATGTCGTGGGCCTTGCCCATGGCGACGAGGCGGTCGGCGAGGGCGTCGCGCGCCGCGTCGAGGTCCGGCGCGTTGCGCATGGTCTGGGCGGCGATGGCCTGCACCATCGCGAGGGTGTTCTTGAGGCGGTGACTGAGCTCCCGGTTCAGCAGCGCCTGCCGCTCCTCGGCCCGCAGGCGGGCGATCCCGGCCTGGACCCGGTCGGCGACGTTGCGCGCGAAGGAAGCTTCCTCCGCCGTCCAGCGCCGGCGCGCCGTGTCGTGGACGAGGAACACCCCGACCGTGCGACCACGTTCGCGAACCGGAACGTTGAGCAGGCTCCGGATGCCGAGGGCCGCGAACCGCTCGGCTTCGCCCGAGGTGCGCGCATCCTCGGTCACGTCGTCGACCACGAGCGTGTCGCCGCGCCGGAGCACAGGGCCGACCTCGCCGTAATCGGCGATGCGGTGGCGACCGGAGAGGCTCGCCATGCCCGGGACGGCCCAGTCGTCGGGCACCGTCAAAACATCGCCCGACCCGTCCATCTCGCCGTAGGCCGCCCGCTTGGCGGCAAGGGTCCGGCCCACGACCTCGGTGGCCACTGCGGTCATCTCGGGGACGGTGCAGGCATCCCGCAACCGGTCGCCTAGTTCGATCAGGGCGTTCCGGCGCTCGAGCGCGCCCTGCATCTGGGTGACCTGGCGGCGCTCGCGCAGGAGGACCATCACCTGCCGGGCAAGGCGCCTCAGAGCGTCGGCCTCGTGGGGAGCCAGGCCGCCCGGGCGCGGATGGTGGTCGATCACGCACAGGCTGCCCAGAACCTGGCCGTCCGAGTCCCGAAGGGGGGCGCCGGCGTAGAACCGGATGTGCGGCTCGCCCGTGACGAGCGGGTTCCCGCGGGTGCGGGGGTCGGCGGCAAGGTCCGGGATTACGAGCAGGTCCGGCTCGCTCAGCGCGTAGACGCAGACGGACGCATCGAGGGCCGTCTCGCAAAGGGGGAAGCCCGCCCGCGCCTTGAACCATTGCCGGTTGGCCGCGACCAGGCTGACCAGGGCCCGGCAGATGAGGCGCGCGATCTGGACGGCATCATCGAAGCCCTCCTCCGGCGCCGTGTCGAGCACGTCGAGAGCCTCCAGCGCGGCGAGGCGCTTCGGGTCGGCGGCATCGGCCCTGATGGTTGCCGGTGAGGTATGGATCATCGCCGTGGAACCAAATCACTTTCCACGCGTTGTATCGCCCCTTTTAACAAATGTCAGGTCATGAATAACGCTGAGGCGCGGCGGTTTGTCAGGACCTCCTCACCCGCGCATCCTGGACGGCGCGGCGCAGAACGCGGGACAGGTCGGCCACGGAGTATGGCTTGCGCAGCAGGGCGAAGCCATGGGTACCCTCCGCCGCGAGCACGTCGCTGTAGCCGGAGGTCAGAACCACCGGCAGGTCGGGCCGGCGCCGGCGGATCTCGCCGGCAAGCTCCACGCCGTTCATGCCCGGCATCATCACGTCGGAAAAGACCACCTCGAAGCGGAACGGAATGCGCTCGATCTCGGCCAGCGCCTTCTGCGCGTCCGTCGCCCAGACCGTCGAGTAGCCGAGCTCGCTCAGGGCTTGCTGGGCGAAGGCGCCGACATCAAGGTTGTCCTCCACGACGAGGACGCAGGTGCCATGCCCGTCGGCGAGCGCCTCCGGCTCCGCGACCGGGCCGGCGGCCCCGACCGCGATAACGCGCGGGAGGTAGAGGGTGAAGGTCGTGCCCTTGCCGACCTCGCTCTCGACGATGATCTCGCCGCCAGACTGCTTGGCGAAGCCGAACACTTGGCTCAGGCCTAGCCCCGTGCCCTGGCCGACGACCTTCGTGGTGAAGAACGGCTCGAAGATGCGCTCCAGGTTGTCCGGTGCGATGCCGGCACCGGTGTCGCTGACCGACACCGCGACGTAGTCACCGCGCTGCGGCGGGTGCGCCCGGACGGCGGGGATGCGACCGGCGCGGCGGAGCCCGATGCGCAGGTGGCCCTCGCCATCCATCGCGTCCCGGGCGTTGACGACCAGGTTCACCAGCGCCGCGTCGAACTGGCTCGGGTCGGCGTTGACGTTGAGGTCCCGCCGCTCCCCGTCGGGCAGGTCGAGCTCGACCCGGATGCGGGCCCCCGTGAGGGTGCCGACCATGTCGGCCAGCGCCGCGACGGCACGGTCCGCCGCGAAGGCCTCCGGCCGCAGCGCCTGGCGCCGGGCGAAGGCGAGGAGCTGGCCGGTGAGCTTGGCGGCCCGGTCGACTGTGTCGGAGATGGCGCCGACGTAGCGGAGCCGGCGTTCCGCAGCGAGGTCGGGGCGCTTCAGCAGGTCGGTCGAGGACTTGATGACCGTGAGCAGGTTGTTGAAGTCATGCGCCACGCCCCCGGTCAACTGGCCGACGGCTTCCAGCTTCTGCGATTGGCGTAGTTGCTCCTCAAGCGTCCGGCGCTCGGTGATGTCTCGGCCTGCCGCGTAGAAGTGGTCTCCCCGCGAGATGGCGTTCCAGGAGATCCAGCGGTAGTCACCCTCTCGGGTCCGAAAACGCACGTCGATGTCGTCGAGGGCTCCGCCCCCCACGACGCGCTCGAAAGCCCGGGTAGCGACCACGAGGTCGTCGGGATGGACAAAGGCGTCGAAGCGAGCACCCACGACGTCGGCAACGTCCCATCCGAGCGTCCCGGTCCAGGCGGCGTTCGCCTTGCGGTAGCGACCGTCGAGCCCGCAGATCACGAAGAGGTCGCGGCTGGCCCGCCATAACATGTCGCGCTCGTCGGTGCGCTCCTGGGCGGTCGCCTCCAGGTGGTCTTCGAGGCGGCGCCGGTCGGTGATGTCGTTGAACAGGATGGCGACCCGGTGCTGCTCGGGCTGCCCCACCCGAAGGGCGTGAACGTCGTACCAGCGCCCCATCGTGCTGGACCCGCTCTCGAACCGCACCGGCTGGCCGGTGCGGGCAACCTCCCCGTGGGTGTCGAACCAGGAGCGTTCGAGGTTCGGCACGAGTTCGCTCGCCCAACGTCCGGCAGCGTCGCGCAGGCCCGTTTGCGCCGCGAAAGCGGGGTTCACCTCGACGAAGCGGTAATCGACCGCCCGGTCCTCGGCGTCGAAGCGCATCTCGATGATGCAGAAGCCGCTGTCGACGGCGTCGAACAGTGCTCGGTACCGGGCCTCGCTCTCAGCCAGCACACCCTCGGTGGTGCGGAAGCGAGTGATGTCGAGCTGGCTCGCAAAAAAGTACCGGAGGTGCCCGTCCGGGTCGAAGACTGGACTGACGTAGAGCTCATTGCGGAAGGGCGTGCCATCGCGGTGGTAATTCAGGATCTCCACCACCACGTCGCGCCGGGCCGCAACGGCGTCACGGACCTTGGCGACATCGGCAGGGTCGGTACCGGGGCCCTGCAGGAACCGACAGTTGCGCCCGATGACCTCGGCGACATCGTAGCCGCATAGGTTCTGGAAGGCCCGGTTGGCGAAGACGATGGGGTTGTCGGGCAGGTTGGGGTCGGTGATGATCTGCGGCATGCGGGTCTTTTCCGCCGCCGTGAACAGGAGGTCGGCCGAGGCCGCCGAGGTCCGCTGCCCGCTTTCCGGCCGGCGCAGGCCGTCGCCCAGTTGGGCCTCAAGCCTGGCGACGCGGTCTTCGAGCTCGCGCTCGCGCCGCCGCAGCCTCTCAATCTCTCCGTCCATTGCCCCCCCTGGGCGTGAGTAGCTTCCGCACCGACGCGGGGCAACGGTCCGGGTCGATAACGCAGCGACGGCGCGCCGGTGGCATGGCGTCGGTTGCGACGTTCGATGATGTCGTGCGTTGATGCCAGCCCTGACCTTAGGGCGCCAAAGGGAGGGACGACATGCAATCGGACACGCCGCGGCCAGGAGACGATCCTTTGCCGCCCATCGGCGACCCGCCGCCGGACCCGGCACCGCCCGAGGGCGACCCACCCGGCGAGCCTCCGGCGCCCCAGCCCCCTGGCCCGATCAACCGGGGCTGAAGGAGCCTTCGGCCGGCAGGACGTCCACGACGTCTATGCACCTGGCGGGGCCGGGCGAACCTTCGGCTTGCGTGCCACGGCCGCACGCAGCACCTTCCCTACCTGCTCGGCCGAGTAGGGCTTGCGAACGAACTCGAAGCCGCGGGCCTCCTCTCCGGCGAGCACATGGCTGTAGCCGGAGGTCAGCACCACCGGCATCTCCGGGTGGAGGTCCCGCAGGCGCTTGGCCAACTCGATCCCGCCCATGCCCGGCATCACCACGTCCGAAAAGACCGCGTCGAAGCGAAAGGGCACCGCCTCGATCTCGGCAAGCGCCGCCTCCGCCGTCGGCGACAGCACCGTGCCGTAACCGAGATCGTGCAGGATCTGCGTGCAGAACCGGCCGATCTCGACGTTGTCCTCGACAACCAGGATGCACTGGTCGCCTTTCGCCGGCGCCGGCCCCTCGGGCTCGGGCACCGCATTCTCCGAGCGCGTTTCCGCCTCCGCCTGGGGCAGGTACAGGGTGAAGGTGCTGCCGCGACCGACGACGCTTGAGACGTCGACGTCGCCGCCCGATTGCTTGGCGAAGCCGATGACCTGGCTCAAGCCCAATCCGGTGCCCTTGCCGACCTCCTTGGTGGTGAAGAACGGCTCGAAGATCCGGTCGAGCCGCTCCTTCGCGATCCCCGATCCGGTGTCCGTGACCGCCACCGTCACGAAACGGTCGGGCGAGCCGGCATGGCCGCGGATCGTCGGCTTCGGCCGGTTGCAGCCCAGGGCGATGGTCAGCGTGCCCTCGCCCGCCATGGCATCGCGCGCGTTGACTGCGAGGTTCACCAGCGCCGTCTCGAACTGGGTCGCGTCGGCCCGCACGTAGCACGGGCTCTCGGGCATCTCCTGCACGATGCGGATGCGCGCGCCCGTGAGGGAATCGAGCATGCTCGCCACGCTCGCGAGGCGTTCGCCGGCGTCGAACACCTCGGGCCGGAGCGCCTGGCGCCGGGCGAAGGCGAGAAGCTGCGCCGTCAGCTTCGCCGCCCGATCCACCGTGTCGGAGACCGCGTCCATGTAGCGGGTGCGCCGTTCCACCGGCAGGTTCGGCCGGCGCAGGAAGTCGACCGAGGAGCGGATGATTGTCAGCAGGTTGTTGAAATCATGCGCCACGCCCCCGGTGAGTTGGCCGATGGCCTCCATCTTCTGGGCCTGGACGAGCGCGTCCTGCGCCTCCGCGAGCTCGCGGGTGCGCTCGGCGACCCGCTGCTCCAGGACGTCGTTCATCCCCTGCAGGGTGTCGCGGAGCTGCCGGTCGGCCACGGTGCGCCGCTCGACGTTGCGGGCCAGCCGGGTTGTCAGGCCGGCCAGCCAGAGCGCCAGGATGATGACGAGGAGGGCAGTCCCGGTCTCGGCTTCCAGCAGGCCGGCGCGGACGGCGTGGATTTGCACCAAGCCGAGGAGCAGGGGCGCGAGCACCGTCGCCGGCAGCAGGTGCCGGATCATGGCCCCGGCCTCGCCGCCGCCGAGGGCGGTCGTGACCCAAGGCCTGTTGGGGCGGCTGAGGAGCGCGCCGAGCGACAGGGTGCCAAGGGTCAGCGCGGTGACCAGCGCCATGCGGGAGAACGGGCCGCCGTGATGGAGGGCGCCGAGGCCGTAGGCGTAGCCGAGGCCGCCCACCGCCGCGACGACGAATGCGAGGAGGGCCGAGACGGTGCCGAGGCGGCGGAGAAGACGGCTCCGGGCATCCTGGAGGAGCAGGCCGAACGCGACACCGAGGATACCGACGGCCGTCGCCAGGGCCATGCCGCTGCCGGGCTCCAGCGGCGCGAACACCAGCCTTTGCGCCCAATCGTCGAGGCGGAAGCGTCCCGGCAGGGTGTATTGCAGGACCCCGCCCGACGCGGCGACCGCAGCGGCGGCGGCAAGGCCCCGGCCGGCACGGCGGCTCGCCTTCGCACCCTCCCGCCGGGCGGATAGCAGCAGCCCCGTACCGAGCAGGAGGGTGGCGAGCGCCGTCAGGACGACCATCGGCGGCTGGCCGGGTACGAGCCGCCGCATCGCCGGCACGTCGAACCACCATCCCGCCAGCACGATCAGGGACAGGACCGTGCCGAGGATGCCGCACGCCCGCGCGATCCGTCGCGCCCGCGCGGCAGCCTTCGACGGTCGGGAGGCTCCCGCCTCGGGCAGCCCGGGTCCTCGTGTGCCGCCCGTCGGTTCCGCAGCATCAGCCATTGGCGATCATCTCGCGGATGCGCACGCCGAGGGTCTCGACTACGAAGGGCTTGGTCAGCACCGCCATGCCGGGATCCAGGTGGCCGTTGCCGACGACCGCGTTCTCCGCGTAGCCGGTGATGAACAGCACCTTCAGCCTGGGACGCCGTTCGCGGCCCGCATCGGCCATCTGCCGCCCGTTCATGCCGCCGGGCAGGCCCACGTCGGTGACGAGCAGGTCGATGCGCACGTCCGACTGCAGCACCTTCAGCCCCGAGGCACTGTCGGCCGCCTCGATGGCGATGTAGCCAAGATCCTCCAGCACCTCCGTCACCAGCATCCGCACGGTCGGCTCGTCGTCGACCACCAGAACCGTCTCGCCCTGCTCGGCGCGCCGGACCTCGCCCAGTCCGGCCAGCGGGTCGTCCCCGTCGACCGCGCCGTGGTGGCGCGGCAGGTAGATGCAGACGGTCGTGCCCTCGCCGACCTCGGAGTAGATGCGCACCTGCCCGCCCGACTGCTTGGCGAAGCCGTAGATCATGGAGAGGCCGAGGCCGGTGCCTTGCCCGAGCGGCTTGGTGGTGAAGAATGGCTCGAACGCCTTGGCGATGACCTCCGGGCCCATGCCGGTGCCGGTATCGGTGACGCAGAGCGACAGGTACTGCCCCGGCGGGATGTCGAGCTTCGGGGCCGCGTGCGCGTCGAGCCACTTGTTGGCGGTCTCGACCGTGATGCGGCCGCCTTCCGGCATGGCGTCGCGGGCGTTGATGCACAGGTTCAGGAGCGCGTTCTCAAGCTGGTGCGGATCGACCAGGGCCGGCCACAGGCCGGAGGCACCGACCACCTCGACCGCGATGGCGGGGCCGACCGTACGGCGGATGAGCTCCTCCATGCCGCTCACGAGCGCGTTCACGTTGGTGGGCTTCGGATCGAGCGTCTGCCGGCGCGAGAAGGCGAGGAGGCGGTGGGTGAGCGCCGCGGCGCGCTTCGAGGCCCCCTGCGCCGCGGTCATGTAGCGGTCGAGGTCGGTCAGCCGCCCCTGGCTCAACCGGGTCTGCATCAGTTCCAGCGAGCCCGAGATGCCGGCGAGCAGGTTGTTGAAATCGTGTGCGAGGCCCCCGGTCAACTGCCCGACGGCCTCCATCTTCTGAGCCTGCCGCAACTGCTCTTCGAGGCGGGCGCGCTCCTCGGCGGTCTCCCTCTCGGCGGTGACGTCGCGCCCGACGCCCGTCAGACGCTCGCCGCCCGGTTCCGGCGCCAGCTTCCAGGCGACCCAGCGCCAAGTGCCGTCGGCAGCCTCGACCCGGTTCTCGAACCGCACCGGCTTTCCCGACGCCCGCATGTCGAGGAGCGCCTGCATCACGACCGGGAAGTCGTCGGGGTGCACGATCTCGCCGTAGGGCCGGGTCAGCAGGGTTTCCTCGTCGCGACCGAGGAGGACGGTCCAGGACGGGCTCACCCGCAGGAGCCGACCCTCATAGTCGGCGTTGACGAGGAGGTCCTCGCTGAGGTCCCATAGGCGGTCGCGCTCGGCGACGAGCCCTGCCTCCGCGTCGCGCTGGGCGGTAACGTCCTGGACGAAGACGTAGAAGCCGTCGACGGCGCCGCTCGCGTCCCGGCGCGGCTCGTAGCGGACATCGGCGATGCGCCGCCGGCCGTCCAGCCATGGCCAGGGTAGGTCCATGCGGACCGGCGTCCCGGCGAGCGCCCGCTCGATATACGGCAGGCGCGTCCGCAAGTCCGCCCCGTCGACGAGGTCGGGAATGGTCCGACCGACCACCTCCTCAGGGGAACGGTCAAACCAGTCGCGGTAGGCGGCATTCGCGAAGCGGTAGGTCAAGGAGCTGTCGACGAAGGAGACCAGCAGGGGCAGCGCGTCGGCGACGAGGCGCAATTGAGCCTCGCTCGCGCGCCGGGCCTCTTCGGCGTGGATGCGGGCGGTCTCGTCGCGGGCGACCTTCAGGAAGCCGCGCGGACGCCCTTGCGCGTCCGGTGGCAGCGGGTGGACCGAGCCGCTCAGGAAGACGCGCCGGCCATCCTTCGCCAGGTGCCAGCGCCCGTCGGCGGCGCAGCCGTCGCGCGCCGCGGTCGCGATCTCGCGCAGGTCGGCGCCCCGCTCGCGGTCCTCGGGCGTGAAGATGAGGGCAAGGTGCTGCCCGACCGCCTCTTCCGGGAACCAGCCGAGGACCGCCTGCGCGCCAGCCGACCAGCGCGTGATGACCCCGCCGGTGTCGGTGGTGAGGATGACGTGGTCCCTGGCGCTCTCGACGACGAGGCGCAGTTCCTCCTCGCTCTCGCGCAGGGCCGCCTCGGCGAGTTTGCGGTCGTGGACGTCCTCGACCACGCCATACCAGCGGATGATCGCGCCGGCCTCGTCGCGGCGGGGGTAGGCGCGGGTCCGCTGCCAGCGGTACTCGCCCGTGGCGGCGATGCGGATGCGGTAATCGACGTCCACGGGCTCGCCCGACGCCAAGCGAACCGCGAACACGGCCGCGGTCGGCTCCAGGTCGTCGGGGTGGAGTGCCTTGGCCCAACCGGCGCCGTCCGGCTCCCCCGGCGCCTGGCCGGTGAGGTCGAGCCAGCGATGCGAGTACGAGGTGATGTTGCCTTCCGGGTCGCAGGTCCAGGGCACCTGCGGGTTGAGCTCGACCGTCTGGCGGAAGTGCTCCTCGCTCTCGCGCAGAGCCTTGTCGCCCAGCACCCGCGCGGTGGTCTCGTTGGTGAAGACGAAGAGGCCGGCGACGCGGCCCTCGCCGTCGAGCACGCGCGAGTAGGAGAACGAGAACCACGTGTCGGCAGGGCCGCGGTCCGTGCCGAGCTTCCACGGCAGGTCGTCGAAGCGGCGGCTGCGCCCTGCGAAGGCGTCGTCGATGATGGGCTTGGCCTGTTCCCAGGCGTCGGCCCAGACCACGTCGAAGCGCTCGCCCGTCGCCCAGGCGAGGCGGGGACCGAGCAGCGGCGCGTAGGCGTCGTTGAAGAAGAAGTGAAGGCCAGGCCCCCACGCGAGGATCATCGATTCCGGTGAGTTCAGCACCAGGCTCAGCGCCGTGCGAAGCTCGGTCGGCCATGTCCCGGGGGAGCCGAGGGGGTGGCCGGACCAGTCGCGCTCGCGGATCATGCGCGCGGCCGCGCCGCCGCCGGCGAGGAATGCCAGGTCGTCGCCCACGACGTCAGGCCTCCCCGGCCAGGGGCGCAGCCGCATCTGCGGCCGCGGCGGCTTTCCCGAGGCGCACGAGAGGAGCCATCCGCCGAGGGGTAGGCATGGGCTGGGGATCGAAGAAGGTGAGGACGCGGGTGCGGGAAAGCATGCGGGCGGGTGACTGACGGGACCGGATCGGACAACGCCTCCTCCAGCCGCAAGGCTGCGTGCGTGCCCGCTGAGCCTGGCTCGACCGGGAACGGGCTTGCGGGAGGATGCAGGCGCGGGTTCGACCCGTTAGCGCTCGATTTCGGCCGAACGATGGGCGTTAGCGGGCCCTCGGGCAGCCGGGTTGCCCGCATCACCTCGCCGACGGAGGACACGGAGGCTTCTCAGGCGTCCCACGACCGGTCGCGCGGCGCCCTCGGCGCGGGAAGGCCGGGCCGGAGCCTGGGCGCACCATGACGACCTGCCGCGGGATACCTCGCGGGGGCATGGGGGTTGTCGACGACACCGTCGTACGGAGCCTCCATGTTGAACCCTTTCCTCCCCGCTCTCCTGCTCGCCTTCGAGGCGCAGAAGGTCATCGAGTTGCGGCTGGTACGGATCGCCTGGGGCGGGGCCGAGGCCCAGGCCGAGATGGTCTCGATGGTCGGCGAGAAGGTCGTGGCCGCGATGGAGGCCGCCAACACGCTGATGACGGGCGGCAGCCACGGCGCGGTCGTCGCGCGCTACCGTGAACTGGTCGCCGACAACACGCGGCGTCTCTCGGCCTGAGCCGAGCGCGCCGGGGCCGTCCGGGCCTTCTGCCCTCAGCCCGCCCGGCGGGCGTAGCGGCCCTCATCGTAGGGTCCGAAGTAGCGTCCAAACGAAACCCGGATATCCTGAGCGTGCCCGGCGTCAGGGGCTCCTTGTGCAGGGCGGCGCCGCGGAGCGTCACGGCCATGAGCTCCGGCAGGATCTCGGTCGGCGTCAGGGGCCCGCGTTTGGCCAGGATCTCGGCTACCGGAACCTCAGCAGGTCGTGGTAAATTAGCGACCCGTCGTGTGATGGATGGGCCCCTCCGGGACGCATGGCTGCAGGCGGAACTCCCGGCACCAACAGGCGCAACACGACCGCCACCGGCGTACCATGGAGGCTCGGGACGCCGACCGGGACCTCGCGGGGCGCGACGGACCCATCTGCGCCTTCGCCCGTCCCCACCTGCCGGTACGACTTCGAGGCACCGGCACCGGCGTTCCGCCGGTAGCTCGCCTCAGGCCGCATCGTCCTCCGGCCTGCGCCGGCGGTAGCAGCTGGAGCGAAGCGGACCCAGGACCCGTACCGCTGGACGCGCGAGCGGATCGGCACCGTCCATACCGTCCAGGGCCGCGAGGCCGACAGCGTAATCCTCGTCCTCGGGGCCCCGATGCCGGCCCAGCGGGGTGCCCGCGGCTGGGCGGGAGGCGCGCCCAACATCCTCAACGTCACCGCGACCCGAGCCCAGGAGAACCTCTACGTGGTCGGGTCCCGCTCGGCCTGGGCCGATGCTGGCGTGTTCGCCCGCCTGGCGAGGAGCTGGCCCGCATCGTCGGAGTTGCGCGAGCCGACCCAATGAGACCGCGGTGGAAAGCTGTCCAAACGCCTATGCCTGCTCCAACAGGACGGAAGTGGCCCTTAATCTCGGTGACACCCTCCCCCGCCTCCGCGCGACGCAGGCGGTGTCCCTACGCATCGTAGAGGGGCGGGACGAACTCGCTGAGGCGCTCAAGGACATGGGCGCGGGCCACGTCGTAGGCCGCCTGTCCCGCCCCCTTGCCGCCGCACCGGATCAAACCCGCCACGTTCAGGACGTCGCTGACGGAGACCGTGGGCCGGCCGATGGCGAGGGGACCGCCGCCCGGGGACCGGCGGATCGCGCCCATCCTGACGAGGGCCCTGATGACGTCCTCGTCGACCGTGTCGGCCGAGGCGAGCCGGTCGAAGTGGGCACGGAGCCGGTCGCTCTCGGCCCTGGCGGCGTAGAGCTCGGAGCGCACGGTGGCGGTTTCGTTCTCGACGGCCTTGCGCTCGGCTCGCAGCGCTGCGTTCTCGGCCCGCAACGCATCGAGCTCGGCGATGCGGGCGACCTCGGCCTCGCGCTGGCGCTCGCGCCATTCCCGGGCGCGGTCGGCGGCGGCGATACGCCGGCGGGCGGCGGCGGTGGTCTCGCGGTCAGTCGAGGGACGGGGCTCGGTCATGAGGCCAGGATGCCGGGCCGGCCAGAAAGCCACCAGGGCGTCAGGCGGCTCGGGCCGCCATCTGTCCGAGCTCCCACTGGAACCGCTCGTCGGCCTGGCGGAGGCGGCGGGGCAGGCTGCGCACGCCATCGACCGACCCAGCGTAGGCGGCGATGGACCCGACGACGCCGGCGGCGTGGCGAAGCGCGACGGCGCCGTGGTCGCGCAGGGCGACGCCGGCGTTGACCACCGACAGGCGCAGGACGCCCTGGAGTTCCTCGTCGAGGCGGGCGACCATCGCGAGCGCCGGCGCCTTCCACCACCGCAGGACGCGCCGTAATCCCTCGGCCACGTCGTCAACGGTCGCGGGGCTGGCGAACTCGTCGAGGTCTTCCTCGCGCGTGTCCTCGACGTCGAGGCCCATGTAGACCGACCGAAGCGCCTTCAGCGCGGGCCGCACTTCGTTGACGCTCCAGTGGGCCTTGATCTCGTCGATCATGTCCAGGCTGAGGACCGCGTCCTTGACCAGCGTCGGGAAGAACTCTGGCGCCGGGACGGGCGCGGGCGCCGGGGCTGCGGCAGGCTTGGGGGCGCGGGGCATGACGACGACCGGGTGCGAGTGGCGGCGGCCGGGGCGGACGGCATAGGCGTCAAGCAACACCGCCGCCTCCCATGCCTCCGGGCACGGCGCCTTCGATAAGGCGGCGCCGATGCGCCGGACCCGGTCCTTGGCGCCGGTCGCGTCCCGGCGGAGGCGGTCGGCGATGGTGCCCTTCGCCACGTAAGCGGCCCATGCCTGGTCGAGCCCGGCGTCCCGAGCGCGTTCGACGACGGTCCGGACGAGAGCCACGCCGGCCAAGGCCTGGGGCGAGAGGCGCCCGTAGACGTAGCTCTGCGCCGCCTGCTCGACCGCGCCGGCCAGGACAAGGCTGTCGCCCTGCACCGGCTCGCCGGCCCCGTCCCAGACCGCCGAGAACGCTTCCGCCGCCCCGTCCTGCCCGGCGGCGGCGAGCGTCACCCACACGTCGTCATGCCCGGCTTGGGACGCGGCGACGCGGCACACCGCCTTGGCGATCTCGCCTTCCTCGGTGCCCCACAGCCCCTGCCGGGCCGCGACGAGGCCGCGGGACAGAACCGTGACGCGACGGCGCCCGCGCTTGGGGGTGACGGCGCCGTCGACGATGGACTGGAGCTTCTCCCCCTTGGGGAGCTTCCGGCCGCGCCCGACGACGACGTGGCTACCGACGATGGCGACGTGCAGCGCGATGTCGGCGGCCGCGATGGCTTCCGCGGCGACACGCAGCCGGCGGACATGCTGGCGATGGCCCGCCGCCGTCCGGGCCGGGGCCCAGAGTTTCCCGGCGAGGGCGACCGTCTCGACGACCGAGATGCGGTTCTGCGGGAGCTCGGCTTCGAGGGCGCCGACGAGGTTGCGGGCCGTCGGGGGAAGGCGGTCGATGGCGGCGGCGCGCCGGGGCTGGCCCTGGAGGCGCTCGACGGCGCCGCGGACGACGGCCCGCGTCACGCCGGGCATCCCCTTCGTCGTCCGACCGTCCGTCAGGACGACGTGCTCCGTCTCCAGCCGGGCCAGGATGACGTCGATGCTGAGGCGGCGGGGCTCGCGCCCCTCATCTTCCGCCACCGACTGCTCGTAGTCCAGCACCGACCCGACCTGGAAGTCCGCCTCCTGCATCCCGGACCGGGTCCGGTTCGGGCGGACGATGGCGGGGCGGCCCGGCTTCATCCTCCCCGAGTACTCGGTCACGGCGTCGACGACGGCGATCCGCTCCTCGTCGGTGCACGCCTGCCCGGGAACGGCGACGAAGGCTGCGGCCTCGCGCTCGACATACGACCGGAGCCGAACGCGGTCGACATTGAGGTTCCGATGGTCCTTCCGGCCCTTCGTTGCCTGAGCCTGCCGCTGCAGGTCCGCCTTCGCCCACGCCTTGCCCTTCGGGCTCATGGCGTCGAACAAGCGCTTCCGCGCGGCGCTCTGGACACGCACCGGCATGGCGACGCAGAACCGCGTGATGGACTGGCAAGTGCCCTCGATGATGGCGTCGGTGAGTTCCCCGACGCCGCCGCCGGCCACGTGCCGCTTCACGGCCTCGCCGAGGAACGTCGTCATGGCCTCCTCCGTGACAGGGGCGCCGGTCTTACGGTGGACGCGGCCCACGAAGGCGTAGGCCTGGCGGCGGAGCGTATCGAAGATCTCGACCGACGCTGACACGGAGAGGACGTAGCTCCGGGGACCTATTCCCCACGACTACTATACGGGCGCATCCGCATACCGCAACGCTCAATCGCGCATTTCGTCTACGGAAACGCACGATTTCCGGACCTCGGGGTTGTCACGCCCGGTTGCCGGAAGCCCCCGCAGCGGGCCTAGACCGCACCCGGGGATGAGGCCCCGACCCGCGGGTCACCCGACCGACCCTACCTTTCCCCGACTTCTATACCCCTCCATCCGCATGACCGCTCCCGTTCCCCACGGGAGAACCCCGGTTCGAGTTGTCACGCCCGGGTCCCGGTAGGCCATGCGCCGCCCCCCGGGATGGGAACCCGACCCGCGGGTCACCCGACCGACCGTGCCTTTCCCCCGACTTCTATACCAGCCCATCCGCATGAGCCGTCCCATCCCTCTCGGGAAACCCCCGGTTCAGGTTGTCACGCCCCCGGGGATGAGGGCCCGATCCCGGAGCTACCCTTGACCCAAGGCCGAGGGGATGGCCCCGGGAAAGGACGAAACCCTCGGTCCATCCCAGGCTGCGCCTTTTCGCGAAGCATTCCTTGCCGCGACCGCCGGTTGCGACTGGAAGGCCCTTCACGAATCCGGGGCGCGGTCCTTCAATCCGCGAATGGAATCGGCGCCCGCCCAATGCGTTAGCTTGCCCCCGCCTCTCAAGGGCAGCGGGTCCCGCCACAAGCGGGCGAACCTCGCCTTGGCGGAGCGCGTCGGCGCCGAGTGCCTTAGCGACATGGAGGCCGACCGCGATCTCAACGCTCGGAGGGCGGCGTGACCATCCATCTCGGCCTCTGGGCCTTCCCCATCCTCGCGACGCTCGCGCTTCTGGGCTGGGCGTTCCTGATGCCGATGCCGCGGCCCCAGGGCGGCGCCTACGACTTCGGCGGCCTGCTGACCGCGGGCTTCAGGGCGGCCGTCGTCCTTGTCGGTACGCTCGTCGCCTGGCTGGTGTGGGCGCTGGTGCGATGAGCCAGTCCCGCCGCATGTCGCTGGCCGAGACGCTCGCCAACACCGGCTCCGGGATGCTGCTGTCCTGGCTGATCGGCCTCGTCGTCTACCCGCTGTTCGGGTTCGCCGTCCACCCCGGCCAGGCCCTCGCCCTGACTGCGATCTTCACCGTCGTCTCGGTCGCCCGCGGCTACGCCTGGCGCCGGGCGTTCGAGCGCCTCGGGAGGTCCTGATGGCCATCGTCGAACCCGATTACCGCCTGCCGGCCGCCTCGACGGAGACGTGGGCGCCGGTGCCGGCTGAGAACCCGAAGACGGGCGCCGGCCGGCTCAAGCCAGAGCCGCACCTCATCTCGCCGGTGGCGCTGCTCTGGCTGAACGCCGCGCTGGAGAACGGCGCGATCAAGTACGGGCCGTTCAACTGAGGGACGCGCCGATCCCGGTGAACACGTACCTGTCCGCCATGAAGCGGCACATCGACGAGTTCGCCATCGGCGTCGACCGGGCCTGGGATAGCGGCGTCCCGCACCTCGCCCACGTCGCGGCCGGGTGCATCATCCTCCTCGACGCCATGCACGCCGGCATCGTCATCGACGACCGCTACGCCGTCCCGGGCTTCGAGGACGTGCTGCGCGAGGTCGCCGCCCTCAAGGCCGGGTGGGTCGCCGACAAGGCCGTGCGCGACGCCGCATGACGAACCCCCAACGGCGGACGCCATTTCAACAACGCCTTCACCCCACCCCTGTTGGTGAAATGGTTGGGGGTGGCTTCGTCAGCGCGCCGCGGCCCGGGTCACGAAAAAGCTGACCGAAGGGTCGATTTCCCCATTGTGCCGTGCTCCCCGCACACGCGGGATGCTACCGTGATGCTCGGAGATGCTCACGGTGACACGCGGGGAGCCCGCCGCGGCCCATCCGGCCACCGCCATCCCCAGGCGCACAGCGCCAGCGTCGTCGCGCACGTCCGATCCATCGCCAGGTCCTCCGTCCCCGGCATGATCGCGGTTCCCGGGCAAGGCGCCATGGCGCGGGGGCCTCAGTCGCCCGTGGATAGCTGGCCGACGCCTGAGGCGCACCGCGCGTCGGTGAACTGGGACGGCAGGTCGAGCTCGGCGCCCCGCAGGGTCAGGATGAAGTTCTCCCTGACGCCCTCAACGACGTACGTGCCGCCGAGGCCAGGGCCGCGGCCGCGCTCGCTCGTGCCCTTGCCGACGTGCCGCGACAGGATGCGGCCGGTGCGGGTCTCGTGCGTGCCGCACGTCACGGTGACGGTCCACGACGAGCCCGCCGGCGTGGCCTCGACGGTGGCGTAGCGCGTGACGCCGCGGCCCCCGGGGGCCTGCACGCCGTAGTGCCAGATGTCCCCGCGCTGGGGGAACGTGGGCTCATCGGCGTGGCTGGTAGCGACGTAGCTCGCAGTCAACAGGGGGACGACGATGAGGCGGGTGACCGGGTGGTCGAGAATAGCGCTGATCACGACAGGTGCTCTAGGAACGGGGTCGGGGATGCCACCTAGGCCGAGCGGTCCGGCTCGAACCAGGAGATGTGCACACTGATGACGGGCACTCCGTCGGCGAGGAGGCGCCCGTCGCCATCTGGGATCGAAGTGAAGCCGGCGAGCGCCGGGCGGTCTGGGCGCGTCGGTGGGAAACTCCCGCGCGAGGGCACAGACCTCGTGGAGCCGGCGGACCTTGACGCGGGCTAGGGCGACCGGCCGGACGACGAGGATGACGTTGCACAGGACCACGACCTCGACGTGGGCGACGGCCCGGTCGCCCATGCCGACGGGTCAGCACCGCCGCCGGGTATGGCAGTCTAACCTTGCCGTCACAACGACGACGGCTGCTTAGGGATGCGGGCGTACGCATTGTCGATAGCCACGACCCACGCCTCCAGGCGGGCGACCTCGTCCTTTTTCATGACGCCCCTAGCCAACGCATCCCGGTGCCGCAGGATGTTCTCCCTGCCGCGACGCCCGACGAAGTCGGGGACGACACCCGCCTGCCAGGCGGCATGCAGGCGGTCGGCTGCTACAGGAATTTTGTCCAGGAGATCTACATACTTTTCCGGACTGACGTAGCGAGAGCGGGACTTGCGCTTCCGCATCGGGGGCGGCGAAAGCTCGTTATTGGTTGCCTTAGCAACCGACGCGGCTTCCGTGGCCTCCTTTTCCTCACGCTTCACGCATTCCTGGGCAATAATATGCCGGTTTACGACCGCCAGGACAGCCGATACGTCTCTGGGGTGCATCTCCTCGACGCACAGGTCGCAGAGAAGGAGTCTCACCTTCTCCAGCGCGGCGATGCGCTGACGAGGGGTCAGTTCGGTTGTATCGACCCACGTGTTAGCATTACAGTTGCATTTGCCTCTTAAGGTGAGCTTGGCGGGCAGCGGCTTGGTGAGCGCGCCGCCACGCTGACCAAGCGATGACGAGAGCCGGTTCAATGCGCCGTTGCGCGAGCCGGATCGCGACGCGCCGGATCTCCTGTAGCGACCAGGGCAAGGGCGAGCTTGGCCCTTCGCTCGGTTTTTGGGGGCGGGCCGTTGGCCCGCTGTCGTACCCGCGCCAGCACCGCGAAGGCCAGCATCACCAAGCTGACGTGCCGGTGCCAGCCATGCCAGGAGCGGGTCTCGTTGTGGTCCAGACCCAGTTCGGTCTTGCCGGTCTCGAACGCTTCCTCGATCGCCCAGCGCCGCCCCTCGACCTGAACCAGGGTCTGGAGCGACGTGCCAGCCGGGCACCAGGTGGTGAAGTAGGCGCGCTGACCATCGCTGATGCTGCGGCGGACCAGCAGTCCACGTGTCCACACCTCTGAACGGGCGTCGGTCTTCTTGCCCACCTCCAGGTCGGCGAGTTCGCAGTAAGCCCAGTCGTAGAAGCGCTCGCCCTTGGTGCCCCGCCCAGCCGACAGGCGCTGCCACGCGCCAGGATCGAGCGCGTCGGCAATCGCCTCGGCCGTGCCGGCCACCTCGGGCTTGTCGATCCAGGAGTTGAAGCGGTGGCTCGCGGCAACCCCGAGGACGTAGCCCTTGGCCTTGCGCCGCAGCGCCATCTCAATCTCGCCGACCCCGTACACGCTGTCGGCCGCCACCCAGGCAAACGGCACGTCCGCCGCGATGGCCCGCTCGATCATCGTCAGCGCCAGTTGCGGCTTGGTCGCGAAGGCCAGCGTCTCCGGCACGTGCGTAGCCGACCGGCGGCCCGGGTCGTCGGTCCACGCCTTCGGCAAGTAGAGGGCGCGGTCGAGGAAAGCATGCCCTTTGGTCGACACGTAGGCTGCGAACACGCCGATCTGGCAGTTGGTGATCTTACCCGCCGAACCCGTATACTGACGATGGACGCCACAGGACGCCTTGCCCTGCTTGAGAAAACCGGTCTCGTCGAGGACCAACACAGCGTCCGGCTCGGCCAGGGTCTCGACCACGTGCTCGCGCACGACATCGCGCAGGGCATCCGCGTCCCACTGGCTACGCCCGAGCACCGCCTGCTGACGCCAGGGTCCGGGATCGCCGGCAGCCTCGGCTCGCATCCAACCCGTCTTGCGCCGTTCTGCCCCGAGCAGGCCGTCCAGGAAGGCACCGGCCGAGCGGGCGACGCTCGGCGCGGCAAACAGCGGTCGGATCTGATCCTTGGCCTCACGCAGGCTCGTCGACCAGATCTCCAGCATCGCTTCAAGCGAGGCAGTCGGCATGAAAACCTCCCATCGCTCGCCGTCAGATAGGTACTCAAACCTGCAACTGTAATGTTAGGGCTAGTGCCAGGAAGGGCGCGCGTCTCGAACTCGGTCATGAGTGGTATCCTTCAGTATAGGAGTTGGGTTGGCCCGGGACGGGGCCGCCTTGTTCGAGCGGCCTCGAAGGGCACGGCGGCCATGCGCTTAGAAGGGGATATCGTCGTCGGCGTCCTGCTGGCTGCTCTGCTGGACGCTCATGGGATTGAACTCCGCGAGTGCATCGGACACGAGCGCGTCGTATTCCGCCCGCATGACTGCCCAGGCTGCATCTTGCAGGCTCATCTGCCCTACGCTGTTGAGGTCGATGATCAGCGAGATGCGCATTGAAGAAGCGTCGCAGACAGCCTGGCAGCACATGCCACTCTTCCGCATTTCGCTGACGCGCTCGGCGGCGCCGCACGCCATCTCCCGGAGGATGGTGACCTCCTGACGGTGCGGAAGACCAATCTTGTTAGATCGAGACGACATCGTGACTCTCCATAGGTAGTACTTTGCGGAGGGAAGGAGCTGACCTCCCCGGGGGACGATGTGTGGGTGAGGGCCCAGGCCGAACCATCGGGCTCGAACCAGACGACAGCGGCGCGGGTGACGACCTCGCCCGTTTCCAGCGCCGGAAGTTGGGCTCGTCCGGGCGTTAGCCGATCTGCACCGCGTCGAGGGCGGGGGATACCTCGGTCATGGCGGGCGTTCCGGAAGCGGGGGGACGGGAGCCCCGGCCAGGAAAGGCCGGGGGAGGCGCGCTATTCGCGTGGGGACCGGATCAGCCATTGCGGCGCTTCCTGTCGGCCGCCTGCGCCAGCCTGAGCTCGACGCGGAGCAGTTCGAGCGCCGCCTGCGCCGGATCGAGCGTGCCTGCGTCGACCGCGTTGGAGATCTCCCATACGCGGGCGACGGCCTTGGTGGCGCGCCAGCGCGAGTGCGTGCCGGCGTCCTGGCCTCTGAAGATCCTCCACTGGGCCTTCATGGCGGCGCCCCAGATGATGTGCTTCTCGGTGAGGAGCGGCGAAATCTCAGAGGAAGGACGGGCGGGGGCTGTTGCGGACATCGCGGTTCTCCATGAGGGGGCGGTAGGGAGTGGAAAGGGCAGCGCCGAGCAGGAGGCCGGCGTCGCGGATGAGTGATGCCTCGGTGGCGCGGCCGGCGCGGACGTCGGCCTGCATGCGCTGGATCTCGATGCCGACGGCGGAGATCACGAGGAGGGAAGCGCGGCGCTCGCGCGCAGCCGTGCGGAGGCGGTCCTGGACACGGTCCAGGCAGGGGGTCGTCGACATGGCGGCCTCCTCAGCGGACCAGTGCCGCGGCGGGCTCGGCGACCAAGCGGGCCACCTCGTCGCCGTCGAGCCGGCGGCGCTCGACGAGGGCGTCGGCGATCCGGCGGACGGCACCGGCATGCCGGCTGACCGTGGCCAGGGTCTCGCCGTAGAGCCGGTCGAGGAGATCCTGCACGTCCCGGCGCAGGAGTGGGTCCGCCGCCAGGGCCATGGCGGGGTCCTGCTCGACGGCGACGAGGCCGCGGCCACCCATCCCCCACTCGCCCACCAGGCTGACGACGAGGTGGGTCGCCGTCAGCAGGTCCTGGCGTGCCCCGGAACTCGCGCTGTCGAGGAGGATCTCCTCGGCCGCCCGGCCGCCCAGCATGATCCGCACGCGGTCCTCGGCGGCGGCACGGGTCAGGACGCCCTGGTGCGGGTCCTTGGCCGCCATCCATCCGCGATCGTCGCCACGCGTCTGCAACGCCAGGACCATCTCCCGTCCGGGCTCCTCCAGGTACGCCATCAGCGCGTGCCCGGCCTCGTGGACGGCGATGCGGTCGAGGATGGCGGCCGGGGTCGCCTCGTCGGCGGCGCCCGCCACCGCGAGCAGGTCGTCCAGGGCCAGCGGCCGCCCGGCATGTCGCGCCCGGCGACGGGCGTCCTCGACGAGGGCCTCGATCATGGCGCCGGTGTAGCGCTCGGTCCGGTACGCCACCGGGAGCAGGTCGGCGCCGGGCAGGTCGTCGCCGAGGCGGACGCGCAGCATCGCGACGCGCTCCCCGGCTTCCGGCAGCCCGATCTCGATGTGCCGGCCGAGCCGTCCCGGGCGCCGGATGGCGGGGTCGACGCGGTCGGCGTCGTTCGTCGTGCCGATGACGACGACGCCCTCCCGTCCGGCCACACCGTCCAGGCATTCGAGGAACGCGTTCGTGACCTGGAGGACGTAATCGGCGTGCTCGTGCCGCACGGTGCGCCTGTCGACGAAGACGTCGCACTCGTCGGTGAGGAGCAGGCAGCCGCGGCGTCCGGCCGCCAGCGCCTTGGCCTCGGCGAACGTGGCCCGCATCGCCCGGAGCGTCGTCCCGAGATGCGCCTGGTCGGCGGACTGCCACTGCCCGAGCGACGCGGCGACGAGGGGAATCCCCGCGCTGGCGGCCAGGGCCTGGGCGAACAGGGTCTTGCCCGTGCCCGGGGGGCCGCTGACGAGCGCGCCGTCCGACACGCTCGACCACGGGGCGCCGTCCCTCCACGCCTGGAGGTCGCGGATGACCTCGCGGCCATACGCCACCGCCTCGCGGCAGCCGTGGAGCTCGTCCAGCGTGATGTCCCGCCCGCGGCCCGTCGGCGCCGGCGGGGCCGCCAGGCGGACGAGGTGCGCGACGCAGTCCGCCGGCGCCCGACCGGGCCGGATGCACACCGCCAGGTGCTCCGCGGTGACGCGCAGCCCGTCGAGCGCGCGCCGGTCCTCGCGGGAACAGGCGGCGCCGGTCGTCACGCGGATCGCGGCGGCGACGTCGGACGCGTCGACGGGGGCCAGGGTCAGGCGGTGCTCCGCCGCCAGCAGCGCCGCGGCCGGCAAGTGGGACGACGCGTCCGGCGACAGGCACAGGATCGCGCCCGGGTGCCGCAGCAGCGCCAGGAACTCGCGCCACCGGCGGTCACGGTCGGTGCCCTTGGGCGCCTCCTTGGCGACGTGCCTCCGCAGCCCCGTCGGCAGGCCCAGAGCGGCGTCCGTCATGCCGTCCAAGGCAAGGAGCGGCAGCGCCTCCGGGACGTCGATGACGACGACGACGTCGCGTTCCGCGAGCGCCTCCCGCAGTCCGGGGACCGCGTCGAGCGTGCGGGCGAGTTGGCGGGCGGCGGTGAGCTCGACCGGGGATGTCCCCTCCGCGGCGGGGGGCGCGTCGCCGTCGTCGTCGACCGGGAGGCCGTCGTCCCCGAAAATCCTGACGCGCTCGGTCGGGCGCGCCGCCTCCGGGGCCGGCTTGTCCCCGGCAAGGTGGACCAGTCCGAGCCCGAGCGCATGGCTCATGGCAAGGCACAGGCCGACCTTAGAGAACGACGCCGGCACGAAGCAGGGATGGACGTCGGTCATCAGCCCGAGCCCGTGCGCGACTTGGTGCAGTGCGTCGCCCGGTGGCGACATCCGCGCGAGCTCGATGGCGTAGTCGTGCGCGTATTGGCGCGCCTCGCACATGCCGAGGGCGAGCGCGTAGAAGGCGAGGCGCCCGAGGATCTCCGGCAGGCAGGGGCGGTCGAAGCCGTCCTTGTCGACGAGGACCTGCTCGCCGAGGTGAATGTGCTCGATGAGGCGCATGCCGAGGAGCGCCTTGGCCTTCGGCGTCTCGCCGGCGGCCAGGCAATCGCCGAATGTCCGCTCGACGCCGGCGAGGAACTCGTCGACGACGCGGTCCGTCGTCGTGTCGACGGCGAAGTCGAACTCCGGCCCGGTGACGCGCGCATGGCGGACCCATGCGGCGCCGTCCTGGGCGACGCTGTCGTTGATGACGGATGCAGTGCAGGCGTACAGGTCGCGCGTCGGCGCGAAAGCCGCCCTGGGGGGCTTCTTCATCGATCTGGCCTCCTGGGACCTATCGAACGTCAGCCGGTCAAAACCAGCCGTTCAACCCAAGGACTAGACCGACAAACCTTTCTGAAACGTTAAGGAATCAGTCCTCGTCCGCCTCCGTCCGTCGGGACGGGAAGACCGGTCCACGCTTTCGTGCATCGAGCAGCGCGTCCATGCAGGCGTCGACGTCGCGGCGAACGTCCTCGCGGCTCTCCTCCAGGCCCTGGCGCGGCCAGGAGTACCGGTCGACATAGCGGGCCAGCGCGACGAGGAGATAGCCCCGGCTGGCGGCTTCGTCGTCGTCGGCCAGGCTGGCGAGGGCGCGAAGTACGCGCGGGGGCAGGCCCTTCTTAAGGATGCGGCTCGGCGTCACGACGCGCCGGTCGAGCTTGAACACGTCGCTGAGCGGTGCCGCCCATCCGCTGGGCCATAGCCTGGATGCGGCAGCCTCGATGGCCGGGTAGAGGGCCGCGTTGACTGTGGCCGGGTCGAGCGGCACCGGCTCGCCGTCGCCGACGAGGAACGGGCGTCGCTCCGGGTCGTAGGCGAGCGCGAGGCGCCCGACGAGCCCGACGACGGTCCAACCAGCCGGCCGGGGCCAGTCTTCCGGGTCCACGAATTTGAGCACGATCTCCATGCCGCCGGGATAGCACGGCCGGCGACCGCCGTGGTTAACGGCAATGGTCGCTTTCGAGCGGTCGGGGCATCCTGGGGCCATTCCGAGGTCGCATAAACGCGTCACCGGTTTTGCCCCCGCGCTCTGCGGGCCGGAAAGGGGTGTCGCGTATATGAGCCAAATCGACCTTGTCGAACTCGGGCAAACCATTAAGGAAGCGCGCAAGGCCGCAGGTCTGACGCAGGGCCAGGTGGCCGTCATGATCGGCTCGTCCCGCACGCGCGTCATAGCCTTCGAGAACGGGTATGCGCCCGACATGAGCATCAACACCGTCATCCACATGCTGAACGCGGTGGGGCTCGATTTCCGCCTGTCGACGTTCAACCACGGCTGCCCCACGCTCGACGACCTCCAGGCCGAGCAGGCCGAGGAGGACGCCCGGAACGCGCGTCGCGGGCTGCCCTGGCCGCGCTGGTAGCCACGCCCGGGCGCGTCCCTCCCCGAATCGTGGGATCCCCGTAGAATCCCGGGGGGACCGGGTGCTGAAGGATACGGAACTGGACGAGCTCGCGCGCGCGGTCGCCGCGCTCGGGGACGAGGATGCCGGGCGCCTCGACGAGGCGGTCCGCGAACGCCGCCGGGCCAAGGCCGAGGTCAAGGCGGCGCGCATCGCCGCGCTGCGGGCGATGGACGACCACGCCGTCATCGACGAGGTCATGAGGGAAAGCGTCGAGTACCCGAAGCGATGGGAAAGCGAAGTCGCCCTGAAGGTGCTCCGCGACGCCGGGTTCGTCCGGCAGCCGGCGGAGACGACCGTCACGTTCCTGTTCCCCTGGGACGGCGAGAACGCCGTAACCGTGTCCGGTAGCAAGGACGACCTCGACCTTCTGCAGGTGATCCTGGCGGCTCGCATCTCGGACCTTCGGTCCAGTAAGGGCGCCTGAGCCATGGACCGCGTCACCTGCGAGACCTGCGGAGAAGACACCTGGAGCGACCGGCATCCCTGCTCGAACTACGACACCTGTCCACCCACCAGCAACTGGTCCGCGGGCTTCCGGTTCGACCAGGCGCTCCGGGGCATGCGCCTCGGCAAGCGTGTCCAGAGGCCGGGCTGGTTCCACTCCTGGAGCATCGAGGACGGCAAGCTGACCGTGCGCTGGCCGTTCGACGATGAAGGGTTCAGCACCTCGGAGCCGCGCGACCTCAACCCGGCCGACATCCTCGCCG
Source organism: Methylobacterium aquaticum (assembly GCF_016804325.1). Lineage (NCBI taxonomy): Bacteria > Pseudomonadati > Pseudomonadota > Alphaproteobacteria > Hyphomicrobiales > Methylobacteriaceae > Methylobacterium > Methylobacterium aquaticum. The sequence goes on from NZ_CP043627.1 coordinate 6,509,783, forward strand.
ACGACTGGGAGGTCGCTTGACCATGGCCGTCCGGTTCGAGGACCTGCTGGCGTCGCTGCCCGCCGAGGAGCAGGCGGCCATCCAGGCCAGGTTCGAGGAGATCCGCGCGGCCGCTTTCGACGCAGCGGTGTCCGCCTGCGTCGGGGCGACCTACGGGCCGCCGTCGCGATGGGGAGCCGACCGGCCGCGGGGCTGGCATCTCCCGGAGCCGTGCTCGCCCCATGACGCCGCGATGCACGACAACGGCTGCATGGACGCCCTCCGGCGTATCCGGGCGCGCAAGAACGCGGATGCGGAGAAGCGGGCCGCCCACGCTGCCCGGGCCGTCATCCAGAAGCGGAAGAACGCGGTCGGCCGGGATGCCGACTTGCCGGCGACGGGGAGCTTCCATGCCTGACGCGACCTTCATGGCCTGGAAGTAGGCGCAGGAGCGCCACAGGCACGAGATGGGGGAATGGTGCGCGCAGTTCCTCCGCCCGGTCCGGAACGCATGGGTCGACGTGCTGGTCGACGTCGAGGCGGAGAAGGCGGCCCGTCCGGCAATCGGCAAACCCTTGTCCCGCCGGGCCCGGCGCCGGAACCGGGGGCGCGTCAGCGCGGCGAGGGTCGCCCTGGCGCGGGTGTACCACGAACCGATCACGTGGGCATGGCCGGCCCCAGGGGAGGAGTAGGCAACGGCCTACTGAAGTGGGCATGCAACGGGGAGGCGCGGAGGCAATTCTTGCCTGGTAACTAGTGCGCCATCGCGTCAAATCTGACGCGCCCTCACCAGGACATGGTGTGCATTGCTGACGAATCCCCCGTGGAGGCCCTGGCGAATACGCGCCGTTCACGCTATGTTGCACCTTCGCTGAAACTGGAGTGTGCGTACTTGGAGTATCTGCCCCCGCCCTCGAAATCCTCGGCCGGCACTTACTGGAGCACCAAAACCGACGACGAACTCCTCTCCACGCAACTGACGACCGACGACCCGGAAAGCCTAGAAGACCTTTCCGAAGATCAGCCTCCAATTGAGGAGGCCCTCGTTGAAATGGCGTACAACGTTTCCGGCCGCGAGCGCGGTATGGTTCGATGCGTATTCTGCAAGCACCCAAACCACTTCAACGGCGTTGTCATGCGCTACAAGTCCGGAACTAGACGTCTAGTCGGCCGGGACTGCGCTGGAAAGCATTACGGCGTCACATTTGATCTCCTGGCCCGCGACTTCGATGCCGCGAGGGATCGCCGGGATTACGTCGAGCAGCAACGGCTCGTTATGGCCCGTGACCGCGACATCCTCGGGATGATGGCCGCCATGCGAGCGGATCCGTCCGTCGCAGAATTCGGGGAGGTGCGTCGGCGATTGCGCGAGTTCGTCGGCGAGAAGCTTTGGCCCAAGCTCGTCCGCATCGCCGACGGTGACGGACGTCTCGTCGTCGAACGACGCGTCGTCAATTACGCTGCAATGGAAACCGGGCGCGGCCGTCAGTCCGTCTTCGCGCTAGTGGGCGATAGCTACCTGCGCGGCGCCGAACTTGTCCGCTCTGGACCTACGGTCGCAGAACGCCTTCGAGACATTGAGGAGCGCCTTACGGGCGTAGTCGCTACTCTACGGCGCGACGGCGTTAGCACGGGCACCTTGCGACAGAACATTGTAATGCTGGCCGACCTACTGCGCGAAGTAGAGCGTGAGCGCGTGCGAATGCGTGCGGTCAACACGTTCTTCGACGGGAGCAACGGGGGAGGCCTTGGCAAGTTCGCTTCCTGGTTGGCCGATAACGGTAAGCAAGGCGTATCTGTCCTCTCGCTTCCCTATCGGCTCTACGACCAGGGTCGGTCGAACGGGCATCTGGAACTCTGTCCGTCCCCTCATTATCGAATCCCAGGTGCCGACTTGATCGAGGTGATGCGCGACACCACGGTCAGGCCGTCGAAACGGCGCAAGGCAACCCGGTAAGCCGGCCGGGGGAGGCGGCTAGCCTCCCTTGCGCCCTCCCGGCCGCTATGACCTGCTCGGCCGGCGCGGCGACGGAGGGCGGCATGGGGTGGCGGGCGGCTGACGAATACGACCGGGAGGAGCGCGAGCGGCTAAGGGCGCTCCCCCTCCGGGAGCGGTACCCGTGGGGGAGGCTCGCCGCCGTCGGGACAGCCCTGGCGGTCGCCGTGGCGTGGTTCTGGTGGCGGCACGGATGAGGGCTACGCCGCCACCGCCTCGCCCCCGGCAGCGGCGAGGGCGGCCGCCGCGGCTTCCGCCTTGGCCTTCTCCTCCGCCTCCTTCTTGGCTGCAGTCCTGAGCTTGCCCTCGGCCTCGCGTTCCCAGCGCCGGCGCGCGATCTCCTTCCGAAGCTCCGCAAGGGGAGGGAGCGTCGCCGCCGCGGCCTGCTCGTCGACCCAGGCGACGTAGCGCTCCATGAGGGGCGCCTTCAAATCCAACCTGTCGTCGTCCGTGTAGTGCCTCTCCGGAACGTCCGTGCTGCTGATGCCCTCGGCGTGGTCAACGACAAGCTTCACGTCGCTGCGCGCGATCCGGAACCGCTTCTGGCAGACGATCGTCAGGCACCTGCGGATGTCGTGCGGGCTCGCGCGTAGCGCCATGTCTAGCAGGCGGTGGTTGATGGCCGCCGGGTTCATGTGCCCGTCTACCCGCCCCCGGCCTTCGCGGCACGATACTGCGGAACAGGTAGGGGGACTGGGCCGCCCGAGCGCGCTCCTTCTAGGCCTTGAAGCGCGCTCAGAGCACCGGCGGAAGCGGGACACAGCGAGCGCATCGTCGAGATCGAGCGCCGCGTCGTCACCACCACCGCTACGCAGGTCGACCATTGGACCCGCCGTCCCAACCCGGCGGGCGAGAGGCACCTGGTCCTGCGGGAGAGCCTGCGGGGGCGCGAGCACGAGACGTGGCACCCGCCAATGAGCGCCTTCCTCCACGTCGTCACCGGCGACGGTGGCGCGACGGAGCATCTGGCGGCCTACGACGAGCGCGTGGCGCTGGCGGGTTAACTAATTCTTAACCAAAAAACCGCACTTCGTTTGTCATCGGTTGACGCCGGCGCTCGGATCTGGCGTTAATGATGGACGACAAGAGTCTTGGTGGGCGCCCTCGCGCCCCATGGACTTTCCGATGCCTGAAGCCTTTTCTCCTGCGCATGGGGCACGCCGCCCCGCGTGGGAATTTTTTGTATGTCGGAACACGAACGGTCCCCAATTGGGGACTACATCTTCGAGCGCATGCCGGAGGCGGACCGCGAGACGGTCAGGCGTTTCATGGCCGCCGCCAAAGGGGACGACCAGGACGACTTGGGCTACATGGAGCTCGGAAATTTCGGCATCAACGTCGCGCGGGCGTACTGCGAAGTTGGACATCCCGTCGAAGACCGGCATATCCGCCTCCAGTTGGAGTGTATGGCGGAGGCCAGGCTCCTCGACGAGACGATGGACCGGGTCGACTGGGATTACCTGACTCTCATCGCGAGTTCTGAGGACAAGAGGGCCGCGGCACGCGTGAGGAGCCTCTTCGTGCTCGCCACCGGCATCAGCGACGAAGACGTTTTCGATGAGAAGCTCAGGGCCGAACGGCGCGCGAGGGAGGCGGCCCGTGGCTAAGCGCTCCCGCCGGAAACCCGGTCTGGCCCCGCGGCCTGTCCCGGTGCCGACCGACGAGGTCATCAGCCGCCTGAGGCGCTTTCTCTGCCTGCGCTTCTTGGGGGTGCCTGGACCGGTCACACACGTCGCTCGGGCCAGAACGCTGGACAACGGCTTTGCCGCCGACGTCCAACTTTTTGACGGCGGCCGCTGCATTCTCATTGTGCGCCAAGTGGAGGGGCATGTGACTGACGAGCGGTGGTGCATGCGGGGGAAGTACAGCCCAAATTCCCCCAGTGGCTTCTACTACAACCCGATCCGTAAGGAATGGGTACGCGCAAGCGAAGAGGAGGCAGAGGCAGCGATTGCGGCAGGGCACTGCCTGTAATACGAAAGACCGTGCCTAAATGGCACGGATGAACCAGCCTTTACATCTGAGTTCACTACCGTGAACCCCCGTGCCAATATGAGCACGGATAGCCCATCGTGCGCGATTCCACCGGCTAGTTGTCCCACCCCGTGCCACGAGCACGGATAAACCTGAACACGGTACCGGCAATACGATCACCTGTTCCCCGTGCCCTCGGCGCACGGATATCTCAGGGCTCTGCAGGGCCCATCTCCGTGGCGGCCACACACGGGTCAACGTGGTCATGAAAGCGCTGCCCGCCGGGAGGCTCTGCGGCGCGTTCGATACCGAACCGCAGGTGCCAAGGCGGGGCTCAGTCGTCCCCGCCCGCGGCCTCCATCGCGCGCCCGAGCCGGATCTCCTCTGGCACGTCGGGCGTCGCCGCCATTCTCACCCGGATCTCCTCAAGCGACGCTGGTCGGTACCCCCACCGGTCGACGCCGACGTCGCAGCTTTGCGCCGTATCTGGCAGCAGCCCGTGCGTGTGTGGATCGACATCGAAGCGGGACCCCGTACTGGATCATGAGTAAGCTATTGAGGGTAAATTAGAAATCTCTCTCGTGCCGGGATCCCTATCGGCGCCGATAGGGACCCCGCCAGAAGCCATTTTTCTGATTTATCATCAATGGTTTAGGTGGAACTCCTGGTGGGGGTCCGCTTCATTGCTGATACACATGACAAGTTAGGATCGAGCGCCTATGACCCTCATGTGACATCATAACCGAGGGTCCCATGTCCGATATCCAGGTCCTCGCGGCCACGCTACGCAAGCTGGCGAAGCCCGGAATAAAGCGGAAGGACCTGATCGCGGCGGTACGTAATGAGCATCCGGATGCCACGAATAAGGAGATCGTGCGCGCCGCCTTCTACGCGCTGACCCATGACGCTGATGCTGATCCAGAGCAGACCCATCACCTGCACGCCTTCGCGCTGACCGAGCGGGCGGGGGACGAGGAAGATGTCCCGCTGACCGAGAGGCTCGGTAAGAAGGAGAGGCGCAAGGAGCGCGAGTTGGGGAGCCAGGGGCATCATCGGTGAAGACGTTCCGTCTGCATCGCGGCTGGCGCGAGCCGAACGGCCTCGTGACGGACCACGCCACGCTAGAACGGGTCATCAAGGCCGCCAGTGCCTCCGAAGCCATGAGCGCAGCCCTGGCCGAGGGCGACTTCCTCCTGACGGACGACATCAACTTGGTCTGGCTCAGCGACGACTGAGGAACCTTGGTCTGATCGCTGAGGCTCGACGACGAAAATACGGCTGCAAGCCCCTGACGCTGTGCTCACCTGCGTCTGTAACGGATGGGAAGCGGGCCTTAGCTTCTCGGCTTCAAGCGGACGCGTCGCTTGTTGCCGATCAGGTAGATTGCTTGGAGGTCCGGTCCCTCGGAGTCGACCTGGCGCTCGACGACTTCGGGACCAGCTACTCCTCGCTGAGCTACCTGCGCAGCTTCCCCTTCGAGCGGATCAAGCTCGACCGCTCGTTCGTGGCCGGAGCCGACGAACCTCGCACGGCGTCGGTGGTACGGGCGGTCGTCGGCTTGGCCCGCGCGCTCGTCAACCAACTGCGGATCGGGTCGGGCCACCCCTGACGTGGCCGGCGGCATACTGGACGGCGAGGCAAGCCTGATGACCCCTCGTAGTCTGGATGCGTGCGAACTCAGGAACGTCGACGCTTCTTCGGAGGAGGTACCGGCAACGCTTCCGCCGTCGCCTTGATCAGGTCCGACAGCCGGTCGGGGTCGTCCCATGCCTCGCTCGGTATCCTGAAACAAGGCTTCGCACCGGGATAAGGGGATGCCTCCGTCGCCCCGTCGCCGAGCAGGGCGCGCCCGGCTGCCGTCGGCTTCAGGAACAGCTGCTCGTCGCAGACGAGCGCGGCGAGCTTGCCGTCGCAGTAGAGCCCATACTCTCCGAACATCTTACGCGCGAACACGTGGCCGGCACCGCGCGCCTGTTCGACGATGAAGTTGACCGTGTTTCGCTTGGTTGCCATGGGCTTCCTCGTTCGGCGCGCGATCTAGCCGCCTCGACGGCCGACGATGGCCTTCGGGCGGAAGGTGCCTCCGCTGAGGGCGCCGGCCATGGCGGCTTCCAAGCCGCCGTCAAGGATGCGGAGGTCACCCAGCCCACGCTCGACCAGATGGGCGCGGTAGGCCTCATGGTGCGCGATGTCGGCCAGGACGAGGACGCCCCCGGGCCGGAGCACACGTAGCATCTCGTCCAAGACACGTGCGCGGTCGGCCGCGTCGGGCAGGTTGTGGACGACCCAGTGCGAGACTACGGCGTCGAAGCTTCTGTCGGCGAACGGCAGGACGCGCGCATCGGCGGTCGCGACGCTCACCCGGTCCGCAACGCCCTCGCGCCTCGCGTTGTCGAGTGGAGCCTCGGGCATGTTGGCGTCCTGATCCTCGGCTCGCCAGAGGTCGATACCCACGGCCACGCCCGTCGTCAGCCTGCGGGCCGCGCCGACCAGCATCAGGCCTCGGCCGCCGCCGACGTCGAGGACGGCCTCGCAACCCGTCAAGGGGGAAACGACGTCGGCGAGGTCGAGCAGGCGCTCGCGGTCATGCCTTTTCCCGACCCTGCTGCCGTATGTCATGTAAGCGGCCATGCCGAGACCGTAGATGGCCAGCAGCGCGGCGCCTGCCGCGGCCCATCCGGATACGGTCGCCACGGCACCCGTGGCGCGAACCGCCGCCGTGACGGCGACCGAGCAAAGCGCAACGCCACCGATGCCGGCAATCAGCATGCCGCGTCGCACGCCGGGTGCATCGATGCCGTAATCCGGTTCCGACACTTCGGATACTCCGATCATGAGGAAACGACTTGCCCGGGAAGGCGATCAGCGCGCAACGGAGACCAGATGCTTCGTGGCGTCGTCCGGCCTGATCGGGGTTCCTCGACACGACGTGCGAAAGTGAGGCCGGTCATGTCGCCGACCGAGGCCAACCGGATGGGTGGTCACACGGGTTTCCCCAACGCCGGCCGCTGGTTCCCGGCAAGGTGGTTCCGGATGCCCCGGACGAGTTCGGCGATCTCGTATGGCTTCATGTAGAGCGTGTAGCCGAGCTCCGTCGCCTTCGCCGCCGTTGTGCTGTAACCGGAGACCAGGATGACCGGCAGCCCGGGCCAGCGCCGGCGAGCCTCGTTGGCGAGGGCAAGGCCGTCCATCCCGCCCGGCATGACGAGGTCGCTGACCAGGATGTCGACGCCACCTCGCTCAAGCAAGTCCAGCCCCGCCTGCGCGGCATTCGCCTGTTCGACCCGGAAGCCCGCGTCCTCCAGGAACGCGGCGGTCACGGTCCGGACCTCGTCGTTGTCGTCCACCAGCACGACAAGGGCCTGGGCCGCTCCGACCGTGCCCGTATCCGCGGGCCCCGCGGCCTGCTTCGGTACCTCCTCCAGCGCCAAGGGGAGGTGGAGCGTCACGGTGGTGCCGTGGCCCGCCCGGCTCTCGATGTCGGCCGAACCGTTGGACGACTTGGCGAAGCCGTAGACCTGGCTCAGTCCGAGCCCGGTCCCCTTGCCAACGTCCTTCGTCGTGAAGAACGGCTCGAACACGTGCGGCAGGGCCTCGGCCGGGATGCCGCTCCCGGTGTCGTGCAACGACAGCGCGATGCCCTCGCGACCGGTCCGATCCGGCAGGAGGATCCTGCGGGTCGTGATCCGCAAGGTGCCGCCGTCCGGCATCGCGTCCCGGGCGTTGGCGGCGATGTTCAGTAGCGCCAGGTCGAACTGAAGCGGATCGAGCCGGACCGCATGCCGGCCCGGGACGAGGTCGGTCCAGACCTCGATATGGCCGCTGACGGACTGCCGGATCATCGTGAGGGTGGCGAGCAGGCGTTCGTTGAGATCCACCACTTCCGACTTGGCGCCCTGGCCCCGGGAGAATGCGAGCAGCTCGCGGGTCAGGTGCGTGCCGCGTTCCGCCGCCTTGCGGATGGCCGAGACGTAACGCTCCAGCCGCGGCTCGTGGTTGCGCCGGCCCAGCATCTCCAGGTTGCCGAGGATGATCATCAGCAGGTTGTTGAAGTCGTGCGCCACGCCGCCGGTCATGCGCCCGAGCGCTTCCATGCGCACGGCCCGCTCCTGGGCGAGCGTATCCTGCCGCTGCGCCCGGAGTTCGCGCCGGAGCAGGAGGACGAAGGCCGCGGTCATCAGGGCCGCGGCGATACCGGCGGCGCCCAGGACCCAGGCGGCATGCGTCAGCGGCCGGCCGTAGACATCGAGAGGGATGGCGAGGTGGACGGACCATCCCGTTCGGTTGGACTTACGGAAGGCGGTCACCAGGGGCTCGCCCTCCGGCGAGATGCCGTCGTAGACGCCGAAGGTGCCGGCCTCGCGCGCCAGTACCGTCGGCGGCATCGCCCGGGCGCCGACGTTCCCCGGTGTCCGCAAGCTCGCAGCGATGCGGTCCGAGCCGTCGACGAGGTAGGGCCGCCATTCCGGGTCGAGCCCGGTTTTCCCAAGGAGGGCCGTCAGGGGCTTGATGGAGACGACGCCCGTCAGCACGTAGCGGATCGCGCCGTCGCGCCGTACGGGCACGCGGAAGCTTGCCCGCGGCATCCCGTTGCCGGACGGGCCAGGGCCGGCGAGGTCGCCGATGGTCGGCTCGCCCGTGTCGAGGACCCGCCTGTAGCTCCTCTCGTCCACGAGCGGCGGGAGCGGGGTGCCGAAGGGCGAGCCGGTTCGTACCAGCATGTGGCCGTCGGTATCGGCCAGGATGATGCGGTGCCAGAGCGGCAGTTGGCCCCGGAAGCGCTCGGCGAAGCCTTGGAAGGCAGGGAGGTCCGGCTTGTCGCCGTCGAGCGTCGGCGTTTCGGCCAGGACCTTGAGGAGTTCGATCTGTGTGAGGAGCTCCCGGTCCACGGCGCCGAGCATGCGCTCGACCTCGTGCGTCGCCTCGGCGCGCATCGCGGCCTGCTGCTGGCGCAGGAGGAGGAACGACAAGACGCCGGAGAGCGCCACGAGCGGGAGCAAGGCCGCGAGGGCGAGCAGGACGAGACGACGGCGCACCTGCGGCATCCCTCTCGGCAGATCCCGGTCGGATCTGGTACGCCCAGCTTATCCGGACGGTACTCCCGCATCTAGCTCCGCAGTCGCCGCAGCCTCGGCCGCTGGCGGGGTTGCTATGGGCGAGCCGACCTCACGCGAGCTTCCGCTCGCCGGGACCAGGCTGCGCGGTCCCGTGCGTGTGCTGGGCGAACCGGTCGATGGGTGAGGGCCGGCCCATCAGATAGCCTTGTGCCGCGTGGCACTGCTCGGCCGCGAGGAAGCCGAGCTCGGCTTCCGTCTCGACCCCCTCGGCCAGGACCGGCAGCCCGAGGCCGCGGCCAAGGCCCAGCACCGAGCGCACGATGGCGGCGGTCTGCTCGTTGCTGTCGACCGAGCGCACGAACGACTGGTCGATCTTGATCTTGTCGAACGGGAACGAGCGCAGGTTCGAGAGCGACGAGTAGCCGGTGCCGAAGTCGTCCATCGCGATGCGCAGGCCGAGTGCCTTCAACTGGCGAAGCGTCAGGAGCGCCCGGTTCGGATCGCTGATCAGCGCGGTCTCGGTCACCTCGACCTCAAGGCGGTGCGGCGCCAGCCCGGTCCTGAGCAGCACCTCGTGCACGAGGCCGACGAAGTGTGGGCTGTGGATCTGCACCGCCGAGACGTTGACCGCGATGGACAGGGGCCGCGGCCAGGTCGCCGCCTCGCGGCAGGCCTCGCGCAGAACCCACTCGCCGATCCGCAGGATGGCGTCGCTCTCCTCGGCGATGGGGATGAACACGGCGGGGGAGACGAAGCCGCGTTCCGGATGCTTCCAGCGCAGCAGCGCCTCGAAGCCGATGACCTCGCCGGAGCCGACGTCGGTCTGCGGCTGGTAGACGAGATGCATCTGCCCGCGGGCCACGGCGTGGCGCAGGTCGTGTTCGAGCATACGGCGCTCGCGCACCTCCACGCCCATCCTCGCCTCGAAGAAGCGGTAGGTGCCGCGCCCTTCCGACTTCGCCCGATAGAGGGCGGTGTCGGCGTTGCTCAGGAGGGCCGCGCGCTCCCGCGCGTCGTCAGGGTAGAGGGCGACGCCGATGCTGGTCGCGATCTGCGGACCACCCGCCTCGGCCCTGCCGGAGCGCAGCGCCTCCAGGATGCGCTCGGCAAGCCGACCGGCCTCGGACGGCCCGGCGCAGGGCATCAGGACCGCGAACTCGTCGCCGCCGAGCCGGGCCATCATCTGGGTGTCGTCGAGCTCGGCCGAGACGATGCGGGCGACGCTCTCCAGCATGGCGTCGCCGGCGGCGTGGCCGAACAGGTCGTTGACTTCCTTGAAGCGGTCGAGGTCGAGGCAGAGCACCGCGAGCTTGCGCCCGCCCGCGTCGGCGGCGCGCATCTCCTGGTCGAGGCGCCTGCCGAAGCTTGCGCGGTTGGCTAGCCCCGTGAGCGCGTCGTGGTGGGCGAGGAACTGGATCTGGCTCTCGGCTTGGCGCCGCGCCTGCAGGTCGCGCACGGCGACGGCGTAGTGCGGCCGCCCCGCGTGTTCGACCGGCTGCATGATGACCTCGACCGGCACCTGCGTCCCGTCAGCCTGGCGTAGCTCGGCCTCGACCGGTCGCTCGGGCTGGCTGGCCAGGGCGAGCCGCGTCGCGTCCCCGGGCAGGTACGCCGACAGGGCCGTCCCCGCGAGCGCGGCTTGCGGCAGGCCGACGAGCTTGGCGAAGGCGCGGTTCGCGCTGACGATGATGTCGCCGGTGCAGACGACGAGGCCCTCGACGGCGGCGTTGGCGAGGCTGTGCAGACGGTCGGCCTCCAGCTTGGCGTGGCGACGGTCGCGCGCGTCCAGCGCCAGGGCGGCCCCGGCGAGGAGCAGGATGGCGAAGCTCGCCAGAGCCACGGCCACGGCGAGCCAGGCGTTCGGGACGGCGGAGGGCGAGACGGCGAGCGCCGGGTCGGGCGTGACCGTGACGGCACCCATGGCGGTGAAATGGTGGCTGCAGATGGCGAGCAGCAGCAGGAGGGCGGCGGGCAATTGGCGCACGAGGCCGCGGGCGCCGAGCTGCGCCGCCAGCGCGGCGCCGCCCAGCAGGCCACCGAGGGCGAGCGAGATGCCGACGGTGGCCGGGTCCCACGCCTTGTGGCCGGCGACGTCGTAGGCGGCCATGCCGGTGTAGTGCATCGCCGCGATGCCGAACCCGAGCACCGCTCCCCCGGCCCATGCCGCGACCTTGCCGCCGACGAGCACCGCGAGCGAGAGGCCCGAGCCGGCGAGGGCAACCGCGATGACGAGGGAGAGGCCAGTGAGCGCGAGATCGTAGCCGCTCGGGACGCCCGGCGCGAAGGCCAGCATGGCGATGAAGTGGGTGGCCCAGATGCCGGAGCCGCCGGCGGTGGCCGCGACGGTGAGCCAGCCCGACTGGACCCATCCGGCCGCCCGGCGGGCGTGGCTGACGATGCAGACCGTCGTCAGGGCGGACAACGCGCAGATGCCGGCTGCGAGTGCGACCAGACGGAGGTCATGGGCTTCGACGAGGCAACCGACGACGGTGAGCATGGCGCGGACCCGGGTATGTTCGATTCCGGACCATGGGCCGTGGCACCTTAGAGCGGTTTAACGGCGGTCGGCGGGCCCAGGGGATCCACAGGTTGGTCACACCGTCCGCGCACCGGCGACGGACGGTGCCACACGGCCTGCCCACCCGGACCCAAAAGACAGAACGAAAGACACGGTGGGTGCCGCGCCTTCCTTCACTTGGAGCGCCGACACGAGCCACTCCGTCGCGCGGCTTCGAGGTTCTCGTCGGATGCCGATCTCGTCGGGATGCGTCAGGGATCAGCCTCCGCAGGTCCGGTAACTATGGCTGGCCCATGAGGAGGAAGGCGAGCGAGGGCCGGAAGTCGAAAACCCGCTTGAGTGACGGCGCGCTCATCCTCCGACCACCCTCGACACCGCGGTTCCCATCGAACGGATCGAGCTTCGTATCCCCATGCCGCGGGGCTTCCCTTGCCAAACCTGGCGGATAACGCGGAACAAGCATGGCGGCGCCAGTCGGCGCGACGAACCAGCGGGGACCCCACCGGCATGTGATCCGGCGGGGAGCGGGTTGTGCCTGCCGGGCTTCGATGCGATAGCCCGGGCAGGGTGCGCGGTCCGTCGGTCGGACCGGCAGGACGAGCGCTGGTCGGGCCGCCAGCGCCGGAGATCCGTGCCCGTGCCGTCGCCCACCCACGCCGTTTCGCGGCCTCCTCGTCGTCCCCTGTCCGCCCTACGCGACATGCTCGTCAGCGAGGCCGGCGGCGGCCTCGTCCTGATGGCATCCGCGGCGCTCGCGCTGGTGGTGGCCAACTCGCCGCTGGCGGACACCTACTTCACCGCGCTCAAGGCCTATCTCGGCCCGCTCTCGGTCCTGCACTGGATCAACGACGCCCTGATGGCGGTGTTCTTCCTGCTCGTCGGGCTGGAGATCAAGCGCGAGGTGCTCGACGGGCGCCTGCGCACCTGGCCCGACCGCGTGCTGCCGGGGATGGCGGCGCTCGGCGGCATGGCCGCGCCGGCCCTCGTCTACGTCGCCGTGAACTGGAACTCGCCCGAGACCCTGCGGGGCTGGGCCATCCCAGCCGCCACCGACATCGCGTTCGCCCTCGGCGTGCTGGCGCTGCTCGGCCCCAGGGTGCCGGTCTCCCTCAAAGTCTTCCTGACGGCGCTGGCCATCATCGACGACCTGGGAGCCGTACTCATCATCGCGGCGTTCTACACCGCCGACCTGTCGCTTCCGATGCTCGGTGGCGCAGGCCTCACGCTCGCCGTCCTCTACGGGCTCAACAAGGCCGGCGTGGCACGGCTGTGGCCCTACCTGTTGCTCGGCGTGGTACTGTGGGTGTTCGTCCTGAAGTCCGGCGTCCACGCGACCATCGCCGGCGTGTTGCTCGCGTTGACAATCCCGCTGCGCCTCAGCGTCGGCAAGCCGGACGACCCGACCTCGCCGCTGCACATCCTGGAGCACGCGGTCCATCCTTGGTCGGCCTACCTCATCCTGCCGGTCTTCGGCTTCGCCAATGCCGGCGTGTCCCTGGCTGGGTTCAAGCCGGCCATGCTGCTCGATCCGGTTACGCTCGGCGTGGCGCTCGGACTGTTCGTGGGCAAGCAGGTCGGCGTGTTCGGTCTCGTGCTCGCCGCGGTGAGGCTCGGGCTGGCGCAGCGGCCGGCCCATGCGGCCTGGGCGCAGGTTTACGGCGTCTCGCTCCTCTGCGGCGTCGGCTTCACGATGAGCCTGTTCATCGGCCTGCTCGCCTTCGCGAACGCGCCGGAGCTTGAGGCCGAAACCAAGGTCGGCGTGCTGATCGGCTCCCTCGCTTGCATGGCCGCCGGGGCCCTGGTGCTGCGGTTCGCCCCGGCCCGACCGTCCCGACGCTGAGGCGGACACGGTCACCGCGGGATTTCGATGTCGCCCCTTGCACACCGACTTTCGACGGCGACGCCCGTCGCGAAGCTCCGCGAGCTCTACGAGGGCGACGCGCCGGGCGCGCACCGCTTCCGCTACGCCCTGCTCGTGTTCGACGTGGCGACCGTCGCCTTCGTGGTCGCCACGTCGTTCCTGCCGCTGTCACCGTGGATCGTCGCCTGCGACGTGGCGGTAGGCCTGTGCGTCCTGCTCGACTTCGCCGCCCGCCTCGTCGTCAGCCGCGCCCCGCTGCGCGAGTTCCGTCACCTGAGCACCTGGACGGACCTCGTGGCGGTAGCCTCGTTCCTCGCCCCCGTTCTCGTCGAGGGCGTCGGCTTCCTGCGCATCCTGCGCACGCTGCGGCTGCTGCGCACCTACCACCTGCTGGAGAGGTTGCGGAAGGACAGCGACCTGTTCCGCCGGAATGAGGACGCGATCCTGGCCGCGACCAACCTCGTGGTGTTCGTCTTCGTCATGACGGGCATCGTCTATGCCACGCAACACGGCGGCAATCCGGCGATCCAGACACCGGTCGACGCCCTGTACTTCACGGTCACGTCGCTGACGACGACCGGGTACGGCGACATCACCCTCCCTGGGGCGACCGGCCGGCTGCTCTCGGTGTTCGTGATGATCTGCGGCGTGACGCTGTTCTTCCGCCTCGCCCAGGTGGTGTTCCGCCCCTACAAGGTGCGCTTCCCCTGCGAGGCCTGCGGGCTGCAGCGCCATGAGCCGGACGCCGTGCACTGCAAGGCCTGCGGCCACCTGCTGAACATCCCGGACGAGGGTGATTATTGAGACAGGTGCGGGCTGACCAGTCCCGACGTCATCAGGTCGGCCGGCTCCGATCGTCCCGGCCCTCGCGAAGCGTCCGCCGCGCAACCATGCCGAGCGTCGAGCCCTGCACCACGATGGTGAACAGCACGACCGCGTAGGTCGCCGCGAGGAGAGCCGGCTTCGCCGCATTCTCCGGAACAGACAGCGCGAGCGCCACCGAGATGCCGCCGCGCACCCCCGCCCAGGTCAGGAACGGCACGTTGCGCGCCGACAGGTGTCCGCCCCAGCGGAAGACCAGCAGCGGCATCGAGACCGCCGCGAGTCGGGCGAGGAGCACGATGGGGACAGCGCAGGCGGCGAGCACCAGCCCGCTCGCCGCAAAGCGCAGCACCAGGACCTCCAGCCCGATCAGCAGGAACAGAACCGAGTTCAGCACCTCGTCGATAAGCGTCCAGAGCGAGGAGACGTAGCCTTGCGTCCGCTCGCTCATCGCGTCGCGCGGGGCCCGGTCGCCGACCAGCAATCCCGCGGCGACAACCGCCAGAGGACCGCTGGCCCCGAGCTTCTGGGCGAGCGCGTAGGTGCCGGCGACCAGCGCCAGGGTGATCAGTACCTCGACGGGAAAGTCGTCGATGGCGCGCATGGCGCGATAGGCCAGGTAACCGGTCGCCACCCCGAGAGCGAGGCCGCCTCCGGCCTCGTGCAGGAGGAGCTTGGCGACGCCACCGACGCTAGTGGCTTCAGCCCCCGTCCCGGCCGCGAAGGTCACGAGGACCGTGAACAGCACGATGCCAACGCCGTCGTTGAACAGGGCCTCGCCCTGCATCTCGATTTCCAGCGCCTCGGGCACCTTCACGTTCTTCAGCGTGGCGAGCACCGCCACCGGATCGGTCGGGCTGATGAGGGCGCCGAACACCAGGGCCCACGGCAATGGAATCGGGTGATCTATGGCCTGCGAGGCCGCCCAGAACGCGCCGCCAACGAGGCCGGTCGAGATTAGGGTGCCGAGGAGGGCGAGCGTCGCCACCGGCCAGGCCCGGTCACGCAGAGACCGCAGGTCGAGGCTCATGGCCCCGGCAAAGAGCAGGAAGGCCAGCATGCCGTTCATCACCACGTCGGTGAAGTCGACCTGCCGGAGCACCCGCGTGAGGTCCTCGTAGAGGTGCTGGTCCGGGAAGGCGAGGTCGAGTGCGATGAGGGCGAGCGAGGCCGCCAGGCCCATCACGAGCAGACCGATGGTGTGGGGCAACCGCAAAAAGCGATGGTTCAACCAGCCGAACAACGCCGAGAGGGTGAGGAGCAGCGCAGCGAGATCGAAGATGGAGATCACGAGTCACCCTTGTGCTTGCGCTGCGAGCGTCGCGACAGTGCCGTCAAGCCCGTCCCGGCCGACGCGACGGCGTCTCCGGCTGCGGAACGCCCATTACACCGGGCGTCCGGTCCGACGACGCCTTGAGCACGCTGATCGAGCCGTCCGTTTCGAGCACGACGGCCGCTGCCTGCGAGAGGTCGTCCAACCCCTCGGACCGCAAGGCAGAGAGGATGTCGTCCCGGGTGACGCGCTGCCGGCGCATCGCTCCCGTGAGCAGTTCTCCGTCGTTGGCAAGCAAAGTCGGTTCGGCCTTGACCAGCCCTTCGATCAAGGATGATCGCACGCTCGACCACGTGATCAGGTATTGCAACGCGATCAGCGTCGCGAGGGCGAGCACGCCCTCGAGCAGCGCCACCGACTTCGTCAGAACGATGGAAGACAGGGTCGAGCCGAGCGCCACCGTGACGACCAAATCGAAGGCGTTGAGCTTCGTCAGGGTCCGCTTGCCAGAGATCCGGAGGAACAGGACGAGGGCGACGTACGCCAGCGGGCCGACGATCACCACCCGCGCCAGGCCGGACCAGGTGTCGAAGAACATGATAGGGCTCTCACGAAAACGCTCACCCGGACATGGCCGTCGGCGGACCACGCCTGTCGTGGATGTCCGACCTGGCCGCAGGAACGGTCTCGCCTGCGGTCCATGCCGGTGATGGAGCCGTCGCTTTCGCAAGCTGCCGACATCGACAGGCAAGCCTTTGCCGATCGATGTGGTTCCCGGCCGTGCCGCCGAACCGACGGTCGATCGGCGTCGCGACAGTGCGACACGCGGATCAGGCCGGCCTTCATCCCGGCTGTGTCAGCACGCCGGGAACAGTCTATCCGCAGCGGCCAAATTCGAGAGATCCTGAATTTCTGCTGAACATTCTCGCTACGCGCACGTTTGTGACCGAGTCCGGTGTCCGTGGGAAAGACTGCAGACGCGTACCGGGCTCGGCTCGCAAACCAAGCTGGATCAAGGGAGGCCGTCGATGTCTAAAAACACCGTGCTGGCTGCGCTCGCGCTCAGCTGCATTGCGGCCCCAGTCCTTGCCCAGACTCCTACACCGCCGGCGGCCGCGCCAGCGTCATCCCCAGACACGGGAATGAAGATGGCCGACACGGCGACGGTCAAGCTGAAATACGTGACCGTCAAGCCGGCCGACGTGATGTCGTCGAAGCTCGTCGGCACCACCGTGTACAACAACAAGAATGAGAATGTCGGCGAGGTCGAGGATCTCGTCATCGAGAACGGCAAGACGATCACCGGCGTCGTCGTCAGCGTCGGGGGCTTCCTCGGCCTCGGCGAGAGCTACGTCGTGCTCGATCCCTCGACCCTGGCCATCAGCAACAAGGACGGCAAATGGGCGGTCCATGCCGATACCGACAAGGATACGCTGAAGAACGCACCGAAATTTGAGTACTCGAAGAAGAAGAGCTGAGACCATCCGAACACAGGAGACACCATCATGAAGCGCACGATCGTCGCCACCGCATTGCTCGCCGGCCTCGGCTTCTGCTCCCTGGCTGTCCCGTCGCAGGCCATGCCCGCAGCGCCGGCCGGCATGAAAAGCGGTGTTGATACCAACCTCGTCCAGGTCCGCATGTCGCGTCGCCATATGCGTCGCCACCGGATGCGGCAGGGATCCGCGAGCCGCGGCAATGCCGGAATGCCGTCGCGCGGAGCGAGAGGCCAGCAATACGGTCAGACGACCGGCGGGCCCCGTCGCTGACCGTCAGGGACTTTCATTGAGTGCAACGTTCGCCGTGGCGGACTAAAGCGCCGCCGGATGCCAGTTACGCGTCCGGCGGCTTCCTCATGATCAAGAGCGGACATGATATTCTCGGAAGCTCTCGCACGTCTGGAACAGCTCGGCCGTGCGAGCGTCGCCCTTCTGCCGGGGCTCGCCGTCGCCCTTGTCCTGTTCGGCCTCGGCCTGCTGGTGGCCCGGGGCGTCCGGGCCGGCGTGCGCCGGGCTGCCGCACTGCGCGACGCCTCGCCCGGATCCGCCGCGGTGCTCGGGCGCATCGCCGGCGGGGTGACCATCCTGGTGTCGTTCCTGATCGCCGCCTCGGTGGCGTTCCCATCGGTCTCGGCCGCCGACCTGTTCAACCTGCTCGGCATCGGCGGCGTCGCCATCGGCTTCGCCTTCCGCGACGTGCTCCAGAATCTGCTCGCCGGCATCCTGATCCTCCTGACGCGCCCCTTCGTCATCGGCGACCAGATCCGGGCCGGCTCGCACGAGGGCACCGTCGAGGACGTATGGGTGCGGGCGACGGTGCTGCGCACCTACGACAATCAGCGCGTGCTGATCCCGAACGCCACTCTGTTCGTCGACAAGATCACCGTCATCACCGCGCACGAGAAGCGCCGGCTCGCCTTCCCGCTCACCATCGGCAATGGCGACGACATCCGCGAGGCGCGCCGGGTCATCGTCGAGGCCTTGCGCGCGACGGAAGGCGTGCTCGCCGACCCGCCGCCGGAGGCGCTGGTCACCGGCCTCGGGGCGGCCGGTGTCGACATGACGGCTCGGCTGTGGATCGATCCGCCCCGGCGCCGGGACGCCGTCGACGCTCTCGACCACGCCATCGCCAACGTGAAGGAGGCGTTGACGGAAGCCGGCATCGACCTTCCCTATCCGACGAGCCAGGTGCTCCTGCACGACCAGACCGAGGAGACGGACGGCGACCGCTCCCGCCAGCGCGAGGGCTGGCCCGAGGGGACGAGCCCACCCCGGCCCCGGTGGCGGGTGCAGCGGGAGGACGAGGCCCGGCGCGAGGAGGAGCGGGTTTGAGGTCGCGGCTCCGCGCCTGGATCGAGGCCCTGGGCGATCAGTTCTGGCTGCGCCCGGCCCTCATCGTCCTCGGCAGCCTGACGCTGGCGCAGCTCGCGGTCTGGCTCGAGACGGCCCACATCGCCGGCTACGATGCTTCCTCGCCCGACGCGAACTGGGGCTATTCGGGGGGCGCCGAGGGCGCGCGGGCCCTGCTCAGCGCCGTCGCCTCCTCGACCATCGGGGTGGCGGGAACGACCTTCTCGATCACCATCGCCGCCCTGACGCTCGCCTCGAGCCAGATGGGACCGCGGCTCCTGCGCAACTTCGTGCGCGACGCCCGCAATCAGGTCGTGCTCGGCATCTTCCTCGGTACTTTCGCCTATGCGCTGATGGTCCTGCGCACGGTCCGCACGGTGCAGGAGAGTCCCTTCGTTCCTCACCTCGCCATCACCGGAGCCATCGCGCTCGCGCTCCTCTCGCTCGCTACCCTGGTCTGGTTCGTCCACCACATCGCCACCAGCATCAACGTCGAGACGGTGGTCGATGCCGTCCACCACGACCTCTGCGAGGCCGTGGCGGCACGGACCCGCGAGGCGCCGGACCTGACGGCTCCGTCCGGGACCCCGGGCGGTGCTCCCGTGGCGGCGGCGCAGGGCGGATACCTTCAGGCCGTCGATGCGGACAGTCTGGCCGATTGGGCACGAGACCGCGGGATCGTCGTCGCCTTGCGGGTGCGACCGGGGGACTACGTGCCGACGGGTTTCCCGGTCGCGTTTCTCTCGGCTCCCGTCGACGAGGCGCCGGAAGCCGTGGCGCGCGCACTCGTCTTCGGACGACGCCCGGCCGCCCTGCAGGATCTGGAATACTCGGTGCGGCAACTCGTCGAGATCGCCGTGCGGGCGCTCTCGCCGGGCATCAACGACCCGATGACGGCGGGGAGCGTCCTCGATCACCTGGGCGATGCGCTCTGCCGCATCGCGCCGCGCTATCTGCCGACCGGGGCGGTCGACCGGGATGGCTGCATCGTGCTCCTTCACCCGGTCACGGACTACGGCGGGCTGTGCGACGCCATGTTCCACATGATTCGCCAGAACGCCGCCGGCTCGGTGCACGTGCTCGGGCGCCTGCTCGATGTCCTCTCCCGCGTCGCGGAGGTCGAGCGTTCGACCGACCGCGTCGCCGAGCTTCGCAGGCACGCGGATCTGGCCGTGGCCGCGGCACGGCGCAACATCGACGACCCTCAGGACCTCGCGGACATCGAGGAACGCCATGCCTGCTTCCTGCATGCGCAGGACGGCCGGCCCGCACGGAAGGACAGGCACTTTGGCGTTTGAATGCCAAGCCCCGTCCATTCGCCTTGGGCAGAGTCGCGGAAGACCGACCACGTCATCAGAACCTGCAATCGAGATTGCCATCGCGCAGGCCCCGCTGCCGGACGAGGCCGGGCACGGGCCCGCCCCTATCTCACTGTGTTCAAGCATAAAGGTGGACGGGAAGCCGTCCTGCGGCAGGGCCCCGGGTCCGTCACAGTCCCGTCGCCTCGGCCGCCGACAGCTCGCGTCCGAGAAGGCTCGCCGCCTGCGCCCGGCGCATCAGCGCCTTGACCCGCTGGTCCCGACCCATGCGTCGAAGCCTGCGTCCCCCTGCTCGATTTCCCAGGTCGATCAGAACGGACGCTGCCGTGCCAAGGGCATCCGCGACGGCATCGAGCGTCGCGGCTTCACGAACGAGCAGAGCAACGGATTCCTGCATGCGTCTCTCCCGTGTGGTCGGCGCCGCGCAGACGGCAGTCGGCCGCTCTCGTCGGCGCGCAGCCGCTATCGCAGCGTGAGCGCGTCGAGCCAGCCGCGGGCCGCGGCGTAGCGGATGATCTCGGCGCGCGTCTTCAGTCCGAGCTTCTCGGCGGCGCGCGCCTTGTAGGTCTCGATCGACTTCACGCTGACGTCGATGCGCCGGGCGATCTCCTTGTTGCTCAAGCCTCGTGCGATCAACCGCAGGGTCTCGGCCTCCCGCGGGCTCAGCGCCTCGCCGCTCCTGGCGGCGTCGGGATCACCGGCGGCGCCGGAGCTGTCCGCCAGGGCCTGGCCCGCGACGGACGGATCGAGATAGATGCCGCCCGTGGCGACCGCGCGGACCGCGCGGAGCAGGTCGTCCGCCGCCGAGCGTTTCAGGAGGTAGCCCCGGGCGCCGCACTTGAGCAGCGGCTGGACGTAGGCCGCGTCCTCGTGGACCGTGAGCACGAGCACCCGGGTGGTCGGGCAATCGCGGGCGACGCGCTCCGTCAGTTCGAGGCCGTTGAGCCCGGGCATCGAGACGTCGACGACCGCGACATCGGGCATGGCCTCCTCGATCATCCGCAGGGCGTCACGACCGCATGTCGCCTCGCCGACGAGCTCGATTTCCGGGTCGGCGTTCAGGAGTGCGCGGACGCCCGCCAGAACGACGGGGTGGTCGTCGGCCAGGGCGACGCGGATGCGATTCATGCGGTATCTCCTCGAAGCTCAAGCCGGCCGCGGCACCGGGATAGTAACGAACAGCGTGGTGCCGATATCCGGCGAGGTCTCCAGCGTCAGCGTGCCGGCCAAGAGCGACAGGCGCTCGCGGATGCCCGACAGGCCGAGACGCGGCTTGCCGCGCCCGCCCTCCGCCAGTCGCTC
The DNA here is from genome assembly GCF_016804325.1 of Methylobacterium aquaticum. Classification (NCBI taxonomy): domain Bacteria; kingdom Pseudomonadati; phylum Pseudomonadota; class Alphaproteobacteria; order Hyphomicrobiales; family Methylobacteriaceae; genus Methylobacterium; species Methylobacterium aquaticum. The sequence goes on from NZ_CP043627.1 coordinate 6,530,733, forward strand.
GGGCATGGCCTCGGCGTTGAAGCCGACCCCGTCGTCCTCGATGATCACCCGCATCGCCTCGGCGCCGTGCTCGACCGAGACGCTGACGGTAGAGGCCCGGGCGTGCTTGAGGACGTTGGTCAGCGCCTCCTGCACGATCCGGTAGACGGCGGTCTCGATCGCCGCCGGCAGCCGTACCGCCTCACCGAGGAATTCCAAGTCGGCGCGGATGCCGTGACGCTGGCTCCACTCGCGCAGCAGAGCGGTCAGCGCCTCCCGGAGCCCGAGGTCGTCGAGAGCCGTCGGCCGGAGATCGACGGCGGCCCGGTGGATGTCGCGTCCGATCTCGCCGGCCAGCGCCTGCAACCACTGCACGTGGCGTCCCACCTCGTCCGTCGCCGCCTCCCCGATCAGCCGTTCCAGGCTCTTCAGGCCGAGCGACAGGCCGGTCACCGTCTGGCCGACCTGGTCGTGCAGCTCGCGGGCGATCCGGCGCTGCTCGTTCTCCTGCGCCTCGCCGAGGCGACGCAGCATCTCCTTGCGCTCCGCCTCGGCGCGCTTGCGCGGTTCGATGTCCGACACGACGCCGTAGAACAGGCCGGTCGGCGTCTCGTCGTGCAGCCGTGGCGCGCGACCGGTCAAGCGGACCCATCGCGGACCACCGTCTCCGACCACCCGGAACTCGACGTCGAGCGGTCGGCCGTCCGCCAGGCTTCGACGCAGGGCGCCCGTCAGCCGCTCGCGATCGTCGGAATGGACCGCCGATAGGGCCGCGTCGACCTCCGCCTCAATGTCCTGCTCCTCCGGAGCCTTCGTCTTCCATTCGAGCAGGTGTGCGGCCCGCGCCGAGCCGCTCACCCGTTCCTGCACGGTGTCCCAGCGCAAGGTGCCGAGATCCGCGGCTTCCGCGGCCACGGCGCCCTGCTCCTGGCTCGACCGGAGGACGAGGGTGAAGCGCGCCCGCTCTCCCGCACGCCGCTGAGCCATGTCGCGGCCCACCAGTCCGACCAGCGCCAGGGCGAGACCGATGCTGAGCACGCTTCCGCCCGCCAGCACGAGGTAGGAGCGCGAGACCGGGGCGTTGAGGGCGGCCACCGGCATCCCGAAATGCACTGACCAGCCGCCCGTATCTTTGAGCGTGCGGTAGACGACCTCGACGTTCGAGCCCTCCAGGGTCGAACCTGTGTAGAACCCTTGCGGCGCGCGCCGGATCGCGGCCTGCAGGGCGGCGTTCCCCGGCTGGCCGAGCTCCTCCGCCTCGGCGCGGGTACGGGCGATCGTATTCCCGTCTGCGTCGACGATGGTGCCGACCCAGCCTTCCGGCGCCCCGGCGTCGCGCAGGATCGAGCTGACCGCATTGGTGGCGAGCCGGACCGAGAGGACGTAGCGCAGTTCCCCGTCCCGGAGGACGGGCACGCGCAACGCGACGAGGCGCTTGCCCGAGACCGACCCGACCGGACCGATTCCGCCGATCACGGCACGATGGGTGCGCACGACGGCGTCGAAGCTCTTGCGGTCGGACGTCGGGCCGAGTTCCTCGTCGAGGGAGCGGAGCAGGTTGACGACCTGGGTGCCGTCGGGCCCGGCGAGTTCGACGGTCGCCCACAACGGATGGGCCTGTCGCAGCCGCTCGGCCTCGGCGTAGAACGCGGCCAGGTCCGGTCGGTCGAGCGTCGCCGACGCGGCTTCGGTCTCGAGGATGGAGATCTGCGCGGCGATGTCGGAGGCGACGCGCTCGGCGACGCGGGTCGCACTGGCCTCCGCGGCGCTGCGGCCGAGGTCGCGCTGTTGCTGCGCCAGCAGGGTGGCCACCCAGCCGCTGAGAAGCAGGACCGGGATGGCGGCCGCGAAGGTCAGGGCGACGAAGGTCCGGCCGTTCCCGCGGCTCAGCTGCTGTTCGAGTGCCTGATGGGCATCGCCCGCACGTCGTCCACTCATGCAAGGTGCTCGGTGATGCTCTCCGGCTAAGCGCCGCCCGCAACCTCGGTCCATCGCGGGTCGGCGGTCGGCACGAGCCCGCCGCCGGGCGATGGGCGAACCCTTGCATTTTACGGCCGGAGCGCCGCAGCGGCTAGCTCCGCGTCGGCGCGCAGCGAGGCTTGGGCGCATAGAGGAGCTCGGGCACCGGTTCGGGTGCGGGTTCGGCCAGCGCGCCCGCATCGCCGAGAAGGCGACGCCCCGAGGTGATGACCTGAATGATCTGCCGGTCGCCCCGCGCCTCCCGCACGGTTCGCTCCAGGCGTCGCAGCCGCTCGACGAGGTCCGGCGGCGCCGCCGAAGGATCGGTCAGGTAGGCCTCGACCAGAACGGTCACGACCCGCTCCAGACGTCCGTAGGAGTGATCCTTGAGAGATTGCAGAGAGGTCCGTCGCACGGTGTCGTCTCCCTCCATGCGGCTCCGTCCCGGACGGGCCGGATGCTCACCCGCGGGTGGCATGCCCCCGGGAAGTCGGGTTCATGCCGGGGCGGGGATTGACCTGGGCCGCCATTCGCGGCTGTCCGGACCGGTCCTCGTCGCTGCCGACGCATCGTCCGACGCTCACCGGCAGGAACGCCGGAGCATGGCTGCAACTCGCGAACCGGCGTCCGCCCTCAGCCCTGCGTGGAAAGCGGCGGGATCGACGGCGTCGCAACGAGTCCCGCGACGTCGACCGGTGTCGCGGCCTGTCGGGTGAGGGCCGGGTGGGGCGCCCGTTGCACCATGTGCCAGGCGCCTCCATCGTACCCCTCGAACCAGGCCCGGCGCTCGCGCGAGTCCAGGGGATAGGGACACGCATCTCTCCGCCGGCCGCCCGTCCTGGCACGCGCACCTTGCCTGATCACGTCCATGAGCATCTGTGCTTGTCTCTCATTTGTTCCGGATAGATTTCCAGAGACATGAGATTGGCACGCAATCCACATCGAATCACAAGCAAATTTTTCGATCTATGCCGTTCTCTCTGACGCTTGTCAGGACAATCCCGACACGGGACGACTACGGAGAAGCTTGACAGGACCGGAACCGGTCCCGCGAAGCGGCACGCATGTGAGCCAATCGGTGGCGGCGAGGGATCGGCCGCACCGATCCCTCGCGCTCATGTTTGCCACGAACGTCCTTACCACCGTCGCCGCTAGCCGCAGCCGACAGGGCAGCAGGCAACGCGCGAGGTGCGGTTCGATTAGGTGCGGGTCATCTTGTTATACTTGAATTCCGGCGCATTCTTGAGCGCGTCCTTGTCGGCGTCGACCATCGCCTTGAGCCCCCCGTCGGTGCGATGCAGGAAGATCGTCGAGGGGTCGATCAGCACATAGCGTTCGCCCAGGCCGAGGAAGCCGCCGACGCTGACGACGACGCCGGTGATCGTCTTGCCGTTCTCGACGACCAGGTCCTCGATCTCGCCGACCGTCTCGTTCTGCTTGTTGTAGAGATTCTTGCCGACGAGCTTCGAGGTGGTGACCTCGGCCGGCTTCGCAGTGACGAACTTGATCTTGGCCGTCGCCGTGTCGGCCATGGTCATGCCGCCCGCATGGTTCTGGCTCGCCTGTCCCGGCGCTGCCGGCATCGCGGTGGTGGAGGGCTGTGCCGTCATCGGGTTCGGTTGAGCCCCAGGGGCCAGGGTGGAGGACTTGTCCTGCGCGAGCGCGGGCGATGCGAGGACGGCGCTGCCGATCAAGGCGGTGACGATGATGCTCTTCATGTGCAAGACCTAACCTAGAGTGAGAGAGTGCGGCACAGGGACGGTCCATGTCCCGATGCCCCGCGGGATTGTCTATTCTTGAGCGACGTCTCGCACCGGCTTAGTGCGGCCGCGACGCGCGTCGAGGCTCGTCTTCAGTAGCCGCAGGTGCAGACGGGTCGGCCCGCACCGTAGCCGTAGCCGTAGCCGACCGGGGCGTATGGGGACCCGTAGCCGTAGTATCCGCCGTAATAGGCGGGCCGGGCGGCGGTCGCGGCCAGTCCGAGGCCGAAGCCGGCCGCGAGCCCGAGCCCGCGATAGCCGCGCCGATAACCATATCGGCCGTAATGACGGCCATATCCGAAGCGCGCCGCACGTAGGCCGGTGCCGCGGTAGCCGCCAAAGCCCCGGTAGTGGCGCCTAGCACCGACAGATCGATACCCCCTGAAGCCGTGGCGCATCCCGTGGAAGCCGCCGTGATGGCCGGCGAAGCCGTGCCCCCTGCCGAAGGGACGCGCTTCGCTCGGTGCCGAGAATAGGACGAGGCTCGATGCCGCCGCGAGGGCGAGAGCAAGATGTTTCATGACGATCGGCTCCATGATGGCCGGGACGGGTCGTGCGAGGCACCAAGGTCCGCTCGCGGTGGCCTGGATGTCGGCCTGCGAGACGGCTTGGCCGGCTCGACGTGACGGCGTCCCATTCGGGGCGATGACGCTCTGGTTGTCCTCGGCGCCGTCTGAAACGGGGAAGGTTGCCTCAAGCCCGGAGGCTCGCCTTCCCGCTCGACCTCTCATCTGTGGCGCGGGGCGTGGCCCGGCAGTCGGAGGAAACCGTAGTCTTGTCGGGATAACCCTGACAGATCCGAGACCCGCCCTGCAGGCGGTCACCTCGCCGGGATTGTCGATTGACGATTGCTTAAGCACGATCCTCCGAGCTTGCGGCCCACCGGCACGACCGTCGTCGAGGTTGTGCGGCGCCGGATCGCAACGATGCAGGAGAACGGCATGAGGGTGGCATTCCGACGTGTGGCCGGGCTCGCTCGCGCCTGGCACGGGCCGCGCACAGGGCATTCGACGCTACGGGAGGCGGCTGTGCCCGGACACCAGGTTCGCTCCTCGACCGGAGGACGCTGCGTGGAGCATTGGGCGCGGTTCGGTGGCGGACTCGACGCTTCGGACACGACCGACCACGACGGCCCGATCGAACTTGCTCCAGGTGGGGCAGTCGCGCGATACTCGGACCATGTCGTGCCGCCGTCAGCCTGACGTCGACCCCGCTGCCTCCTTCGCAGAGGCACCGTCGAGCTGCCGCAAGTGGCGGCGATGCCCGCGCGAACGTCCCGGCTCGGCGAACGACAACGGCGGATGCACATCGGCTTGGGTGCTCGGTCTCGGTGCGGCCCTCGGCACGCTCATCGTGTCGGGCCTCTTGCTCACCCTCGCGTCTTGATCCGGTGCCTGATCGCCGCTCTGCCCTGGTGGCTCGTGGCCGGTCTCACTAACGCGTCGCCTTGCTCGTCGTGGATGCCCGGGGTGCGCGACGACGCTGCCGTCATCCGCGCCGTCGCGGCTCCGAGAGTAGCCGTGCGATCCACTGCGTCGACTGGAAGCCGTCGCAGGTGATAACGATCGCGGCGGTCAGCGGAACGGCGAGCACAGCTCCGGCGATGCCCCACACCCAGCTCCAGAACGACAATGCCACGATGATGGCCAGCGGCGAGAGCGCCAGGCTGCGTCCCTGGAGCATCGGGTAAACGACGTTGCTGATCGCGAGCTGGATCGCAGCCAATCCGAGGAACACGATAGCGGGGGCCGTCTTGGTCTGGAACTGCACGAACGCGAACAGGGTCGGCGGCACGATGCCGACGAGGTTGCCGACCACCGGGATGTAGTTCAGGAGAAAATTGAGAACGCCCCAGACGAGCGCCAGATCGAGGCCGACGGCGAGCGCGTAGAGGCCCGTCGCCACTCCCGTGAGCAGGCTCGTGAAGGTGCTGATGCCGAGATACTGGCGGATCTTCTCGGCGATCGCCTCGATCGAGGCGAGCACCTCCTGCTGCTCGTCGCGCGTGAAGGTCTCACGGAGCTTGAGCCGCAAGGCTGGAACCTCCGGCAGCCCGAAAACGACCAGGAGGGCGGTGAAGCCGAGATAGCCGAGAATCGTGTAGATGTTCTGCAGGAGCCCCCGCGCGACACCGACCAACCTCCGGTATCCTTCCTCTCCGTCGAGGGACCAGCCCCAGGATGCGGTCCAGTCCGACACATGCCGGTACAGGACATCAAGGCGGTCCCAGCTGCGTTCGAAGGCGGAGACCACCTGCGCGGCGGAGAAGTAAACCGCAACGGTGAAGCCCGTGACGACGACCGCGAGCACCAGCATGGTCGCGACGTAGCTGAGGCCGGGGGTCAGAAACCGGTCGAGCCATGGCTTGATCGGCCATATGGCGGCGATCACCACGAAGGCCGCCGCCAACGGCATCGTCACGGGATAGCTGGCTCGCAAAGCACCTATCGCGAGGATCACCGTGATGATGCCGAGCAGGCGGTTGCGGATGGTCTCGTTCCGGGTCAAGGGGCCGATCTCCCGTCAGCCGTTCGCGCGGTGTACCTCGTCGAGGCTGGTCCGGCACCGGGTGCGGCGTGTGCCCGCCAAGACATGCGCATCAGGTTCTACCCGTGCTCGGCAAGGCCCGCCTTGCATCCGGACAGGGGTATGTTCGAGAGCGACCATCATCGCATCTTGATGATCTGAGATTTTCATGCGCGTCCTTGTCACCCATGAAGGCTTGAAACGTCATCAGGCTTATGCTGTCCTCCCCAATCGAACGTCGGAGACTTGCGCATCGCTGAATAGTGGAGATCGCCATGTCGATCGCAAACATCATGGTCCCGCTTGACCTGGCGCCTGCGTCGTGGGACCGGCTGACCATCGCGCGGTCGATTGCCGAGCGCCTCTCGGCGCAGCTCGTCGGCGTATCGGCGTGCGAGGCGCTGCCGACCCACCTCTATGGCAAGGGCGCTCTCATCAACGCACGGATCATCGATCACGGATCGGCCCGCGCCTCTGCCGAGCTGGCCCAGGTCGAAGCGGTCTTCCTGGCGCGTACTCAGGACCTGCCATCCGTGGCATGGCGTGCCAGGCGGGGCGACCTGCGGGTGGTTCTGGCGGAGCAGGCGCGCATGGCGGACCTCGTCGTGCTCGGCAGCGCGGATCCCGACGATGGCCAAGGCTGGTGTGCCGCACTCGCGCCCGGCGAACTGATCCTGCAGCTCGGCTGCCCGGTCCTTCTCGTACCGTCGGGCGTCGCATCGCTCGCCGGGACACGCGTCGTCGTCGGCTGGAAGGATTCTCGGGAAGCCCGGCGCGCCGTGCGGGACAGCCTGCCCCTCCTGCTCCGGGCAGATAGCGTCTGCATCGCGACCGTCGGCGCGGAGACGATGCCGGACGGCGCCGAGGACGTCGCTGCCTACCTGACGCACTGTGGCGTCGCAGAAACGACGATCGTGCGATCCGCGGCCTCTCGCAGCGTTGCGGCGTGCCTTCTCGCCGTCGCCCGTCAGATCGAGGCGGACCTGATCGTGACTGGGGCTTACGGACACTCGCGCTTTCACGAACGGGTTTTCGGGAGCGTAACCCGCGAGCTTCTCGCCGCGTCGCCCATCTGCTGTCTCATGAGCCACTGACGAGGGCGAGTATGGCGAGGGCTCCTCGTCATCGCTCCCCATGAGGCCGCCGAGCCTTGAGACCAGCCGATTGCAGGCTCCGAGGGCGGACCATCCCGGGAGGGCCGGATGTTCAGGCAGTGGACGCCTCGGCCCGTTCATCGGCCCTGTCCAGGACACCATCGACGCCGCGGAGAGATGATCACTCCATCCTGCTTCCGGCATCGTCGCCCTACATCCGTTCCTTGATGCCGGACCGCACCAGCCACCAGTTCACCGGGTAGCTCGTGAGAAAGCCGGCGATCATGGCGCCCTACATGGCGAACCAGAACTCGGCCGTGTCTACCGCGGCGCGGTGCCCGATCAGGTGCCCGAAGAGGTAGAATTGCACGAAGGCCATGAAGCCGTACATGCCGACCTGCCAGGCGACCAGCGAGGCGGTGTCGGCCTTCAGGGCCGCGACGATCCCTTCGCCCGGCGGGAGACCGCGCATCGGCACGATCGCGAAGTACTGGAACACGATGCCGAGCCCGAAGGCGAACAGGAAGTCGAGGATCCAGACCGCGTACATCTTCTCGGAAAACAGCAACTGCCAGCCGAACCAGACCGCCACCGCCGGCACCAGGAAGGCCAGCCACTCGGCGGCGACGTCGCCCAGCATGCAGCCGCTTCCACAATGGAGCGCGCCCTTGCCGACCATCACCGGGAAGGGTGCCTCGGTTCTGTGGGTCGACGTGGCGTGATGCGCCGCCCTGCTCGCCATCCGGCCATAGCGGAAGTACGCCCAGACGACCGCCACAGTGCCGAACAGGGCCGTGACAGGCCAAACCACGTTCATGACCGTCATGTGCTGCGGGCGCCGGATCACGTCGATGGAGACGATCAACGCACAGACTGCGCCGACCAGCAGGGCGGCGAGGGAGAGGGCGTCGAGCCAGGCAGGAAACACGAGGGGCCCCTTCGCTGGAAAGGGGCGCAACGGAAGTGCGCTGGCCTTGTTCCGAGAGGGCGGACAAGCCTATCCGACGCCGCTCGTCACGTCAGGGCGCGCCACTCCCCGTCACACCGGATGCGTCGTGTGCCCCGGCGGCTCGCGCCTTTCCGTGACATCCCCCCGCTCGCCCGATGCCCGGATCCGCACCGGCACCGACTTGGCGGCCGGCGTCTTCGACGGCCCGTCGTGGTGCGAGAGCGGCATCAGCGGGTTCATCTCGGGGTAGTAGGCACCGAGGCAGCCATCAGGCAGGGCGAACGGCACCACCTTGAGGCCACATACGGCGCGCTCGACCCCGTCTTCGGCATCGCCGACGAGCGAGACGACCTGACCCTCCTGCAGGTTCGCCCGCCGCATCTCGTCGGGGTTGATGAGGAGCACGTCGCGCGTGCCCTCGATCCCCCGCATGCGGTCGCTGTAACCGTAGATGGTGGTGTTGAACTGGTCGTTCGAGCGCATCGTGATCAGCCGGTAGCGGCCGGGCGCGTCCGGCCAGCCGGTCGCCGACAGCGTCTCGGGCGTCGTGAACTCGGCCTTGCCGCTCTGCGTCTTCCAGATCCGCTCGCGGGCCGAGTTGCCCCGGTAGAACCCGCCGGGCGTCCACATCCGCTCGTTGAAGCCGTGGAACTGCTCGGGGTAGGTCTCGGCGATCAGGTCGCGGATCAGCCCGTGATCGCCGACCCACTCGTCCCAGCGAACCTTCGGGTTGGGGGCGAGCGTCGCCTTGGCGAAGCCCGCCACGATGTCGACCTCGGACTTGAGGTGCTCGCTGGCGGGCGTGCGGCGTCCGAGCGAGCCGTAGATGCAGCTGAAGGTGCCTCCATGCTGACGGCCTGCGGCCCGCTCGCCTGCACGTCCTCCTCGGTGCGGCCGCGGCAGGGCAGCAAGTAGGCGATCTCGCCGTTCACGAGGTGGGAGCGGTTGAGCTTAGTGGCGACCTGCACGGTAAGGCGCATCGTCGTCCATGCCTTCTCCATGCGGTCGCGGTCGGGAATGGCGCGCACGAAGTTGCCGCCGAGGCCGAAGAAACTCTGGACCTTGCCAGACAGGATGCGCTCGCAGGCCTCGACCGTATTCATGCCCTTGTCGCGCGGCGGGTCGAAGTCGAACTGAGCCGCGTAGCGGTCGAGCGGCACCAGCTCGGGTTTTTCCGAGATGCCGACCGTGCGCTGTCCCTGGACTGTGTATGAGCACCCAAGTGGCCCCCCATCGCAAAACTCTCATAAATCTTTGATCTAGAATTTGAAAACATATCCTGGGCGGGGTCCCAGTCGGGGCCGATTGGGACCGCACCTTGACGGCGATTTCCAATGTCGCATCAACGGCTTCGAGCTTGCCGGATCTTGGGTCCCAGCTCGAAGTCGGTCCACAGGCAGCCCCATACTCGGCCTTCCGGAAGCTCTCCAGCATCTCGCCGAGCCCGCTGCTCAGAAATCCGCCCCAACAGTGCAATCGTGCTTGCTCACGCAGACCGGGGCTTCACCCAGCGCCTCGACCCCGGCGACATCGTCGCGTCGCTCTGCGCCGAGGCCGGCACGGCCCGACGCGGTCAGGCTGCCCCGGCGGCTTCCGCTTGCCGCGCGAGACCCGCACCCTTCGCCTGCCGCACCAGCGTGGCAAGCGCCGGCGATCGACAGCGGCCCGCCATCGTCGTGAGAACCACCCTGTATCGAAGTGGCAGGTCGGCGAGCCGGCGAAACGGCAGTGCTCTGGCGCGGGCGGTGGTTTCCGGCCATAGGATGCAGCCGAGGCCTGCCTGAACGAAGCCCGCGAGCCATCGCTCGTCGCCGCTGGAATAACGGGTGACCCGGTTGATGCTCCTTGCCTTCATGGCGGCGGCAATCGCTTCCTCGTGGCGGCAGCCGAGGCGCACGATGAGCGGCTCGCCGTCGAGATCCTCCAGCACGACCTCGCTCGATGCCTCGAAGCGGTGTCCGGGCGCGAAAGCGACGCAGAACATGTCCTCCGCGATGGCGCGGAGGTCGAAACGCGGGTGACGGTTATCGGCCGCTCCTTCGACGGGGGCCAGCAGGGCTGCGTCGATATCGCCGGCGATAAGCCTCTCCTCGACGAGGTCCGCCGGACCGATCTCGACCTGAACGGCCAGTTCGCCGATCTCCGCCGAGATGCGGGCGAGAAGCGGAACTCCGGTCTCCGCCGCGATGGACGAGCAGGCTCCGACGGTGAGCTGTCCCGTCTCGCGCTTGCGGAAGCTCTGCGCCTGGCGCTTGGCGGCCTCGGCTGCCCCTAGGGTCATCTGCAGATGCGGCCGCATGAGGCGCCCGAGCTCGGTCAGATGCGTGTTGGCGCGCTCGCGGCGAAAGAGCGGACCGCCGAGCTCGTCCTCAAGCTTTTGGATCGCGCGGGTCAGCGACGGCTGCGCCACGTGCAGCCGCTCGGCCGCGCGGGTGAAGTTCAGGTGCTCGGCCACCGCGAGGAAGTAGCGGACCTGATGCATCTCCATGGATTCATCCAACCCCTTTACAGGCTCGATCCACGCCAATCACGGCCGGGCTTCATCAACACGGAGACTGGAAGGGGGCTGCACTCTCCCGCTTGTCACAGGCCGCTGACTGCCCGCCGAAAACGTCACCGCGTGCCACACGGCGAACCTATCCAAGGACTGAGCGGATCGGACCGGCTGAGGGAATGTCGGCGCTGCCGCCCTCTCCGAACCGGCGCCAGCTGGGAGCCGACCGATAGGCTGAACCGGTTCCTCTAGGAGAGGGTGGATCCCGCCGTGATGGCGCTCGCCATCGGCCGCGACGCGGCATGCATTGAAACCATAACCATTCGCGAATTCCCGTGGAGCGCCCTCGGTGCTCTCATGAGAACGTCGCCGGGTGGCGGCACACCGGAGATCGCCATGAACCGCCTCTTCGTCGCCGGGCTCGCGCTCTGCCTCGCGGGCCCCGCGTCTGCCCAGAACAGCGGCAGCGGACAGCAGTCGGGCGGGCCTGGCCGGGACCGACTCAGCACGACCGGAGGCACGCCGAAACCCGTGATCCCGCCCGACCCGAAGCGGCTCGGCTCCGGAAGCCATGCTGGCGGAACGCTCAACAACCGCCTCTCCTCGACGGGACCCGGCGGTGCGGCCCCGATCGCGAAGCGGGATCCGGCCCTGCGCCGCTACGGTTCCGGGTCGCGCGCGGGTGGCACGCTGAACCGCTGAACCGCCGGGCCGAGGGAGAGCATGATGGACACGACGAACCCGAGGGTCGCACCGCTCGGCGAGCGACCGAACCTCCGGGCGTTCGGTCAGGTGGTCCTCGTGCTCCAGGGCGGCGGCGCCCTCGGCGCCTACCAGGTCGGCGTCTACCGCGCCCTGCACGAGGCCGGGATCGAACCCGACTGGGTGATCGGGACTTCGATCGGGGCGATCAACGGCAGCCTGATCGCCGGCAACCCACCCGAGCGCCGCCTGGAGCGCCTGTCCGCCTTCTGGCAGCGGATCGCGCATGTCGGAATGCGCGGCCGGCTCTCCGGCTGGCCCGGCCTCGGGGCGATCTCCGCCCATTGGACGACGCTGATGCAGGGCGTGCCGGGCTTCTTCGCTCCCAATCCCTTCGCGCTCGTGAATCCTCATTGGCCGCTCGGTCCGGAAGCGGTCGGCTACTACTCGACGGCGCCCTTGCGCGAGACCTTGCGAGACCTGGTTGACCTCACGGTGCTGCAAGGCGGCACCTGCCGTCTGACCGTGGGCGCGGCCAACGTACGCACGGGCCGGATGCGCTACTTCGACAGCCGCGACGAAGTTCTCGACCTGCGCCACGTCATGGCGTCCGGGGCGCTGCCCCGGCTTTCCCGCCGGTGCGCATCGGGGATGATCTCTACTGGGACGGCGGCATCCTGTCGAACACGCCCGTCGAGGCGGTGTTCGACGACAACCCGCGCCGCGACGGTATCGTGTTCGCGGTCCATATGTGGAACCCGTCCGGTGCCGAGCCACAGACGCTCTGGGAGGTCATCAACCGCCAGAAGGATCTGCAATACGCCAGCCGCGCCCACAGCCAGATCACGCGGCAGAAGCAGATGCACCGGCTGCGCCACGTGATCGCCGAACTTGCCGGGCGCCTGCCGGACGACATCGCGGCCGATCCGGAGATCAAGGCGCTCGCTGCCTATGGCTGCGTGACCCGGATGCACGTGGTGCGCCTCCTTGCACCCCGCCTCGAGGCGGAGGATCACCTGCGCGACATCGATTTCAGCCCGGCTGGGATCCGCGCGCGCGAGGAGGCGGGCTACCGGCACGCGCGAGGCGTCCTCACCCAGGCGCCTTGGACCCGTGCCGTCGACGACCTGGAAGGTTTCGTGCTGCACGAGGCCGATGCGGGCCACGCCGCGGTGACGTGGTGAAACGCGAGCGACGCGCGGTTCACCACGTCCGTGCCACCAACGACCAGGGCTGTCCGTTCCCCCTCCAGCCACATGGACTCGCGTAGCGGCATCGCTGAGCCGATCGGAGGCGTCCACCCAGTTGCAGGCGGTTCCGACTAACGAGCCGGAGCGTGCCGAGGATGCGAATGCCGCGGGAAGCATGCCGTTTCCATGAGCAGTCGCGCTCAGCTCTTCGGTGAGGCTGCTTGATGCGAAGCGGCGGGATCCCACACGAGGCGGATATCGACCTCCCGCTCCACGTAGCCCCATTCCGGCGTCGCCCTCAGGGCGGCGACCAATGCATCGAAAGCGGCGGCATGCTCCGGGGCGAACTCGAACCACGTGAGGAAATCGAATGGCTCCCCGAGATCGCGGCAATGGTAAAGGCGGCGCGCCACGGCAGGGAGATAGGCCGTTCCGATTGCGGTGTGATGCGAGGTTTCCTCGAAGATGACCCTGCGTTCGTCCTGCGCGAGGTTCCACCAGGCCTGCGACTTGCGGATCGGGATCAGGGCCGCGCAGGTTGCTTCGCGGCGACCAAGTGACGCCTGCGTCGCACCGAGCATATCGAGCTCCCGTCGCGTCGCGTAGCGGGCGTGGCCGGCAACCCCCTTCAGTGTCCAACATGGCGCCTCGGCAGGTTGTGCCGCTTCTGCTGCGATATCGAGGCGCTCGGCGCGAGGGAGCGCCTCGCCTCGAAATCCATCAATGCTTACGATCCGCCAAGGCCCGCTGGGGCCGCTGCGGAAATAGTCAAGACTTGTCATCGCGGGTCCCTCAATTTTGCCGCGCTGTCTAAATAAGCAAAAATCGTACCAGAAAACCGCAATTTAGAGCCCGCTAAACCAGTTGAAACCTTTATCCTCCCAGTACCCGCCCGGGTAAGTATTTGTCACCTCGATGGCGGTGATCCATTTCGGGTTCTTGAACCCGAGCTTCGTCGACATGCGCAGCCGCAGCGGATAGCCGAACGGGTCGGGCAGCGTCTCGCCCGCGTAAGTGGTGGCGAGCAGCGTCTGGGGATGCAGCGCCGTCGCCATGTCGATGCTGCTCGGGTAGTCGTCGGCCGTCTTGAAGGCGACGTACTTCGCCCGCAGATCCGCACCGACCCGCTCCAGGAAGGTCCGGAGCGGCACGCCGGACCACTGCCCGATATAGTCCCAGCCCTCGACGCAGATGTGCCGGATGATCGTCTCGCGCTGCGGCAGGGCCGCGATCATCTCCCGCGTCCACGGCCTTCGGTCCTGGATGAGGCCCGCGAGTTCGAGCCTCCAGGTAGCCCCGTCCACCGGCTTCACCTCCTCGACCGGGTAGTAGGCGTTGAAGCGCGGCGGCTTCAGGACCGCCGACGGCGGGTATTCGGGCGCGAGCTTGTTCGGGTCGAACAAGGCCGCCTGGACGCCATCGTTGAAGGCCGAGATCGCGCGCAGCGCGTGTCCGACCGAGGTCGAATCGCCGACGTCGCAGCCGGTGAGCATCGTCAGCGCGCCGAGCGACAGGCCGCCGCGCAGGAATCCTCGCCTTTCCAGCGATCGGATCAGCGGACGGTGATCGTCGAGGATTCCCGGGTTGGGCAGCACGGAGGGACGAAAGAGGGACCGCATCGCCTAGGGCTCCTTGCGCCGCGCGGGGAGTTCGGGGCCGCCGGTCAGCATCGCCCACAGCGTGCGCGGCACCAGCAGCGAGAGGGCGACGTGGACGACGAGGAAGCCGACGATCACCGCCATGCCGAGGAAGTGGATCAGGCGGGCCGACTGAAAGCCTCCGAGGAGCGCAACGAGCCCTGAGAACTGCACGGGCTTCCAGATCGCCAGGCCGGACACAACCTGCGCGATGCCAGCGAGGATCACCACGATGTAGAGGATCTTCTGCACCGCGTTGTACATAGTCAGGTCTTCGTGGGCGAGATTGAACCTAAGCGTCTCGCGTACCGTCTCGACGACCTCTCCGAGGCGGATCGGCAGCAGGCGCTCGCGCAGGCGCCCGGTCGCGACGCCGTAGATGAGGTAGGCGGTGCCGTTGAGGGCCAGCACCCACATCGCCGCGAAGTGCCAGAGCAGGCTCTCGGCCGCCCAGGAACCAATCTTTACCGGAAAGTGGAGCCCGTGGAAGATCACGGAATCGTTGTAGATCCCCCAGCCCGATCCGATCAGCACGATCATCGCAGCCGCGTTGGTCCAGTGCATGACCCGGATGGCGAGCGGATGCAGGCGCCGCATTTGTGAGGTAGTAGAATTTATAGCGATAATATCCATGGCTGACCTTCTATTAGCAAGATAATCTTGTTTACTGACCTCATATTTTGATATATATGACTGGCTTCGTGCGAAGGAGGACTGGATGCGACCCTACCCCTTGATGATTCTGCTCGCTCTCGCAGTGCCGGCCGCGGCGGTCGCGCTCCCTGTCGACCTGCCGGCTCTCGCCGCGAAGGCGGCACGCCGTTTCCCGCAACCGATACGGGCCGGAGATCTGGTCGGCCGGCGCTTGCTCGAGCCGGAGGAGCGGCAGGCCGTGCTCGGACGCGTGCGCGGTGCGGTGCGCCGGGCTGATGGCGGCGTCGACCTCACCGTCGAGACCGGCTGGTTCTCCGGCCGCGCCGTGCTGGTTCCGACCGAGGCAGTGGGGCTGCTCGGCGAGCACGTGGCGCTCCTCGACTTGACGCCCGAGCAGCTGCAAACCCTGCCGGAGGCCGGCCCCGCCGCGGCGATTCCGCCGGACGAGACGATCCGGGTCGGACTGGTGAAGCCGTTTCATTGAGGCCTCCTCATGCCGCCGGCGCCGCGGCGCGGCGCGACAGGTGGGCGGCGAGCGCGCCAAGCGCGCCCTCGCTCGTGCGCCGGCCGAGCCCAATCCGCAGGCCGTCTTCCGCCACCGGCGCCAGCGGCGAGCGCCAGAGCGAGCCGGGCAGCACGAGGATGCCGGCCTTCCCCGCCAACTCGCGGGCGAAGGCCTCGCTCGAGTTCGCGCCGCGGTATCGCACGAAGGCGAAGGCGAGGTTCTGGGCCGGGCCCATCTCCAGGAGGCCTGGGCAGCAGGCGGCGATCTGCTGCAGCCGCGAGGCATTTTGCGTGCCGATGGCGCGGTTGCGGCCGCGGATCGTCGCCTCGGATTTCAGCGCGACATGGGCGAGCACCTCGCTCGTTGCGGAGAGGCAGCTCGACGAGCGGCTCTTGGCGACGACGATCCGGGCCAGCAGGTCGCGGTCCCGGCTCGCGGCCCAGCCGACCCGCAGGCCCGGTAGGCCGAAGCCCTTGGATAGGCCGTTGACGCTGACACCTCGTTCGTAGAGGTCCGCCACCACCGGCGGGGCGCCCGCCGTGGCGGTCAGGCCGTAGACCTCGTCGTTGACGAGCCAGATCCCGCGCGCACGGCAGAGGCGCACCAGGGCCTCGAGCCCATCAGAGTCGAGCTGCGCCCCGGTGGGCGAGTTCGGCAGGTTCATCAGCACCAGGCGCGTCTCGGGCCTGAGAGCGGCGGCGATCCGGTCCGCGTCGAGGTGCCAAGCTCCGGCCTCCTCCCGAAGCGGCACGCCGGTCGTCGCGCAGAGCGAGGTCACGGCCTGCTCGGCGGGCTGGTAGATCGGCAGGACGACGACCGCGTGGTCGCCCGGCTGCACGAGCGACGCCACCGTGCAGGACAAGGCCTCCTGCGCGCCGCTGCAGCACACGAGGTCGTCCCCCGACAGGGTCGCGTGGCGCGCCGCCAAAGCCGCCCGCAGCCAGGGCGCCCCCCACGGGTCCGGGTAGCCAAGGTCCAGGCGCTCCCAGCGCGCTCGGTCCTCGTGGTCGGCGCGGGCGAGCAGGTCGGCGAGGGCGAGGGGCTCGCACTCGCTCGCCGCGAGGTCGTGGCGGATACCCGGCGCCCAGCGGGCCAGGAACGCGGCGAGGGCGAAGGTCGCGGTCACGGCGCCCCTCCGGCCACGTCAGAGGCTCCAGCGCAGGCCGCAGCCGGCGCAGGCGCGGGGCGGTTCGTCGGAGAGCAGCGCCGCCCGGAAGTCCCGGTAGGCCGGCCCGTTCCAGATTGCCCGCAGCTCGTCGCGGGTCGCGTCGCCGAGCGTGTAGTTCTCGTAGCCGCGCTGCGAGAAGGGCGCGATGCAGCAGGGCAGGGCCCGGCCGTTGGCGGTGACGTACATCACCGTCCAGGGCCGGCGGCAGAGCGACCAGGACGCCTTGTCCTCCGTCCGCCGGACGCTCAGACCCGGCTCGGAGGCGGCGCCGGAGGCCGAGAAGATGAGCCCGAGCGAGGCGGCGAGCGCCGCGGCCTCCTCTAGCATCGCCGCGTCCTCCCGCGTCATGCGCTCGTAGAGCGCCTGGTCGGGCCGGGCGAGGCCCGTCGCCGCGTCCTCGAAGAAGACGAGGCGCTGGAGATGGACCTCTCCGACGCCGATCTCCGCCGCGACCCGCACGAAGGCGGGCAGCTCGTGGATCGTCTCCTTGAGCCCCGTCAGCCAGGCCGAGACGCGCGGGCGCTCCCGCCCCTCGCGCACCTGCAGCTCGCGGAAGGCGCGGACGTTGCGCAGGATGCGGCCGAAATAGTCCTTGCCCCGGATCGCCCGGTAGGAGGCTGCGCTGGCGGCGTCGAGGGAGACCCGCAGCTCGTCGAGGCCCGCCTCCATCACGGCCCGGCCCCTCTTCTCGGTGAGCACCGTGCCGTTGGTGTTGAACAGGACGTAGGCGCCCCGCTCCTTGAGGTGGCGGACCATGCGCGGCAGGTCCTTGACCAGCATCGGCTCGCCGACCCCGTGCAGGACCGCGCGCTGCACGCCCGGCACCTGATCGACGATGCGCGTGAACAGCTCCCAGCTCATGTCGGCCGGCGGCTCGAGCTCCTCGTAGGTGCGCGGGCAGGTGGTGCAGAGCAGGTTGCAGCGGTTCGTCACCTCCAGGTAGAGGCAGACCGGCGGGGCCTCGGCGCGAGATCCGACCCGGGCCGGAGCGGCGTCGTGGTAGCGGCGCGGGTCGGTCGCGAGGGCGACGGCATGCGTCATGGGGCTCGTCCGGAAAGGGTCGGGGGCGTATCCGCGCGCTGCGGCATGCGCGGGGCGGGCTTCCTGGGGTGGCGCTGTCGCATCAGGCGACCTCCGGTTCCCGCGGCCGGGCGAGGTCCAGGCGGTCGGCGAGGTCGGTGCGGGCGAAGGTATCGCGCAGGAAGGCGGCGGTGGCCGGTGCCGGGTGTAGGGCGGGCCTCTCCGGGCCCGGACGATAGCCTTGGAGAACCTCGGCGACGAGCCGGCGGAGGCTGGCGCGGTCGTCGACGTCGTACCAGGTCGGCAGGATCTCGACCGGCAGCCCGATCTCGGCGGCGCGCGCGAGGGTCTGGGCCGCGACGCGCTCCGTCGACCAGTCGATCGCCTCGAACAGCCGGCGATGGGGCGCCTTCAGGCCAAGCACCCAGTACCCGCCATCCTCCGCCGGACCCAGCACCGCACGGTCGCCGGGGCGCGCCAGCCGGTCCGCCAACTCCACCAGCAGGCCCGTCGGCAGGGTCGGGCTGTCGGCGTTCAGCACGCAGGCGGCCTCGTGGCCCCGCTCGAACAGCGCGGTCACGGCGTGGAACAGGCACGCGCCGAAGCCCGGCAGCCACGTCTCGATCAGCCCGATCCCCGGAGGCAGCGCATGGTGAAAGAAGCTCTCGCTGCCGGGGGGCCGTAGGCCATGTAGCTCGCCAGCGGCGCCCCCGCCGCGCGGGCGGCCGCGAGATTGGCGGCCACATCCCTCAGAAACGCCGTGTTGAGGCCGGCGGCCTCCTCGTAGGTGAGGGGCGGCACCAGACGGGTCTTGGTCCGTCCGGGAGCCGAGGCCTTCGCCATCACCGCCACGCCGCATGATGCCTGTCGTGCACCCATTGATCCTGCGTCCCCGTCGCGGGCCGTGCGGCCCGCTCGTCCCCGCCCTCGTTCGTGCCGGCGCAACGGTCGCGCTCGTGCAGCTCCTGCGCCGGCCATGGCTGCTAAACTACCGGTCACGGTCGCGCTTCGCTTTCGGAATCCTGCTGCACTTGCGAAATGCTCGCGTCCGGCACGCCCTCCGGCGGGTGGCTCTCTACTTCGTGAACCGGGGATCCGCAGTCGGGGGAGGCGCTCCTCTTGGGGAATCCGTCCTATGGACGCTTGCATGCGAACCCAGGGGAATGCTTCCTGTGCTGCGATGCACTCGCGAGGAGAGGTGAGGAGGCCGCGAATGTCCCGGGTGGGCTATGTCCCCTACCTGAACCCGGCCGTGGCGCAGAGGTGGCGTGCCTGGGATCGGTTCGCTCTCGGGCGGTCGGGCGCGACCGTCGTCGAAGCGGAGATGACGGCGTGGAGCGGGTCCGTCCCGGGCTCGCTCGAGACGGTCATCCACGTGCTCGCACCGAGCCACCCGCCGGTCGAGGCGTCGCGCGACATCGGCGACGGGCGCCGCACCACGTTGGCCCGGCCGGGCGAGGTCTGCGTCACGCCCGCGCGCAGTCCGGGTGACTGGGCCTGGGGCGACCTGATCCGCGACGTCAACCTCGTGATCCCTCACCGGCTGCTCGCCCGCGCGGCGGACGATGCCGGCCTTCCCGACCTGCCGGACCTGATGCCGCTCGCGCGAGAGCCCCGGCACGAGCCCCTGATCGAGGGCCTCGTGCTCCATCTCGCCGCCATCGGCCGCGGCACGGTCGCGGCTTCGGCGGCCGAAATCGACCACGCCGTCGGGCTCGTCGCGTGCTGGCTGCTGCGGCAGGCCGTGCCGCGGGAGGCGGCGCCGCGCGGCGGATTGCGGCCGGCCGCGCTCGGGCGCGTGCGCGCCCATGTCGAGGAGAATATCGACCGAGACCTGTCTGTCGGCGAACTCGCCGATCTCGTCGGCCTGTCGATCCCCTACTTCTCCCACGCCTTTCGGACCTCGACCGGGGAGGCGCCCTACCGTTACGTGCTGCGCCGCCGCTGCGCCCACGCGCAGGAGCGCCTGCTCGGCCGCGAGACCCTCACCGAGATCGCCCTCTCGCTCGGCTTCGCGAGCCAGTCGCACTTCACGACCGCGTTCCGGCAGGCGACCGGGATGACGCCCGCAGCCTGGCGCCGGGAGCGGATGGGCTGAGCACCTGCACCCCGACAGCCTGGCTCACCGCCGCGGCGCCGGGCCCGTCGCCACGCGCAGGAATGTTGTCACGATTCGGCTTCCCGCCCGGAATGTGCCGCCGAGCGAGCCCGCGACCTTCGAGGTTCCGCCCGCCCGGCGCCTGTACGGTAGGGGGACTTCCGCGATGCGCAGGCGTGCGCGGGCGGCCTGCATCTGCATCTCGATGTTCCAGCCGTATGTCATCTCCCGCAACTCCAGCCGGGCGAGCGCCGCCCGGTCGATCGCCCGGAAGGCGCACATGTCGGAATAGGACACGCCGGTGAGCGCGCCGATGCCGAGGCCCGCGAGGCGCCCGGCGAGCACCTGGTGCCAGAGCATCGACCCGGGCTCGCGCTCCCCCGCGTCCGGGAGGCGAGGACGAAATTCTTCTCGCCGGCGAGCACGGGACCGGCCACGGCCGCGATGAGGTCGGCGCGGTCGGCCCCGTCGCCGTCGAGGAAGACGACCACGCGGCATTCCGGCCGCGCCGCCGCCGCACCGGCCGCGCAGGCCCGCCCGTAGCCGCGCCCCGCCTCGATCACGCGGGCGCCCGCGGCGGCGGCGACCTCTCGGGTGTCGTCGCGGCTGCCGCCATCCGCCACGATGAGATCGCCCGCGAAGGCGCGCGGGATCTCGGCGAGGACGGTGCCGATGGTCTCGGCCTCGTTCAGGGTCGGGATGACGACGCTCACGGGCTCGAAGGCCGGGGTGGCATCGGGAGATGTCACAGGGCTCGTCTCCGTCGCAAGAGGGCGCGCAGCGCCAGGATCAGGGCCGGCCCGAACACGAGGCCCGGCCAGACGAAGCGCTCGTTGAACGGATCGACGTAGAACAGCACCGGGGCGGCCGACAGCCAGATCACGGCCGGGTTCGGGGCGACGCAGGCGGGCAGCGCCAGCCACGCATAGTACCACGCATAGTGCGGGTTGGCGGCCGCCGTGGCGAGCGCCGCCAGCAGCCCCGCGTCGCGGCACAGCACGACCTCCCCTGGCTCGTCCTTCGACGCCTTCCGGGTCGCGACCCACAGGGACAGGGCCGCGAACCCTGCGGCGACGGCGAGCGCGTAGATCCGGGCCGCCGCCGCGGGAAGCGTCACGAGGTGGGAGAGGCCGGCGAGCAGCCAGAAGCCCTGGCCGGTGTCGAACCCTTCTTCCGCCCCGTAGGCCGGCAGGAAGCCGAGTACGCCCGCGCCGGCCGAGAGGTAGGGCGCGTAGAGCGCGACGATGACCGTAAGGCCCGCGAGCGCCGGGCGCCACAGCCGCCCGCCCCGTATGAAGGCCGGCGCCACCACGACCGGCAGGAACTTCACCAGCACCGCCCCGGCAAGGATCGCGCCAGCCAACCCGTCGCGGTGGCGCGCACGGGCGAGGAGGGCCAGCGCGAGCAGCCCGACCGCGAGCGCGTCGACGTGGCCGTCGAGGGCGAAGGACCACAGCACAAGAGGGTTCCAGGCGTAGATCAGGATCCGCACCCGCGGCTGCCCGGCGCGCGCAAGGAGCGCGAGCAGGCAGAGCACCGCGACGCCCTCGCACAGGAGCATCGCGGCCTTCATCCCGGTCACGCCCGCGCTTATGCGGCCGACGATCGCGAAGAAGGCCTGCGCCGCCGGCGGATAGATCGTGCGGGCGTAGTCGGCCCGGTTGATGAGCGGAAAGACGTCCGGGTCGCGCAAGGGAGCCAGCGCCGGATCGGCCGGGACATAGAGGTAGGGGTTGATGCCCGCCGCCTGCACCTGCCCGTCCCAGACGTAGCGGTAGATGTCGCTCGACAGGAACGGCGGCTGGAGCAGGAGCGCGAGGCGCAGGAGCACCGCCAGTGCGAGGACGAGCCTTGTCGCCGAGGCAGGCAGGTCGTGCCGCAGCGCGACACGGACGGCGAGCAGGTAGACACCGACCGAGACCGCCAGCACGCCGACGAAGAGGTTGGCCCGCAGCGGCGATCCCACCGTGTCGGCGCCTGGCACGTGCAGCGTGAGGGCGCCGAGTGTCAGCGCCGTGAGGGCGGCCCCGAGGAGAGCGAGGCTGGTTCGCGGAGAGGCCAAGGAGCCGATCAAGGGAGCGGCGCCTCGGCGACAGCGCTGGTCCATTGTCCAACCATGCTCCGACCTCCGAGGCGACCCCGCCCGGGGATCTGCCTCACCCAGGGTCGCGTGTCCACAATACAGCCCGGCACGAAACGGCGCAGTCCGTCAGCATATCGTGCAGCCGGAGTCAGGTCCGAGGGGGCGGCCACGAAGTTGGTCGATCCAGGCTGCGCGCTATGCGTCATCGGACGGGGCCTCCTGCCCGCACGGTCCGCGCCGGGCCAAGCGCGCGTGGAAATCGGCATTGAGACGGCCCAGCGTGACGTCGCCCGGACGTGAGAGCAGCAGGGCCTCGGCCTCCCGGCAGGCGTCAGCGAGGGCGGCGTTGACCGCCTGCTCGACGAGGCAGGTCGGCTCCTCTCTCCAGTGCCCCATCGCGAACACCTCCGGCGAGCCCACGGTGGAACTCTCCTTGGGATCGGGTGAGGCGGTCAGGCCTGGGCGGCTATGCTCCGGGCGACGTCGGCGGCGCTGATGCCCTCCAGGGCGAGGCCGTAGCCGGCGCCCTCCTCGACGAGCCGGCGCAGGCGCTGCGTGAGCGCTATGCGGGTGTAGCGGCCGGTGAGCGGCGGCAGGGCGGCGATGCCGTCCGCGATCTCATGCGCCCTGGCCAGCAGCCGGTCCTGCGGCACGATCTCGTTGACCACGCCCCAATCCTTGGCCGTCTGGGCATCCAGCACCTGCCGCGTCAGCAGGAAGTACCTCCCGCGGATCGAGCCGATCACCTCCGGCCACAGGATGTGCATACCGTCGCCCGGCACGATGCCGAATTCAAAGTGCGGCTTGTCCTGAAACACGGTCTCGGGCGTCGCCAGCACGACGTCGGTGAGGAGCGCGTACTCGCTGTGCAGCAGGACCGGGCCGTTCAGTGCGGTGATCATCGGCACCTCGATGTCGAGGATGTTGCCGAGCACCTTGCGGCCCTCCCGAGGATCTTGTCGTAGCCTTGGGGCGTGAAGAAATCGAAGCCCTCGGGGCTGATCGCGTCCATGAACGCGTCGCCCGCCCCGGTGAGGATCACCGCTCGGTTGTCGCGGTCCTCGCCGATGGCGTGGAACAGGTCGACGAACTGCTCGTGGGTATGACCGTTGAAGACGAGTTTGCCGCCGTCGGTGTGGAGCATGACCTCCAGCACGCCGTTCGGCTTGCGTGTCAGGCGGGCGTTGGGGAAGGCGTCGCGGTAGGTGTCGAAACGGGCCATCGGTACTGTCCTCGTGCTGGCCGACTGCGTCGTCGGGATGAGGACGAGATAGACGGCTCCGGCCGGCGACGGACGACGGTGCGCGGCGATAAGGCTTATGCCGCGGCGGAATGGGGTTCGCCGGCCCCGACCAGGGCGGCCTGGACGAAGCCGGCGAAGAGCCGTGCCTTGGCGCTGGCCATGCGGCCGGTGGGGAAGACCGCCCAAAGGTCGATATTGGGCAGCGCCCAGGGCTCCAGCAGCCGCTGCACCGCGCCGCTCGCCAGTTCCGGGGCGAACATCCAGTCCGACGCGATGGTAAGCCCGATGTCGGCCAGCACGGCCGCCCTTAGGCCCTCGGCCGCGCTGACCCGCACGCGGCCGTGGACCGCGACCGAGACCTCGGCGCCGTCCCGGGTGAAGGACCAGGCATCGGCCTGCCGGCTGTAGACCACCGCCTCGTGCCCGGCGAGGTCCGCGGGACTGCGCGGCTCGCCCGCGCGGGCGAGATAGCCGGGCGTGGCCAGCACCGAACGGGCCCCGGTGGCAAGCTTGCGCGCGACCGCGGCCGAGTCCGGCAAAGTCCCCATTCGCAGAGACAGGTCGATGCCCTCGCCGACGAGGTCGATCACCCGGTCGTCGAGGACGATCTCGATGTCGAGGTCCGGGTGCTCGGCGAGGAAACGCGGCAGCAGCGGCACGACGTGCAGCCGCGCGAAGGTGGTCGCCGCCGAGACGCGCAACCGGCCTGATAGCCCTGCGCCCGCGCCGCGGGCGGCGAGTTCGGCCTCGTCGGCCTCGGCGATGGCCGCCCGCGCCCGCTCGTAGAAGCGAAGGCCCGCCTCCGTGGGACTGAGGCCGTGCGTCGAGCGGACGAGCAGGCTGACCTGCAGCCGGTTCTCCAACTGTGCGACCGTCTTGGAGACGGCGGGCTGGCCCACGTTCAGGAGCCGGGCGGCCCCCGAGAAGGAGCCCGATTCCACGACCCTCACGAAGGTCGCCATCGCCTGATACCGGTCCACGCCATTCCTCCCTGGAATGAGCGTTATCGCCCTGGGCCGGCTGCCCTGTCCATCAGGGAGGGGGCATCAATCCGGACATCCCCACCGCGCAGTCGCGGCGGCCCATCTGGAGCAAAGCGGACATGTTCGAGGTCTATGCCTTCGCCACGCCCAACAGCGTCAAGGTTCCCATCGCCCTGGAGGAGCTCGGCCTCCCATACGTCCTGCACGGCGTGAACGTGCGTCAGGGCGAGCAGAAGGCCCCCGAGTTCGTGGCACTGAACCCCAGCGCGAAGGTCCCGGTCCTGGTCGACCCCGGTGCTGCCGGCGGCCGGCTGGTCCTGACGGAGTCGGCCGCGATCCTGGTCTACCTGGCCGAGACGAGCGGCCGGCTTCTACCGACGGACGGCGAGGGACGGGCGCGCGTGTTCGAGCAACTGTTCTTCCACGCCTCCGGGCTCGGCCCGGCCTTCGGGCAGGCGGGCTTCTTCCAGCGCCAGGCCGCCGAGCTGCAGCCGCTGGCCGTCGCGCGCTTCTCGGCTGAGGCGAACCGGACGCTGGGCGTGCTCGACGGCGTCCTGGCCGAGCGCCCCTACGTCGCCGGCGATGCGTTCACGGTGGCCGACATCGCGCATTTCGGCTGGCTCTGGCGGCGCGAGTTCGCTGGCGTGAGTTTCGAGGCCACGCCGCACGTCGCCCGCTGGTACGAAGCGGTCGCCGCGCGCCCCGCCGTCCGGCGCGCCATCGAGCGGGTGAACGCCCTCGTACCCCAAGCCTGAGGAACCGGCCCGAGCCGGACGTCGAGGCGCGCCGGGCAACCGCGATGCCTTTCCGACCCCCACTCACCGAGGAGCGGACCCATGACCCTGCAATCCAAGCTCGACGCGTTCAAGGCCGACTTCGAGGCCGGCAAGCCCCCTACAACGTGCCGCCCTCGGTCATCGCGACGATGCGCCGGGCCACCGCGGAGCTGATCGCCTCCGGGGCCGCGACCCGCGCCCTGAGGGCCGGCGACCGGGCCCCGGCATTCACGCTGCGGGACCCGGACGCCCAGCCCGTCTCGTCCGCCGACCTGCTGGCACGCGGACCGCTCGTGATCAGCTTCTACCGCGGCGTCTGGTGCCCCTACTGCAACATGGAGCTCCAGGCGCTCCAGGAGGCGCTGCCGAGCTTCGAGGGGCTCGGGGCGAGCCTCGTCGCCATCTCGCCGCAGACGGCGGCCAACAGCCGGAAGTCGGTCCGCCATAACACCCTCGGCTTCCCGATCCTGTCGGACCCGCACAACGACGTCGCGGCCGCCTTCGGCCTGCGCTTCGCGCTGCCCGACTACCTGGTCGATCTCTACATGAGCCTGAGGAACGACCTGCCGGCGTTCAACGGCGATGCGAGTTGGACCCTGCCGATGCCCGGACGCTTCGTCGTCGGGCAGGACGGCGTGATCCTCTACGCCGAGGTGAACCCCGACTACACCCGCCGTCCCGAGCCCGAGGACATGCTGCCGGCGCTCCGCCGTGCCGCCTCCGTTCCCGCCTGACCGGACACCGCGCCCTTGCCGCGTCGGCGGCCGCGAAGTCTGAAGGAGATCCAGGATGTCCCGTACCTTTCTCGTGACCGGTGCCAGCAAGGGCATCGGACTGGCGCTGGCCCACCGTCTCGCCGGCAACGGCCACCACGTCGTCGGACTCGCACGCGGCGGCCTCGACGGCTTCCCCGGCACGCTCGTGCCGGTCGACCTCGGCGACGGCGAGGCCACCGCCGCGGTCCTCGCGGACCTGACCGGGCGCTTTGCCTTCGACGGCGTGGTCAACAACGTCGGCCTGGTGCGGCCGCAGCGGCTCGGCGCGGTCGAGATCCCCGCGCTGGACGAGGTCCTGCGCGTCAACCTTCACCCGGCGGTCCAGACCGTGCAGGCCATCCTGCCGGGAATGCAACAGCGTGGTTGGGGCCGGGTCGTCAACATCGCCAGCCTGACCGTGCTCGGCAGCGTCGAGCGCACAGCCTACGCGGCGGCGAAGGCGGCACTCGTCAGCTTTACCCGCTCCTGGGCGCTCGAACTCGCCACGACCGGGATCACCGTGAACGCTGTGGCGCCAGGCCCGACCGAGACCGAGCTGTTCCGCGCCAACAACCCGCCGGGCGGCGAGGGCGAGCGGCGCTACCTCGCCGGGGTGCCGATGGGACGCTTCGGCCGGCCGGACGAGATCGCCGTGGCCATCGCGTTCCTGATGTCGGACGGGGCGGCGTTCATGACGGGCCAGACGCTCTACGTCGACGGCGGTGCCTCCATCGGCAGGGCGGCCGTCTAGCCCTGGCCCTCGTGCTCGGCGAGCAGCGCCACGCAGAAGTCGGTGAACGCCCGGACTTTCGCGGTCCTGTGCCGGCGCGTCGGGTAGATGGCGTGGAGCGGGAAGCGTTCGTCGGGCCAGTCGGGTAGGAGCACTTCGAGTTCGCCGGAGCGTCTCAGGCCCGCGCTGCCCAGGACCATCACCTGCGCAATCCCCACGCCGGCGACGCAGGCGCGGAGCATGGTTTCGACGTCGGAGACCATGAGCCGCGACGGCATGGCGACCGGGACGACCTCTTGGCCGCGTCGGAACTCCCAAGCGAACGGCCTGCCCGTGACCGGGTCTTGGTAGTCGATGCACTCATGGTCCCGGAGGTCCGAGGGATGCCCGGGCCGCCCGTGCTCGGCCAGGTATGCCGGGGAGGCCACCGTCAGAATGCGGGTGTCCAACAGCTTGCGGACCGTGGACCGCGACGGGACCGCCTTCTGGACCCGCCTGTCAGGTTAACGAACCGAGTCCATGGTGCCCGACCGCGCGACCAACCGGGGTGAACCGAAACGTCGGTCTGAACTGGTCGAGCAGATTGCCGGCAACCGTCGAGATGGCTTGGCGTCCGTGCACGACGTTGGTCGGCTCGTACGCCCTCCGGCGGGCGATGGCGGAGGACATCGAGGCCCTCCGGTCCGGTAGGGGAGGGCCCGGATTCGTGCGGGCCGAGCGCCCGTCCGACCTGGCGAGGGCGCTCGGCCGGGACCGACGGGCTCAGGCCCCGAGGCGCGCCTTCTCCGCCTCGTAGGCCTCCAGGACCGCCTTGATCCAGCACTCCATACCGGGTCGCTTTAGTTCGAGGCGCTGACCGTGAAGGTAGTGCTTGAGCGTCATGGCCTGGGCGAGCTCGGCCTCCTGCGAACCATCGGAGCCCCCCTTCGCCTTCCGGTGCGCGAGGATGGCGGAGCCGCTGCCGGCGAGCCGGTGCATGTCGAGATAGGTCGGCATCGACCGCCGGACGTCGTGGCGGATCCAAGGCCGGATGCCGTAGCGCTCGAACAGGTCGCCTTCGGGGCGGACGGTCAGCCCGGCCTGTTCGGTCTTCCCGCTCTTCTTGCCGGCCTTCTCCTTGCCCTGCAGACGGGCGAATAGCTGCGTCAACGCGTTCCCGACGAGCGGCTGTCCCGGCACGGTCGAGGGGAACAGGAAGGGCGATGTCGGGTCCGCGTCAAACCGGGCGATAGCGGCAAGGGCTTGCGGCGGCATCGGGATGGCATGCGGGCGTGGCGACCCCCCGGCCTTCTTCATCTCGGCGCCAGTCCACGTCCAGATCATCCATCCCGCGGGGCCGTCCTCCCAGGGGATGACCGCGGCGCGCCGCGTGCCTGTCAGGGCGCCGACGCGTTGACCGGTCAGGACCGTCGCCCATAGAGCCCCGAGCACCGCGTCCGTCGTTTCCTTGGCGGTGCCGCCTAGCGCCCGGTACCGCTCCGCCACGATGAGCGTCCGAACCAACTCGTCGAGGCGTGGCGTGTGATCGCGCGTGTTTGGCTTGTACTTGACCTTCACCTTGACCCGCCACCAGGGGTATTCGAGCTTCTCCAGCCCCGCCAAGTGCGCGTACTCGCCGAGGGCCCAATCGAGCGCGGCCTTCATCGCCTCGACGCTGTCGGCGGCCGCGCTGAGCGTGTGCGCCTTCCGCACGCGGTCACGGGCATGGAGCAGGTCCTTCGCCTCGATGGCGCGAACCAGCTTGCGCTTCAGCATGCCGGAATCGACCGTCCGCCGCAGGTGCCGTTCGAACTGCGCAGCCCACTTCGGCGAGAGGGTCGGCAGCTTCTCGGCGAGGTAGAGGTCGACGAGGTCCTGGTACTCCCATGGCCCGTACTCGCGCCGGTGCTCGTCGGATGGCTCTTCCTCGGTCTCGGGGAACGCCGCGTCCCGCGCGTTGGCGAGCGTGAACCCGCGCTCGTGCGCGGCCTCCCACGTCATAAGGTTGATCTTCTGCACGCCAAGCCCCGACTTGAGGTCGGCCTTCGTACGCTCGGCGGCCTCGCGCGCGGCCTTCAGCGGCAGCGACATGTCGGCGAGGCGGACGGTCTTCGATTCCGTCTTCAGGTACCACGCGCCCCCTTGGCGCCCGACGCGCAGCACCAGGCCGGGCACCTTCGTGTCCGCCCATTCGTGGCCACGGCCCGTAAACGCTCCCCGGGCCACCATCTCGGACGCCTTGTTCAGGTGTCCCTGTTTGAGGTGGACGCGCTCTCGGGTCCACGTGTTGGGGATGGCCAAGAGCCCCTCCTGGATGCGATACCAGGCGATACCAGCATGGCTTTCTGGACACCTTTCAAGGGTGCCCGACTGCGCAGGGCGGGAAAAGGCCATGCATCGCAGGGGTTTGGTAAAGGCATTCCTGCGTTCAGGAAGCGGCTGAGGCTGAGGGCGAATGCGCTCTTCTCAGCTTCCCAAGCTGAATGTCGTCGGTTCGATCCCGATCGCCCGCTCCAATCCTCATAAGCACTTAGCCGGGGGCCGTGGTACGCCAGAAACCGAGCGTACCACCAGCGTACCACCATCAGACCAGATCCACGGGCCTTGCGGCGCGCCGATTCGAGGGTGATCCTCACCTCGACAGCGGTGCAAGCCGGTGGTTACCCGAGCGGGTTCAATTCCTAACCGTTCACCATGCTGGTGGCCGAGGTGGTCCGAAATGGTCCGGCAGGAGGCCAAAGGCGGCGGGAGGTTCGATTTCTCCGTTCCTGTGCTGTCTACGAAGGGCTCGGGGTAACCCGGGCCCTTTCGCTATAGGGAGCGAGCTGACACGGCACCGGCATGAGCGAGGCGCCCCTCTACCCCTCCCACGACGGCCCCGGCGCCGGGTGCATCGTGGTGGTCACCGCTCGCGTCATGGTCGGCGCGGATCGGAGCACCGTCGTCGTCTGCCGCGGCGGCGAGCCCGCCATCCTGCACGAGGTCCGCCCGCACGGGGCGGAGGCGGACGGCATCGGCGCCGCCGTCGAGGCCGCCGTCGAGGCCGCCGTGCTAGACGGCGTTAAGCTTTCTAAGTAGTGAACGCGTTTTTTTAACATTGCGTCGCATTTAAGAAATTGATTCAGATAAATATGATTCGCGCCAAAGCATGGTGACACCATCGAAACTCGGGGAATACATCATGCGAATTTTTAAGAAGAACGCCATCAGCGCCGACAAGCTTCGCGCTGAGCTCGAGGAGGCTCGGCGCTTCCAGGAGCAGTGCCTCGCCAGCGGCGTGAACCCCAGCACCTGGATGGAGACCGCTTTCGAGGAAGCCGACTTCGCGTTCGGCTACTGGCCGGATGACACCGGCATCGAGCGGGCCATCCTGAAAGGAGATAATCTCCTGAAGGAAATTGTAGAAGGGAAGGAGGTCGAGCAGTTTCGCGTTCTGCGTGTTCTCTGCCGGGAGCAGGCGGAGGCGGAAGCCATGTCCCAGTTGTGGGGCGACGACCGTCCCAAGGCGGCCTAAGCGGCGCGGGCCTTCCCTGCCCGCCGCTCGGCATCCCTCCGGGCGTAGCGGTCGCTCACCGCAGCGGCATCGCGGGGTAGCCTTTCCTGGCTGGGGGCGCCTGGCGCAACGCGTGGGCGAGCCGCGGGCTAAGGGGACGACCGGCCGGAGCAGCGGCCTCACAATT
The DNA here is from genome assembly GCF_016804325.1 of Methylobacterium aquaticum. NCBI lineage: Bacteria > Pseudomonadati > Pseudomonadota > Alphaproteobacteria > Hyphomicrobiales > Methylobacteriaceae > Methylobacterium > Methylobacterium aquaticum. Next base: position 6,560,697 of record NZ_CP043627.1, read on the forward strand.
CCCCTCCGTCCTGCCCAGCGAACCCCCGGACATTCAGGCGGACATCGGTGATGCCAGTTTACGCCCACGCCACGTACACCCCGATCTAAGGATAGCTGCTCTCCCGAGAGGCTCTCGATCCTAACCCAGAGGGGAGCTTGCCACATCGCTCGGGAGTTTGCCGCGTGCTGTTTTGACCCGTGCTTTTGACCCAAAGTGGTTCCTCAGGAGCGATGTCAGGAATGTCCGGTCGCGAGAGCTTTCCGGACATTTGATTTCATGACACGGTTTCCTGAAATTCGCCGCATCGCCGGCTCTCGCGTCAAACGCGTCAGCGCCAGCGGTCCTTCTGGCTGTCAGGAACAGGTCGTTTTCTGGACACCCGTGCGGTTAGCATTTTCCAGGCTTAGGCCTCGCCAAACCGAAGTGCGGCTTGGAAGCCACACCAAGCCCCAAAGGGTCATGCACGACCTGTTTTTGGCCCAGAAGATTGGACCATCGTGCTTAAGCTCAGCGTTATGCTCACAGCCACGGCTCAGACCGGCGGTGGGATCAGCCCGAACTCAGGTGGTGCCGATGTTGAGGAAGCTTCTTCTGGCCAGTGCGACCATCGCCACCTCCGGCGCGGCATTGGCTGCTGACCTGCCCCGTCGCGCAGCACCTCCGGTGTTTACCCCGGTTGCCCCGGTATTCACCTGGACCGGCGCCTACTTCGGCATCAACGCCGGCTACGTCTTCGACAGCGACACACGCTTCGATCGCACGACCGGCGACCTCGCCAACAACAATGCCGCGCTGGCCGTTGGCCTGCGCCCAACCGCAGCTCGCGTGCGCAACGACGGGTTCACCGGCGGCGGCCAGATCGGCTACAACTACCAGTTCACGCCGGGCTCGGGCTTCGTGATCGGTATCGAGGCGGACGCCGCCTACACCGACCTCGACCGTACCCGCACGCTGAGCAACACCACGAACTTCGGCCCACTCGTCACGCCCGGCGCAGTCGCCACCACACGGGTCAACACCTACCAAGGCGGCCTCGACTTCCTCGGCACCGTCCGTGGGCGCGTCGGCTACGCCTTTGACCCCTTCATGGTTTATGGCACGGGCGGCTTCGCCTATGGCGGCGTCAACAACCGCGTGACCTTCTTCGCTCCGAACGGCACGATCCCGTTCTTCGACGGGCGGCAGAACGACATCCAGACCGGCTACGCCTACGGCGGCGGCGTCGAGTACGCGCTGCCCACCGACTCGTTCTTCAACTTCTTCCGCTCAAGCGCGGTGACGCTGAAGGCCGAGTACCTGCACTACAACCTTGGCGGCGAGCGCTTCGCAATCCCTGGTGTCAATGGAGGGCCAGGCAATTACAGCGCTCGAGTGCGTAACGATGGCGATCTCGTGCGTGCAGGCCTGAATTACAAGTTTGGTACGTTCTAGTCGCTCAATACCTGCTCAAGACCGGCAATGCTGAACAGAGGCCCAATGTTTCATTTTGGGCCCTAAGTTCCGCTCCGGGCTAGATTGAAGAATCGTGGGGCCGTCTCCGGAAGGGGGCGGCCCCACGCACGTTCGGAGACCCTCCAGGGAAACCAGCCGCCCTTGCGCTGCACCAGCTTTGCCCACGGCTTGGGAGGGCGGGACGAACCACTGCATGACTGCGTGTTCCCGGACGAGGCGAACTGGAAACCATCCCGAAGGAAGGTGCCGCGGACGGCCTCCCGAGGCGGGGCGCTCGCCAACCTTCTAAATCGCGTGCGTCCAGGCTGCCGACGGTTTCGCTGGAGGTTCGCCATGGATTGGAAGCGCCGGGTCGTCGAGATGGGTGTCCTTACCCGCAACGACGACGACGAGGGGAGGCAGGGGACCTTCGGAGTCTTGGAGCGGGCCGACGTCGTATGGGCAGCCTGGTCGGACGACGGGCAGACACCGGCGATACGGGTCGTTCGTGGCCGAGACCTGACCGGCCCGGCCCTCCGCCACGGCGTCCTCCTCGTCGAGAGTGAGGCGGGGGCACTAGATCCCGCCGAGACCCACGGCGAAGTGATCGGCCTTCTCGACGACGGTAAGACGCTGGACATACCGGAGCCTGCCGTCCCGCCGCACCTGATCGACCTCGTGATGACAGACCCGGTCATGTTCCACGATGGAGCCGAGATGGATTTCGCTCCCCTTCGCGAGGCCGAGCGGGCCTGACGTATGCAAGTTCCGCGGGACCCCCAGCGAACGTCACGACCGTCGGACATCGGCATCGCATCGCGGCGTTTCCTCATGTCGAGTACACCAGTCCTCGCGTGCCGGCAGGCGCTGTTTTCGAGGCAGACCCCTCGGGCCGGCCACCGTTGACGAGGGACTCGCGCATCTCGTGCATTCGTCGGCCCACAAGCCTTGAGTCAACCCGGCCACGGACGCGGGTTCCCAAGCCGGCAAACAGCGCGATCCCGCAGGCGTGGCCAGGCGCGGCCAGGCGCGTCGGCGTCGGCTATCGCGTTGAGCATCCACAACTAATCAGGGAACAAAACAGGCCCGAAAGTCCTGTCCTGGACTTGGCAGTCACGCTCCGGAGGGACCATGGCCGCACGAACCCGCACTCGAACCGCGAAGGCGCCCCCCGGCTCCGCGGCGGCGAAGTCCCGGACGCCGAATGCCCAGGCCGCGGCCAATGCCAACGCGCGCACCCCCACGGGCAAGCCGGAGGTCAGGATCTTCGTGTCCTACTCCCACGTCGACGCGGCCGCCCGGGCGAAGCTCGAAACCCATCTCGCGCCTCTCATCAGGGACGGGGTCAGCACCTGGTTCGACGGACGCATGGACCCGGGCGACGCGCTCGACGCCGGCATCTCCAGGGCCCTGAGGCAGGCCCACATCCTCGTGGCCCTGCTCAGCCCCGAGTGAACCGCTCCGGGTTTCTCGGAGGCTGTTTGTGTTGGGTCAGGCGGCCAAGGCTTGGTCGCTGACGTGGGTATAATAGTGCGCCTCGGCCTCGGCCTCGGCGGGAGGGATGTTGCCGATCGGCGCGAGCAGGCGGTGGTGGTTGTACCAGTCGACCCATTCCAGGGTGGCGTACTCGACCGCCTCGAAGGAGCGCCATGGGCCGCGTCGGTGGATCACCTCTGCCTTGAACAAGCCGTTGATCGTCTCCGCGAGGGCATTGTCGTATGAGTCGCCGACGCTGCCGACGGACGGCTCGATACCCGCTCCGGCCAAGCGCTCAGTGTAGCGCAAAGCCAAGTATTGCGAGCCGCGGTCCGAATGATGAACCAGGCCGCTGCCCTGGACAGGACGACGCTCGTACAGCGCCTATTCCAGAGCATCCAGAACGAAGCTCGCGTGAGCACTGCGCGAGGCTCGCCAGCCGGAGCCTGCCCTCGGGCCGGCGAAGCCGGACCCGGGGGATGCGTCGGGCGAACACATCGATGACGAAGGCCACATAGACGAAGCCCGACCACGTCGCCACGTAGGTGAAGTCGCTGACCCACAGAGCATTCGGCCGGGGCGCCTTGAACTGACGGTTGACGCGGTCGAGGGGGCAAGCTGCGGCCGGGTCAGGGATCGTGGTGCGAACGGTTCTGCCACGCACCACCCCCGCCAAGCCCATCCTGCGCATCAGCCGCGCCACCGTGCATCGCGCGGTCACGATCCCCTCTCGGGCCAGCTGCCGCCAGATCTTACGCACGCCGTAGACACAGAAGTTCGCCTCGAACACGCGCTGGATCTCGATCATCAACGCGGCGTCGCTGCGAGTGCGAACCGGCTGCTTCTCGGGATCGGCACGCCGGGCAGCGTGCAGGTAGTAGGTCGACGGGGCGATCGGCAGCACCCTGCAGATCGGCCTCATCCTGAGGCTCTCGAAGGACGACCCCGTAGACGGCCCGATGATCGTCGATGAAGCTGATCATGGCCGAGACCGGCGGTCGAGCTCCGCCATCGCGAAATATGCGCTCGCCTTGCGCAGGATCTCGTTGGCCTGGCGTAGCTCACGGTTCTCCCGTTCGAGCGCCTCGATCCGCTCGCGCTCGTCCGTCGTCCGGCCAGGACGCACGCCCTGGTCGCGTTCGGACTGGCGCACCCAGTTCCGCAGTGTCTCGCCCGAGCAGCCAATCTTGGCGGCGATCGACTGGATCGCCGACCACTGCGAGCCATGCTCGCCCTCGTGCTCGCAGACCATCCGCACGGCGCGCTCACGCACCTCAGGGGAAAACGGCGTTGTTCGCTTCGTCATGGCTCCATCCTCTCAGAAGTTGGAGCCTCCGGGAAACCCGGAGCGGTTCATCCTCAGGTGCTCCGAATTGACCGTCGTGCGCATCGCGGCCAAGTGCGGCATCCGGATCGGGCGCTTCGACTACGCCGTCGCGGTGACGCCGGAGTTCGAGGCCGCCCTGAAGGCCTGGGCGCGGAAACCCAAGAGGAAGCCGGAGCGCATCCCCGCCCGCGACATCCAGGTCCGTGCCTTCCACCGCGAGACCGATGTGGGAGGGTTCTATGCCTACGCCCGCTGAGCCCCGCGGGATCTTTGTCGACGCTCTATGGCGCCTCGACGTTACGGAGACGAAGCGGCGCCTCGCCCTGGTGCGGGCCGCCTGCCGCGCCGCCTCCATCGAGGCCGGCGGGGACAAAGAGTTCGATGCCGCGCTCGCCCGCGTCGACGCCGACCTCCTCTACGCCGCGCAGCGCGCCGTCGAGGTCCTCGCGACGGAGCTCGCCATGCACGAGCGCGACCGCGGCCCGCCGCCGGACACCCCGGTCGCGGAAACGAGCCCGCCGCCGGTTCGCGGCGCCCGCCTTCCCCGCCTCACTCCCAGGACCTCGCCATGATCGACACGACAAAGGCCCTCCACGCCCTCGCCGGGGAAGTCGCTGCCTCCGGCGGCCGCCCCGCCATGCAAGTCGCCCGCTCAATGATCGCGCGTCTCGACCGCGCGGGGCCGCGAGATTGCGCCGGACGAGCACCACCTGGTCCTTCGCGAGTCCATCACCGGCCGGGTGAGGGAGAGCAGGCACAGCCTGCTGAGCGCGTACCTCCACGTCGTCTGCGGGGACGGCGGCGCGACCGAGTTCCTCGACGTCTACGACGAGCACGTCGCCCTCGCGAGTTAACCACTTGTTAACCGTGTTCAAGCACCGGGCGGTCGCCGGACCGCTCAAGACTTGCGGGCCGGCGCCTGCCGGGGTATCCATAAGGTCAGTTTCGACGGTAACCATACCTCGAACCTTGACTCGACTGCGCGGCCATCATGGCCTTGTTTCGTGCGCATGGGGCGACCCGCCCTGCGCACGAGGAATCCATGGCCGACACGAAGTCCCGCAGCCGCCTTCTGGCAGAGACCGGCCACGCCATCCTCTCGATGGGCGTCACCAGCTCCACGGCCTACCTGGCCCTTGGCAGCGAGGCGGAGCGCGAGGCGTTCCTTCGCGCCCTGTTCGATGACAATGACGTCGTCTACCTCGTTTTCTGGCTCAACGCTGACGAGTTCACGTTCCTTCCTGCGAAGGGGGATAGGGCGCTCGCCGCGGTGGGGCCCGCCACGAAGGCGGATGCCTTTTTCGTAGCCTCGTTTGAGGAGGCGATCATTCTCGGCATGGACCTGGGCGACGACGATGCTCGCCGGTACCTCCCGAGGCTGACGCCTTCGCACATCCCGCCCACGAGCCGGTTCCGCGCGTTCGACGAGGAGTTCCTGACGGCGGCCGAGGAGCGCCGGCGGCGCCGGGATGCCAAGCGCGCGAAGGGGGCGGCCCATGGCTAAGCGCCCCCGCCGAAAGGCCCGCCTGGCCCCGCGGCCTGTCCCGGTGGCGACCGACGAGGCCATCGAGCGCCTGGAGCGGTACCTCTACCAGCGCTTCGGGTCGCTGCCTCGCCCGGTCACGCACGTCTCCCGGGCTAGGACGCTGGACGACGGATTCGCCGCCGACGTCCAGCTTTTCGACGGCAGCCGCTCCATCCTCATCGTGCGCCACGTGGAGGGGCGCGATCCTGAGGAGCGGTGGTGCATGCGGGGAAAGTACGAGCCGGAGGGTCCCTCCGGCTTCTACTGGAACACCATCGCAGAGGGCTGGGTCCGCGCCACCGATGAGGAGGCTGAGGCAGCTATAGCGGCAGGGCACTGCCTGTAACACCAGAGGCCGTGCCTAAGGGCACGGATGAACCAGCCTTCACATCCGAGGCCACCACCGTGAACCCCCGTGCCAACATGAGCACGGATTACCCATCGTGCGCGATTCCACCGGTCAGTTGTCCAACCCCGTGCCATTGCGAGCACGGATTGCCCCTCCTTCACTTGCGCGGCCACTACCGCGAACTCCCCGTGCCTCTGAGCACGGATAACTCAAAGGGCTCTGCAGGCCCACCTCCGTGGCGGCCACACACGGGTCAAAGTGGCCATGAACGCGCTGCCCGCCGGGAGGCCCTGCGGCGCGGTCGAAACCGAACCGCATTCCGAGAGGCGGGGCTAGTCGTCCCCGCCTTCGGCCTCCATCGCGCGCCCGAGCCGGAGCTCCTCAGGCTCCTCGGGCGTCGCCGCCATCCTCTCGCGGATCTCCTCAAGCGAGGCCGGCCGGTAACCCCACCGGTCGACGCCGACGTCGCAGCTTCGCGCCGTGTCCGGCAGGAGCCCGTGCGTGTGCCCGAAGCAGTGGCGCGAGCCCCGGAATGCGCCGACCCAGGCGCGCATCGGGTAGTGGGAAAAGACCCACCTTTCGCCGGCAAGCTTCGGCGTCGCCAAGTCGTAGACGGCGTGCCAGCCCAAGCCGGTCGTCTTTGTCTTGTCGTGGTTGCCCCGGCATAGAATCTTGCGGCCGCGCAGGCGCCGAAATAGCGCCGCGAGCTCTTCCGGCGTTCCCCCGAGCGCGAAGTCGCCGAGGTGCCAGACCTCGTCGCGCGGGCCGACGACCGAGTTCCAGGCTTGCACCAGGAACTCGTTGTGCTCCGCGACGTCGGCGAACGGGCGACCGCACATGGCGAGCACGCCGACGTGGTTGAAGTGCGTATCGGCGGTTACGAAAATGGTCATGAGGGCAGCCTCCGTAGCAGGGGCTGCCGCCACGCGGTCACGCCCCGGATGGTCTATTGGTTGCGGTGGGGCGTATCGGGCGTTTCACGGCGTCTCTCCGTCGGCCGGCGTTTCGAGACTGTGTGGATCGCAACTCGAGATTCGGCGGGCAAGCGGGGGCGGCCGCCTCCGGCGAGTTATCCCTGGGCTCCGTCGGTTTCCGCTCCTCGGCGGGCTTGCGCTTCGTGCGGGGAGGGCGGGGAGGGGGCTCTGGCAGGGGGATGAGGGCCAGCGCGGCGCGCTCCCGCTCGTAGGCCTCCAGGACGGCGTCGACCCAGAGTGTCATGCCCTCCGCCTTCAGCGCCATGCGTTGCGAGCGGTCGTAGTGCAGCCGCGTCACGGCCTCGGTCCGCTCGCGCTCGTCCTCGTTCTTGCTGGGCTTGTGCGCAAGCATGGCGCTCGCCGCGCCGCCCAGCCTGCGGTCGCCGAGATAGGTGCCGAGGCCGCGCCGGGCGTCGTGCGGGATCCAGCGCTCGATGCCGTGCAGTGCGAAGAAGTCCTGTCGCCCAGGCTTCGGGTTCCCGTCGGCGTCGAGGCCCTGGAGCCGGCCCAGAACCTTATTGACCGTGCCCTGGTCGGCGTGGCTCTCGCTGCGGGCGGAGGGGCATGCCCAGGGCGAACGCTCGTCAAGCTCCGCCCAGATTCGCTCCAGCACCGCCAACGCGGCCGGGGGCAGCGGAAGGGCATGGGGACGGCCACCGGACCGCCCACCCTTCATTTCGACCCCGGTCCAGTTCGCGCTCAGCCAGCCCGGCATGCCGTCCAACGAGAACAGGCGGTCACGCCGGAGAACCGACACCGGGAACGTTCGCTGGCCCGTAAGGACGACGAGCCACAGCATGGCGAGCGCCCCCGTCCCGGTTCTATGCTCCGTCTGCCCGAGCGACCTGTGCCGCTCGGCGACGGCCAGCGTCCGGGCGAGTTCGTCGACGGTCGGGACGTGGTCGCGCGTGCCGGGCTTGTACCGGATCGCCCAGCGCTTCCACCATTCATAATCGCAGGTGTCGAGGCCGCTGATGCCGGCGTTGTACTGCCAGGCCCACGACATCATTTCCTTGGCCCTGCTGGACGACCCGGCGCGCCGCAGAGACCGCGTTGCTCTTCACGACCGCGTTCCGGACGCCCTCCAGATCGGCGATGCGGACATCGGAGACGAGCCGGTCCCGGATGCGGTCGAACGCGGGGTGGCGCAGGTAAGCCTCGTACTTGCGTTCATAGCCCGGCTTGAGGTCGGGCGCCTTGGCCGCGAGGAACTCCTCCGTGAGGTCCGCGCCAGAGCCAGGGCCCGTAGGCGCGCCGGTCGGCCTCGGTCTGCCCCGGGGTGTCGTCCACCGCCGCGGCGACCTCGGCGGACGCAGCCACGTCGGCCGTCTGGCCCATCGACGCCTCGAAGGCCGAAACCTGGCGCCGGGGGTCCCGACCGCGCTTGAGAGAGATCTTCGCGAGGGCGGCTTAACGGAAAGCCTGGGCCGGGGGCGGCTCCGTGAAATTGTCATCCACCCCCGGGGGTGGATGACGTTTTTACGGGGCGGGCACGTCGCGGTCCGGAGGGCGCCGGCTCCCAAGGTCAGCGTACCGGGCCCGACACCTGGGGGACGTATTGGCTCGCCCCCGCTTGCCCCACGCCTTGGGCTACCGGCACGCCACCATCTCCTGTCCATGGCGCCCTTCGACGAAGAGCGAGGCATCGTCACCACGTCGACGCCTCAGATGGACCACAGGATTTGCAAGAAGATCCCGGGGGGCAGCGGCATTTCGTCGAGCGCGAGAGCCTGCGGAGGCGTGTGACGGAGATCCGGCACAGCCACCTCTCGGCGCTTCTCATGTCGTCGCTGGCGACGGAGACGCTAACGAATATCTGGCGCCCTTTGGCGAGTCTGCCGCCTTTGCTGGTTAACCACTTATTAACCATCCCGGTGGATGTCCCGATGTTTACCATGACATGCGAAGGCATCTGGGATAGGATGGACTGACGATTACAGCCGGATTTGTCTCCTTTGTATGGGGCATGTCGCCCCTGCGTGGGAGCTTTGACGTGTCGGAACATGGATTGCGCCGGGAACGGTACCCGGTCGGCGACTTCATCTGGACTAACCTGAGCGAGGCGGAGCGCGCCCATCTCCGCCGGTTCGCGCGTGACGCAGACGGGCGTGACGAGGAAGACGAGGGATATTGCACCCTGGGAAACGCGGGCCTCAGCGTGCCTGGCGAACCGGGCGAGCCTGTCGAGGATGGGGACCTGCGCCTCCTGCTGGAATACATGTCGTCTGCGCGCCTCATCGACGTCCCGACTGACGAGGGCGAATGGTACTACATCCTCGGTCTCGCGACCCCGACTGAGGGGTCGCGAGACCGTATCGGGCGCCTGTTCGCGTTGGCCACCGACATCGACGATGAGGAGGCCTTCGACGAGGAGGAGCGGTCGGAACGCATCGTGGAGTGGCAGCGGCAGTGTGCCCGGCTCCGGGCGCTCCGGCGGTTGGGCTATCTCGACCCGGAAGTGCCGGCGCGGCCAGCCCTTACGCGGTGGGCCGAGGAGGGCGGTCCTATTCCGGTTGTAGACAACGGGAGCGCGCAACTCGATCTCGACATCGAGGGGGAGTAGCTTACTTACACCGTGCCCTTGGCACGGATAAACCATTGTGCGCGATTCCACCGATTAGATGTCCAACCCCGTGCCAAGAGCACGGATCTCAGGGCTCTGCAGGGCCCACGTTCACTCCGTGGTGGCCACCCTCGGGAAACGTGGCCTGGATCGCGCTGCCCGCCGGGAGGCCCTGCGGCGCGGTCGAAAAACGAACAACCTACAAGTTGGACTGACATGAACTCCTCAGGCGGTTCCGAGAAGGTCCAGGATCGCGCGCCGGTCGGCCACCACGCCCGGGTCCTCGCGGTGGCGCGGATAGGATCGATTGCAAGGTATGTCGGCCCTGATGCGGGCCGGCCGCTCCGAGAAGACCAGGATGCGCTGGGCCAGCATCAGGGCTTCCTCCACGTCGTGGGTCACCAGAAGCGCGGTGAAGCCCTTGTCCTGCCACAGCCGCACCAGCTCGGCCTGCATCGTCAGCCGGGTCAGTGAATCGAGCTTGCCCAGCGGCTCGTCGAGCAGCAGCAGCGGCGGCGCGTTGACGAGAGCGCGGGCTAGTGCCACCCGCTGCGCCATGCCGCCCGAGAGCTGGTGCGGGAAGGCGTCGGCGAAGCCCGACAGGCCGACCAGGGCCAAGGTCTCTTCGATCCGGCCGCGTTCCGCCCGGCCGCGCCCGCGGGCCTCCGGGCCGATCGCGACGTTGCCGAGGACGCTGCGCCAGGGATAGAGCGTCGGGTCCTGGAACACGAGGCCACGGGACGGGTGCGGGCCGCGCAAGGGAGCGCTATCGACGTCGATTCGGCCCTCGTTCGGCGGCTCGAGCCCGGCAACGAGGCGCAGGAGGGTCGACTTCCCGCATCCCGACGGCCCGAGCAGGGCTACGAACTCGCCCGGCGCGACGTCGAACGACACGCCGTCGAGCACCGGGAGCGGCGCCTTCTTCAGCGCGAAGGCGTGGTGCACGTCGCGAAGCGAGACGGCGGCGCCGCGGGCGGGCGCCTCGAATCGTGCGATCAGGCCAGCTACCATTGGACGAGGCCCTTCTGCCAGGAGAGGAGACGGTCGCGCAGCCGGAACAGCAGGGTGATCAGGCCCGAGCAGGCGAGCGCCATCACGGCGAGCGCCGCGTACATGTTGGCATAGGCTGCCCAACCCTGGGCCCATTGAAGGTACCAACCGAGGCCGGCCTTCACGCCCAGCATCTCGGCCACCACCAGCACCGCGAAGGAGCTGCCGAGCCCCATGAACAGCCCGACGAAGACGTGCGGCAGGGCCGCCGGGATCGCGACGCGGAGGATCAGGAAGCCCTCGCGGGCGCCGAGCGTTCGGGCGACGTCGTAATAGGCCTTGTTGACCCCGGCGATGCCCGACCAGGTCAGCACCGTGACGGGAAAGCCGGTGGCGAGCGCGACAAGGAAGGTCGAGGCCGAGCCGCTCGACGGGAAGACGAAGAAGGCGAGCGGTAGCCAGGCGGTGGCTGGCAGCGGGCCGACGAAGCGCAGCACCGGATGCACCCAGTAGCCGACGCTCTGCGACCAGCCGACCGCGACCCCGAGGGTGAAGCCGGCGAGCGCGCCGAGGGCGTAGCCGCCGGCCAGCAGCCGCAGGGAATGCCAGACGCTGTCGGCGAGCCGCGCGTAATCCTCGACGAAGACCTCCAGGATCGCCTGGGGCGGCGGGAAGAACGGCATCGGCAGCCAGGCACGCTTGGCGGTCGCGACCTCCCATAGACCCAGCAGGGCGGCGAGCACGATCAGCCAGGGCGACCAGCCCTGGACCCGCCGGACGAGGCCGGTCTCGCCCGGGGTAAGGAAGCCCGCCGCCAGGATCACCGCCCCGACCCCGGCAAGCCCGATGGCGAGTTCGCGGGTGAGACCGAAATCCCCAAGGTCGAGCGGCAGCGCGACGAGGGCGGAGAGCCCGATCCAGGCGGTGGCCGCAGCGACCGAAGCAGGGGCGGGCAGGAAGGCGGGGCGCCGGACGGTGCCCGCCGCCTGGGGAAGCGCGATGTCGCTCACGGGCGCCGCCTCAGCTCAGGACGTCGGCATAGACGCGCTCGGCGAATCGCTTCGCGTCGGTGCGGGCGCGGATCACCTTCACGGTCTTCAACTCGTCGACGTAAGCCGCGATCTGCTGCTTGAGCTCGGCCCCGAGGGGGTGGTGATGGTGGGTGTGGCTGCGCAGCATCGCGGCGAGTTCGTCCACCGAGCCCTTGCCGCCGTAGCCGGCATAGACCTTGGCGGCGTAGTCGGGATCGTGTGCCACCCGGGTACCGGCCTCGAGCAGCGCCCGGGTGAGGGACGCCGCCACCGGGCGCTCGTCGCGCACCAGCGAGCCGCGCAGCGCCAGGATGCAGCAGGTGCGGTCGTGGTACTCGGCCGAGAGATTGTTGGCGACCTCGGTCAGGCGGGTGTCCTTGGCCCACAGGAAGGTGCGCGGATCGCCGTCAGCGAGCGCCTGGGCCTCGCCCTTCTCGACCGCGAGGTTGAGGAGATCGAGGGGATAGACCCGCCACTCGACCTCGCGTTCGGGATCGATCCCGCGCTTGGCGAGCAGCAGGCTGAAGAAGTTCTTGGCCGGCGAGGCCTGGTCGCTCACCGCGATCACCTTGCCCTTCAGCGACTCCAGGCTGGTCGCCCCGGCCGACTTGGCGCCAAGCAGCCGCATGCAGCCGCCGTGGATGCCCGCCGTGACCTTGACGTCGAAGCCCTGCTCCAGGGGTTTGAGCCAGCGCAGGGCCATGCCGATGCCGGCATCCGCCTTGCCGGTGGCGATCGCCTCCAGCAGCTGCTCGGTCGAGCCGCCGAAATTGACGAACTCGACGTCGAGCCCGTGCCGGGCGAACACCCCGCTCTCCTTGGCGACGGGCGCCGCGGCGGTGCAGATCGCCGAGGCGTTCCAGGCGAGCTTGATCGGGCGCAGGGCGCCTGCAGGCGACGGCCCCTCGGCCGCCACCCGGCATATCGGCGCGCCGGCAAGGTCCGGCACCGGCAGGAGCCCGGCCGAGGAGGGCGAGCCGATGAGGCCGAGCGGTGCCGCGAGGCCGAGCGTGCCGGCGCGGGCGAGGAAGCGGCGGCGGGTGTGGGGAAGGGGAGGGAGCGTCATCGTCCGGGGGCTGTCGGGAAGGCTTCGGCGGGGGTGAGGGCGTCAGGCGGCTTGCGCAGGCGCGTCGGGCGCGCGGTGGTCGAGGGTGCCGCGCACGGTCTGCGGCGAGCGCAGGAGGTTGAGGATCGGGCAGGCGCGATCGACCTCGGCCTCAAGGCGGGCCACCGCCTCGCGGGAGGCCGGCGAGACGATCCGTACGGTGTAGGCCAGGTCATACGGGTGCACCGGCACCGCCTCGAAGCCGGGCCGGCCGGCCCGGGCATCGAGCTGCCCGCTCACCGTGACGTCGACGGCATCGAGGGGCACGCCGAGACGCGCGGCCTGGATCAGGTAGGAATGGGCGAGGCAGCTGCCGAGGATGCCGAGCTGCAGCTCCGGCGAGCCGGGGCCGAGGTTGTAACCGGCGAAGTCCGGCGGGGAATCGGTGACGACCTGATGGTCGCGGATCCGGATCCGGCGCACGCCGCTGCGGCCCTCAACGCTGACCTCTGCGGAGAGCGGCACCGTCCCCAGGCTCCCGGCCTCGATTCGCGTCTCCCGGGCCGCCACGGCCGCGCGCTTCTCCGCCAAGTATTCGTTGAGCGACGTCATGCCGACCTCGTGCGTTCAGCGCGCGTTTTCCGTTCGCGCTTGAGCTGTCGTGAGGCGGTAATTGTGTCGTTGCCGATGCGGGCCGTCAACGAAACGGGATTACTTTATATTTCGATTTCTAGGAACAAGCCTTCGAGATACGGCAGGCGGGTAGGCAATTTCTTCTCGCGGGGCCGCCTGTGCCATCCACGTGGGCAGGTTCGTGCTCCATGGCCTTCGCTGAATCGAGGCCGTGCCGCGACCGCCTGCGGCCAATCCGAGATGGGCCATCCTGCTGGAGGACGCACCGCTTCCCCGCTGCGCATCGCCCTCAATCCTCGGAGAAGCGTGCCGCAATGCCGGCAACGACCTCCTCGACGATGTCGGAGAGTTCCAACGGTGCCACGCCGTCGCGCGCCTGGATCGAGATGCCTTGCATCACGGCGGCCAAGTGCCGGGCCAGCTTCTCCAGTCGGTCGCCCTGCGCGAAGGGAGACAGAACCTGCACGATCCTCCCGCGCAGGGCCTCCCGCCGCGCCGCCGCGTCGCGGGCCAGGTCGGCGTGATCGGGATGACAGGCAACGAGGCCGCTCGAGATCATGCAGCCTCTCTCGTGCTGGCGCTGCGTCACGGCGGTCACGGCACCGGTGAGGAGCGCGCGCACCGCATCCGGCAACGACGATGCCGAGCGGATCGCCGCCACGTCGAGGACGCCTCGGGTCTCCTCGTAGCGCTCCATTGCCCGCCGATAGAGGCCCGCCTTGCTGCCGAAGGCGGCGTACAGGCTCGGAGGGGCGATCCCGATCGCCTTCGTCAGATCCCCGATCGACACGCCCTCGTAGCCATGACGCCAGAACAGCAGCATGGCGGTGTCGATCGCGGCGTCCCGATCGAAGCTCCACGGCCGGCCGCCGCGCCCTGTCGCATCCTGTTTCATAGCGATCACTAAACGGCGCTTGACTAGGTTGGTCAAGTCGATAGCATAGCGATCACTAAACAAACGGATATGCGCCATGGACCATACCCGCCGCGGCCTCGTGGCCACCCTTGCCGCCCTCGGCGCTGCGGCCCTGCCGCTTCAGACAGCATGGCCCGGCGCACCCGCGCGGGCCGACACCGGCGATGGGCCCCGGACGAATGGCCGCGCGGCGTTCACCGCTCGATCGGCCGACGGAACGGCACTGGCGGGCGAGGCCGCGGGCGATCCGGACGCGCCCGAGATCCTCTTCATCCACGGCCTGCGACAGAGCCGGCTGAGCTGGGACAGGCAGTTCGCCGATCCGGCGTTGGCAGCCTTCCGACTCGTGCGCTTCGACCTGCGCGGGCACGGCGATTCCGACAAGCCGGACGCGCTCGCCGCCTATGCCGATCCCGACCGGTGGGCCGACGACGTCGCGGCCGTGATCGCCGCGGCCAGGCTGCGCCGTCCCGTGGTCGTCGGCTGGTCGCTCGGCGGCTACGTCGCAGGCGCGTATCTCCGCAAGCACGGTCCTGCGGGTGTCGCCGGCATCAACCTCGTCGACGCCGTGACCAGGCTGTCGCCGGACCTGCTCACGCCGCTCGCCGGCGACTTCAGCGGGACTGCGACCTCGCACGACCTGGCGACGCGCGCCGCCGCTACAGCCGACTTCCTCGCCGCCTGCTTCCACCGCCTGCCGTCCGACCGTGAGTTTCAGCAGATGCTCGTCGTCAATGGCATGACGGCGCGTGCGGCGAACGAGGGCTTCGTGAAGACCTCGGTTCCCGATCTCGAGCCCGTCTTCGCGGCCTATGACGGCCCCGTCCGACGTTCCATGCCGTGAAGCAGATCGCGGTCCTGGCCTGGATCCCGATCATCTCGATCTGGTTCGGCTTCGCCGAGAGTGCCAAGGTGGTGTTCATCGCGCTCGCCGCCTTCGTGCCGGTGGTGGTGAACACGAAAGAAGGCGTCGCCAGTGCCTCGCCACAGCTCGTCGAGGTCGGCCGGGCGCTCCGCTTCTCACACCGGCAGATGCTGCTGCGGGTGTTCCTGCCCTCCGCACTGCCCTCGATCGCCACCGGCCTCCAGCTGGCGCTGATCTATTCCTGGCTCGCCACCGTCGGGGCCGAATACTTCATGGCGGTCGGCCCCGGTATCGGCGGCCTGATCATCGCCGGGCGCGAGCGCTTCCAGATGGATCTGGTGATGCTCGGCGTCGTGATCCTCGGCCTCGTCGGCTTCCTGCTCAATGCCACCGCCGCCTCGCTCGCCGCCCGCGCGCTGCGCTGGCGCACCGCCTGAAGGATCGTTTCCCATGCCACCATCCTCCGTCCCGCTCTTCGGGCGCCGGAGCTTCCTCGCAGGCGCCCTCGGCGTCAGTGGCGGCGCGCTCGCCGCCGAGGGGCCGTTGCAGGTGCCAGCCTGGACCCGCGAGCCGGGCAGGGGCGTCGCGAGCCCCGGCTACGGCGTGCCCTCGTCCTTCGAGCGCCTCGCCCGCAAGCCCCGCACGACCCCGGCCTTCCCGGGCGCCGCCTCGACCGGCACGCCACTCCAGCACCTCCACGGCACGATCACCCCGAACGGGCTGCATTTCGAGCGCCACCACGGCGGGGTCCCGGCGATCGATCCCGAGCAGCACCGCCTGGTGGTGCACGGCCTCGTCGCGCGGCCCCTGATCCTCACCATGGACGACCTCGCCCGCTTCCCCAGCGTGTCGCGGCTGCACTTTCTCGAATGCTCGGGCAACACGCCGGCCTGGCAGAAAACCAACCCGGCCTGGACGGTGCAGGACACCCATGGGCTCCTCAGCTGCGCCGAGTGGACCGGCGTCGAACTGGCGACGCTCCTCGACGAGGTCGGCGTCAGGCCGGAAGCCGCCTGGCTGCTGGCGGAAGGAGCGGATGCCGCCGCGATGACACGCAGCCTGCCGCTCTCGGCCCTCGACGGCGCGATCCTGGCCTACGCCCAGAATGGCGAGGCCTTGCGGCCGGAGCAGGGCTATCCCTTGCGGCTGTTCCTCCCCGGCCTCGAGGGCAACCTCAGCATCAAGTGGCTGCGCCGGATGAAGTTAGGCGACCGGCCGTTCCAGACCCGGGAGGAGACCTCGAAATACACCGACCTGATGCCCGACGGCACGGCGCGCCAGTTCACCTTCACCATGGAGGCGAAGTCCGTCGTCACCACGCCGTCCGGCGGGCATCAGCTCAATGAGCCGGGCGCCTACGAGATCTCCGGTCTCGCCTGGTCGGGCCGCGGGCGCATCACCGGTGTCGAGGTCTCGGTCGATGGCGGCGCCTCCTGGCGCCCGGCCACTTTGCAGGAGCCGGTGCTGTCGCGCTGCCTCACCCGCTTCCGCCTGCCCTGGTCCTGGGACGGCGGTCCGGCCCTGATCCAGAGCCGCGCCACCGACGAGACCGGCTACCGCCAGCCGACCCGCGAGGCGCTGGTGGCGGCCCGCGGCACGAACTCGATCTACCACTTCAACGGCATCTACGGCTGGCAGGTCGCGGCCGGCGGGAGCGTGCGGCATGTGGCGTGAGATTGTTTCGGGAGCCGCCGTCGGCGCGGCTTGCTTGATCCTCGCAGGACCGGCCGCGGCCGATTCCCTCGGCCCTCACCGCCTTGGCCGGCCCGCGACGCCGGACGCCATTGCCGCCTGGAACATCGACGTGCGCCCCGACGGCGCCGGGCTGCCGCCCGGCCACGGCAGCGTCGCGGAGGGCCGCGCGGTCTTCGCCGCCCGGTGCGCCTCCTGCCACGGCGAGACCGGCCAGGGCGGAGCGGCCGACCGGTTGGTCGGCGGGCAGGGCACGCTTGCGACAGCCAAGCCCGTGCGCACGGTGGGCAGCTTCTGGCCCTACGCCACGACATTGTTCGACTACGTCCGGCGGGCGATGCCGTTCGACGCGCCGCAATCCCTGACCGATGACGAGGTCTACGCGGTCTCGGCCTACCTGCTGCACCTCAACGGGATCGTGCCGGCGGATGCCGTCCTCGACGCGAGGAGCCTGCCCGCCGTGGCGATGCCGAACCGGGCCGGCTTCGTGCCGGATGCCCGGCCGGACGTGAAGGGACCGTGAGTCCTGCCCGGCCTATCCCCACGGCACCTGTCATCCTCCGCGTCATCAGCTCAGAGCTTGCTTGGTTCCGTCCCACGGAATTGACACTCTGCTGGTCATTCCGGGGCCGCGCAGCGGAGCCCGGAATCCAGACGCGCTAACGGTACAGGATCAAGCGGAGTACTCCCCGCCCCGTTCTGGAAGACCTGTGTTTCTGGATTCCGGGCTCCGCTGCGCGGCCCCGGAATGACAAGCAGGATGTCAACTCTGTAGGCTGCAAACAAACGGTCTCGCAGTCAATGCGAACTCGTGTTGATGAAGAGCGAGGCGTGTTACGCGCAGGCGTTCGGCGGGTTCGTCATTGCTTCCCCCGCCGGAACCGTGCCGCCGGATGGCTCGCCGGCAGCAGCCTCTGGCCCGGCCCGACAACCTTCTCCCGCAAGGGGCCCGGCGCGTAGGCGGTCTTGTAGCGGCCGCGGCTTTGCAGTTCCGGCACGACGAGCTCGATGAAGTCGCCGTAGCCCTCGGGCGTCACCGCGTAGCTCAGGTTGAAGCCGTCGATATCGGTCTCGTCCATCCAGGCTTCGAGCGCGTCGGCGACCTGCGCGGCCGAGCCGACCAGCACGGGCCCACGCCCGCCGATGGCGTTGTGGGTGACGATCTCGCGGATCGTCCAGGCCTTTTCCGGCCGGGCGAAGGACTCGACCAGCGACGCGATCGCGTTCTCCTTGCGGATCACCGGGAACGGATCGTCGAGGTCGTAGGGCGCGAGGTCGATGCCGGTCCAGCCCGAGAACAGGGCGAGCGCGCCTTCCGGATCGACGTGGGCGAGGTAGTCGCGGTGCTTGTCGTGCGCCTCCGCCTCGGTGCGCCCGACGATCACCGTCATCAGGGCGAAGAACAGGATCCCGGCGGGATCGCGCCCGCGGGCTGCGGCGCGGCGGCGGGTATCGGCCACGGTCGCCTTGATGGCGGCCTTCGATGGGTCGCTCAGGAACACCGCCTCGGCATGGGCAGCGGCGAAGTCGCGGCCGCGGTTCGACGCGCCGGCCTGGAACAGGAACGGCGTGCGCTGCGGCGAGGGATCGACGAGGTGGATGCCCTCCATCCGGAAATGCTCGCCCGTGTGCTCGATGCGGTGGATCTTTGAGGGATCGGCGAACAGGCCGCGCTCCCGGTCGCGCAACACCGCGCCGTCCTCCCAGCTCTCCTCCCAAAGGCGGTAGACCACGTCGAGGAACTCGTCGGCGATGTCGTAGCGGGTATCGTGCGCGGTGATCCCGGGGCGGCCCACCGCCCGCGAGGCCGCCGCCGAGTAGCCGGTGACGATGTTCCAGGCGATGCGCCCGTCCGTCAGATGGTCGAGGGTCGAGAAGCGCCGCGCCAGGGTGAAGGGCGGCTCGTAGGACACCGAGGCGGTGACGCCGAAGCCGAGATGCTCCGTCACCGACGCCATGGCGGATCCATCCGCCGTCGGGGGCAGTCAGTCCGGGTGCGCCGACGGCCGTCGCGTCGTTCGAGGTGACCCATAGAGTGCCCAGGTGCTCGTCATCTAGGAGGCCGAAGGTCGAGCGCGTCCCACGTTCGCGGGGTTTCAAGAAGGGCATCATGACTGCACCTTCGCCCTCGATCCCAAGGAGGTCTCTATCGGCGATGCTGCTAACGACGAGCGTGCCGTCTGCGAGCGACGTCATGCTCTCCGGGAAGCGACCGGTATTCGGCAGCCTTACTGCCGTTGGGCTGTCAACGGCGGGCACGGGCAAGGCCGCCCCGGACATCGTCAGCGATCGCGCCGAAGGCCTGAGCGCAGTCCGGACCGTCTCGATGCCTCTCGTGACGTGACCTCTTCGTTCACGGAATGCCCGGTTGGTTTGCGTCCGTTGGGAACGGCCAGGGGCAGCCCGGGGCAGGCTCCCGTCACGTCGCCTCGACAGCCAGCGCGATGCCCTGTCCCCCGCCGATGCAGAGGGTAACCAGACCGCGCCGGATGCCGTCGCGACGCATCGAATGGAGCAGGCGGGTGGTCAGCACCGCGCCGGTCGCGCCGATGGAGTGGCCGTGAGCGATGGCGCCGCCCTCGACGTTGACGATGTCCTCGGGCAGGCCGATCTCCTTGGCCACAGCGAGCGGGACGACCGCGAGGGCCTCGTTGATCTCGACCCGCTCAAGGTCGCCGAGCGACCATCCGGCGCGCTTGAACCGCTCCGGGTTTCCCGGAGGCTCCAACTTCTGAGAGGATGGAGCCATGACGAAGCGAACAACGCCGTTTTCCCCTGAGGTGCGTGAGCGCGCCGTGCGGATGGTCTGCGAGCACGAGGGCGAGCATGGCTCGCAGTGGTCGGCGATCCAGTCGATCGCCGCCAAGATTGGCTGCTCGGGCGAGACACTGCGGAACTGGGTGCGCCAGTCCGAACGCGACCAGGGCGTGCGTCCTGGCCGGACGACGGACGAGCGCGAGCGGATCGAGGCGCTCGAACGGGAGAACCGTGAGCTACGCCAGGCCAACGAGATCCTGCGCAAGGCGAGCGCATATTTCGCGATGGCGGAGCTCGACCGCCGGTCTCGGCCATGATCAGCTTCATCGACGATCATCGGGCCGTCTACGGGGTCGTCCTTCGAGAGCCTCAGGATGAGGCCGATCTGCAGGGTGCTGCCGATCGCCCCGTCGACCTACTACCTGCACGCTGCCCGGCGTGCCGATCCCGAGAAGCAGCCGGTTCGCACTCGCAGCGACGCCGCGTTGATGATCGAGATCCAGCGCGTGTTCGAGGCGAACTTCTGTGTCTACGGCGTGCGTAAGATCTGGCGGCAGCTGGCCCGAGAGGGGATCGTGACCGCGCGATGCACGGTGGCGCGGCTGATGCGCAGGATGGGCTTGGCGGGGGTGGTGCGTGGCAGAACCGTTCGCACCACGATCCCTGACCCGGCCGCAGCTTGCCCCCTCGACCGCGTCAACCGTCAGTTCAAGGCGCCCCGGCCGAATGCTCTGTGGGTCAGCGACTTCACCTACGTGGCGACGTGGTCGGGCTTCGTCTATGTGGCCTTCGTCATCGATGTGTTCGCCCGACGCATCCCCCGGGTCCGGCTTCGCCGGCCCGAGGGCAGGCTCCGGCTGGCGAGCCTCGCGCAGTGCTCACGCGAGCTTCGTTCTGGATGCTCTGGAACAGGCGCTGTACGAGCGTCGTCCTGTCCAGGGCAGCGGCCTGGTTCATCATTCGGACCGCGGCTCGCAATACTTGGCTTTGCGCTACACTGAGCGCTTGGCCGGAGCGGGTATCGAGCCGTCCGTCGGCAGCGTCGGCGACTCATACGACAATGCCCTCGCGGAGACGATCAACGGCTTGTTCAAGGCAGAGGTGATCCACCGACGCGGCCCATGGCGCTCCTTCGAGGCGGTCGAGTACGCCACCCTGGAATGGGTCGACTGGTACAACCACCACCGCCTGCTCGCGCCGATCGGCAACATCCCTCCCGCCGAGGCCGAGGCCGAGGCGCACTATTATACCCACGTCAGCGACCAAGCCTTGGCCGCCTGACCCAACACAAACAGCCTCCGAGAAACCCGGAGCGGTTCACATCGAGCAGATGGCGAACGCCGTGACCGAGTACGCCAACAACGCCGTTCCGGGCTCGGTGACGGAGGGCAGGCTGTCGATCAACGTTGGCTCGCAGGTCATCGCCAAGGCGGTGCAGCGGGCGGTTGACGCGGCGCCGGCTAAGGCGATCGAAGCGGCCGGTGGGCAGGCCGGTCTCACCGAGATCGTATTCCGCAAGCTCAATCTCGATCATGACGCCAACGAGCACAACACCCTGGCGCCGGTCATCGCCTCCCTACCGGCGACGGCGCGGTAGGGTGCCATGCTGTTCCCCGCCGGCCCGAGCGCACCCGCCCACCCGGCGGGCGCCTACAGCTTCAACCGCCTATTCGAATGGGCCATGGCGGTCATGATGCTGCTGATCGCCGTGACGCTCGCGATGCCGGGCGACACGATGGAGCAGGCCGCGCTGAAGCCGATTGCGGAGGTTGGCTTCAACGACGGCAACATGGCCTTCTTCTTCGGGGCGGTGGGCGTGCTGCGGGTCACCGCTCTCTGGCTCAATGGCCACATCAACAACAGCATTACAAAGCCGAACGGTGCCAACGTCCGGGCCGTGTGCTCGGCGCTCGGCGCCCTGGTGATGGGGCAGCTGACCCTCGCCCTGGTGGTCGACGCCTTCACCGCCGAGGCACCGTCCTTCGTCATCCCGGTCTTCGGGACCCTGACCGTGTTCGAGGCCATCTCGTGCTACGTGGCACGCCTCGATGCGGTCGATCGCCGAACCCGGCTGGGCCAGGCCCTCGCGGTGCTGGAGCGGATGAAATAACATGGAGCACCTGATCGCACTGCTCCCCCTGCTGTCGTCGATGCCGGCGCTCCAGGTCTTCGTCGGTGGCGCCGTTGCCATGATGTGCGTCGCCATGGTGCTGCGGGCGAACAAGGACAAGCACGAGGTGCCGCCCCCGGCGCCCGGCACGGTGGGGGACGCTATGGTCCACCTGCAAGGGCTGGCCGAGTACCTGAACATCCTGCGCGACCTGCGGGAGATCGGCCGTCAGCAGGTCGAGCACCTGGCCCGGATAGCTGAATGCCAGCGAGCCGCGCGAGAGCAGCTGACGGCGCAGACAGACCTGCTCCGCAGCATCGACCGGGAGCAGGTTCGCCAACACGGCCACGACTGACCTCGGAACCCGTCCCGCCGCCTACCCGTTGGCCCGGCGGATCTTCAGTGGACCCGAGACCCCGCTTTCAGCCCCGCGGCAGCCGCCGAGCGGGGATTTTTTCGTATCCCATTCGTTAAAATTCAAAGATACTCTGTTTAACTGAGTTCTTATGCCCCCTACATCAGGAAAATGTGCAAGGACCGCAAATGTGTTCACTGTAATTTTCCTCAGGGCCGGCTTTGGATCATGTAAGTTTATTTATGTTTATTTCAGAAATATTTACGCTTTAAAGAGCGAAAAATTCTTTGACGGCAATCGCCCTTCGTATGCTCCAGCCGAATAAAAATGCTCAGCGGCGCTATTAATGCTTCCTGATTTGATAGCAGATTTTACATCAGGATTTTCACGTAGGTAATATTGCTCGTCAACTGGTATTTTATATGGTAATTTTCCTTCAAAATAGCCGTATTTTACGAAATGTTCTTTTGCGCTTGCAATCGATCCAGCCTCAATGGAAAGTTTGACGTCTTGATGCCGCTCCAAATACCAGTCCTCATCAACTTCTATGCTGGCGAGCGCGCCTCTCAATATATCATGGAGCATATCCTTGCTTAATGTCAATTCTAGGCTTCCGTTTGTTGGTCTATGATACTTAATACGCTTCTGAATGTAAGATAGTAACATTGTCTAATCCTTGATGTTTTCTGCTTTGGCCTCGCGGCGTCATGCCGGACTAAAACCGCAGCGATTATCGCGCCTTACGTATATAAAGGCCCTCTAGTAACGGAATGTACGTGCTGATAGGCTGAATGTTCTCGGGCATGCCAAGGGTCATTTCTGGAGAAAGAAGCCCCAATCGCTTGAGGTGCTTACTCCGATAGGAAGCGCAGCGCTGTGGCATCTTGTCGTGCGGACTGACAAGCCGTCAGCTTCAGCCTGACGCACCAGCTCTGTCAAAACGAGTTCAAGCAAAGCGACAATAGCAAGATCTGATAGTTTTCTGCGAAACTTGGCGACATGACCAAGCATATTCCACATAATTAGTTATATAATGAACATCGTTCCACCTCGTGATTTTATGCATATTATCCTCCCCTACGACATGTACCCAATGCCCAGGCGTCCTAATTTCTGGTCTCCTCGTCCCACTGTGTAGGCGCTAAAGAGTTTCGCCAGCTGCCCCACTATCTCGGCGAAGTCCTCCGGCACCTCGCCGAACTGACCGAGGATCGTCGCGCTCTCGAGTTCGCCCGTTTCGTCGTCCGCCACGATGCGCAGCGCCGCCGTGCCCGGCATCCGCTTGACGATCACCTCCGCCCGCTTGAGCGCCCCATTCTCGGTCGGCGCAACATCCCGCGCGCCCGGCCGCAGCCGCTTCCGGTGGATCCCGAACGTCTGCACCATGAACGTCGTCCGCATCCCCACGACGATCTCCTGATCCTGTCATCCCTGCTCCACACAGGCTCGAAGCGTGGCCTTGATCGGGAGCCGGCTGTCCCTCACGTTCTATAACCAAGAGACGGACCAGGAATTCGCTCTGGAGGACCTAGAGGAAGGCCTAATCTGGGGCGTGCTGTTGTTCTCGGTGCGCTGGCACGACGTAAAGGCCCGGGCGAGTCTCGTGCGATGAGCCACGCCATCGCGCTTATCGACGGCAACAGCTTCTATTGTTCCTGCGAGCGCGTGTTCAACCCGAAGCTCGCCGGTGTTCCAGTGATCGTGCTCTCGAACAACGACGGCTGCGCCATCGCCCGCAACGCCGAGGCCAAGGCGCTCGGGATCAAGATGGGCGAGCCCTTCTTCAAAATCCGCAACCTGTGCCGCCAGAAGAACGTGCGGGTTTTCTCCTCGAACTATGCCCTCTACGGCGACATTTCGGCCCGGGCGAACACGATCCACCGGCAGTTCGCGCCGGAGGTGGAGATCTGCTCTGGAGACGAGGACCTGCGCAACGAGGCCGCCGGTGGACAGTCCGTCCTCGATCAGCAGGCGGGCGCGGAGGTCTGTACGACCACGTTCTCGCAGGCGCGACAGGCATAGCGCGGGCGTCTGATCACGATAACCCACACCTGCACAGATTAACGCTGTCGGCTTCGATCAAGAACGTCTTCAAGGTTCATGGTCGGGGTCTGCACAGCAAGTTTCTCGTAATAATTGTAAAAGATATCTTTTTAGATCGATTGAGTCTCCAAATATTCCAATAAATTACTGTAATGGAAAGTATTACACGAAATACCTGGTATTTTTTTCATAAATTCATCTTGACTTATATCAAATTTGTGATATTTTCGAGTGTCTCATGATAATAATCAGAGCAGAAAAATGTCGGTGCATGAAATTCTTAAAGTCTGCCATTCGTTACGCAGCAATTTTAGTACATCGTCTTTATATAATTCGAGAGAGCGTGAATTTGTAGCGTATGTCGTTCAAAATGCTCATTTGTCAAGCAGTCAATTGTTCCAGGATCTTTGGGTTTTGTTCAATACGCGAGAAAAAAAAGATGGATATTTTGTAGAATTTGGTGCTTGCGATGGCGAAAAACTCAGCAATACTATCTTACTTGAAAAAATTTTTGGATGGGATGGCGCAGTGGCAGAGCCTTGTAAGGAGTGGCATGATAAGCTTTATAACTCCCGTTCATGCTATATAAGCAGCAAATGCATATTTTCTCAAACGGGACACATATTAGAATTCAATCAGACATCTGATCCTGCGCTGTCGACTCTTGAAACTTTTACGTCTTGCGATCATCATGCAACTTTGCGCGAAAGCGGCTTGCGCTATCCAGTAGAAACAATTACTCTTGAGGATTTTCTAATTGAGGCAAAATCTCCAAAAATTATTGATTACATGAGTATAGATACGGAGGGCAGTGAGATAGATATCCTGCTATCTTTTGATTTCAGTAAATACGATATAGGTCTGATTTCTATCGAGCATAACTATACAAAACAAAGACGCGAGATATTTGATTTGCTATCAAAAAACGGCTATAGGCGTGTTTTCGCGAACTTTTCTGATTTTGATGATTGGTATATAAAAACAAAATAAATGCATAATCCATACGCTGTGCGGCCACGCCTGCCTGCCGCTTGAGATCGTGCCGGCGCGCCGGAAGGGTGCGCCGTCGCCCGTGGCTTCTCCAGCCGGATCACCGAGAGGACGATGCTGGAGCAGGCGGCGGCGCACGCCATACGGCTCGGCGAGAAGCTGCGGTGGGGCGGACTCGCAGTCTCGGCCGTGACGATCTTCTGCCACACCAGCGCGCACGACCGCGGCGACCCGATGCGCGCGGTCTCGACGGTGGTGCATCTCCCCGAGGCGACGAACGACAGCTGCCACCTGATCCAGGCTGCCCTCCATGGCGTGGCGAAGACCTGGAAGGAGCAGGGGCTGACGCCCTGGCGCTACGGCAAGGCGGGCTCGTCACGAAGGATCTGGTACCGCTCGACGGGGCCCCCCGCCCACTATTCGGACCCTCGAGCGGGAAAAGTCCGGTGCGCTGACGGCGGCCATGGACGCCTGCAACAGCCGGTTCGGATGTGGCACCGTCGTGCCGGCGAGGGCGGGGCTGGTCGAGAAGCGCACTTGGTCGACGAAGTTCGAGATGCGCTCGCCGCGGTTCACGACGCGGTTGAGCGAGGTGTCGAGCGTGTCGGCATATCCCGTAGGCGCCCGCCGTCTCCCCTCCCATCCAGCCGCTGCGCCGCCCGCCTCAGGCCTCCCACCGCGACCCAGGCGCAGGCCAGCACCAGGACGGAGGTGAGGGCGAGGTAGGTGCCGGAGGTCATCTCCGCCGTCGTCGTTTGGGCTGCGGGCTAACTGGCGCAACAAATCGTATTGGGCCGCGGTCATCTTCGAGAAAAAATATTGTGAGCTGACCGAGAAAGCCAAACAAAATGAGAATAATGCCGGCCAAAAAAGATAATGATATTATAAATTTACTAATGCGATAGGTTTACTATTTTCTCATTGGGTACTACTTCATGCCCATGCCAACAAACGCGCTTGTAACTATTACCAAAATCGCGTTCTGATTTACGCAAATAGCATATGATATCTTTAAGGGGGGCTGAATTGCCTTTGATATCAAAATTCTTTATCGTGATGAGACAGAAATCAGAAGATGTGGTCGAGAATGA
Source organism: Methylobacterium aquaticum (assembly GCF_016804325.1). Classification (NCBI taxonomy): domain Bacteria; kingdom Pseudomonadati; phylum Pseudomonadota; class Alphaproteobacteria; order Hyphomicrobiales; family Methylobacteriaceae; genus Methylobacterium; species Methylobacterium aquaticum. The sequence continues at coordinate 6,586,842 of NZ_CP043627.1, forward strand.
GAAAGTTAGAAGCAGGGCTCCAAGGAGGTTGGCGCAGCAATGCGCAGATCGTGGCAATTTTCCGTTTTGTCATATCGCCAACTCCAATGGGTGGTTATTTCCATCGGAATTTTAATTTTTGCCATTGGCGTTTATCTTGGGATTATGAATTTTATGGCGCGTCACCCCTGATAGCCCAATATCGGGAGGTGTAAGTATGCCATTTCATGTAACAATCGGTCGTGTGTGGGCCATTCTCGGCTAATCCATGGTCGTGTCCCTTGGAGTGGTGTAGCTGGACGAGAGCGGGAGAGCCCGCCTGCGCGCCCTCACAGCGCTGTAGCAGGCGGGATCTCACGCGGCGGTGGCCATCGGCGGTGACGGGTTAGGATCGGGTTGTGAGCCACCAACCCCGAACCCGGGAGACCTCCGATGACCGATGCCGTTATGAGCCTACGGGCGCTGGCTGAGAAGAGCGCCGACGCGGACGTGCTGCGCGAGATGATCGGCTTTGCCGCGCAACGTCTGATGGAACTGGAGGTGGGCGGCCTGACCGGCGCGGCCCATGGCGAGAAGGCCCCGGAGCGGCTGGCCCAGCGCAACGGGTACCGTGACCGGGACTGGCAGACGCGGGCCGGCACCGTCGAGCTGCGCATCCCGAAGCTGCGGACGGGGAGCGACTTCCCAAGCTTCCTGGAACCACGTCGGATGACCGAGAAGGCGCTGACCGCGGTGATCCAGGAGGCCTACGTCCAGGGCATCTCAACCCGCGCGGTCGACGATCTGGTCCAGGCGCTGGGCGGGACGGGCATCTCCAAGAGCCAGGTCAGCCGGCTGTGCCAGGAGATCGACGAGCGGGTGAACGCCTTCCTCGACCGGCCGATCGAGGGCGAGTGGCCCTATCTCTGGATCGACGCCACCTACGTGAAGGTGCGCCAGAACCACCGCATCGCCCCGATCGACGATGATCCCCTCGTCAGCCTGCCAAACCTCGCAGTCTGATCAGTCCGGCCCTGCCGGTCATCGTGGTGGACCACAAGCAGCTACACCACGCTACTCACCGGAAGCCCATCAGGCGTTGATGGACGATGACCTGACCAGCGCTTCACCTCGTCTTCGCTCGCTCGTAGTCAAGATACGCAGTATTCGCGTGTCGAAGAAGAATCTCGGTACGGCGCCAGTCTAGAGCAGATGCAACGCTCGCGAGCTCGACCTGACCAGCGGACTTGAGAGTCCGTTAGGAAAGAGTTAACCCATAGTAATTGACGCGAGCAATCGGCCGATTGATGCGAACAGCATCGCACCTGCCGAGACATGGAGGAGCGTTTCGTTGTCGGTCTTGAGGTGCCGCGAGCCCGTGAGAGCGGCTATGCTCTGCTCGACCTTCCACCGCTTTGGCAGAAGAACAAAGCCCTTCGCCCCCTCCGGTCGAAGGACGACCTCGACCGCCCGCTTCAACCCAGACTGAACGGCATCGACGACAATGGTCTCCACCCAAGGATAGAGGCGCACCAGGCGCTTGACCAAGGCGAGGCCTCCATCCTGATCCTGGACGTTGGCCGGTGTCACGCTGACGGCCAACAGACGCCCGCCGCTGTCCACCACCAGGTGTCGCTTGCGGCCGAGCACTTTCTTGCCCGCGTCATAGCCGCGCTCGCCTTGCGGGGCATCGCACTTGACCGACTGAGCATCGATGATCGCGAGGGTCGGACTGGCCTCGCGCCTGTCTTGCTCACGGTCACGCATCACGAGATGATGGTTGATGCGATCCAAGTGACCGCCATCGACCAGAGCTCGCCAGTAGTCGTAACAGGTGCTGGACGGCGGGAGATCTTTGGGCATGGCATCCCACGGGATGCCGTACCGCTGCACGTAGCGGATGCCATTGATGATCTCCTGAAGGCTGTAGGTCCGTGGCCTGCCGATCCCTTGAGCGATGGACAGGAATGGCTCCAATTCGCGCCATTCGTCCGGCGTCAGATCGCTCGGATATCTCTGGTTGCGGCGGTCATACCGCGCCCTATTCTCTTTGGTCCAAACCACGGCCGAGCCATCAAGCCATTCACGACGTGCTGCCATTCCGCATAACCTTTAAATATACTGATGTCAGACTTTCCAAACGGACTCTCAGAAGTTGGAGCCTCCGGGAAATCCGGGGCGGTTCATCGAGGACAGGAAGGCGAGGGCTTGGCGGCGGTCCGGCATGACAAGCCTCGAACTTGAGGAGAGCGGGAGGCCGTGCGCTCGGCCGGAGTCGCCCGGCCGTGGCGGCACCCGCGCATCGGGTTCGGGCGCGGCGCGGGATCGGCATGCTCCACTCCATCGCAGCCTCAAGTCAATGAAAATATTCTTTTTGAAGAACGATTTAGTTGGAGGCGGACTCTCTCCTGATAATTGATTTAGTGCGTTTATTTCAAATTTCACTTGTTGATACTCTTATATCTGCGGGGCCTTGTCCCGTGAGCCGGTTTCCGCGACAAGCTCTGCTCCTTCGTCCGTTGCCAAGCGTTCTTTGTGAGGAACGATCCTGCATTCGTCGGCATAGGTCCGGATGCGGGACGCGGCGCTTTTCGGACCTCTTCCACGGGACGGAACCATGCTTGCCTTTGACAGACGCACCCTGCTCGCTGCCGCGGCTCTCTCGCTCCTCTCTGGCGCCGCTCTCGCCGCACCGTTGCGGATCGCCGCCTCCTCGGTGCCGCATGCCGAGATCCTGCGCTTCGTGAAGGAGAAGCTCGCCCCCGGTCTCGACATCAAGATCATCGAGATCTCCGGCGACATCCGGCCGAACTCCCTGATCCTCAACGGCGACGCCGACGCGAACTTCTTCCAGTATGCGCCCTACCTGCACACCGAGGGGGCCAGATCGGCACCACCTTCGCGGTGATCGCCGCCACCCATATCGAGCCGCTCGGGATCTACTCGCGCAAGGTGAAGAGCCTCGCCGACGTGCCGGCCGGCGCCACCGTAGCCCTGCCCAACAACGCGACGAATCTCAGCCGCGCCTTGAACCTGTTGCAGGCAGACGGCCTAATCAGCCTAAGAGCCGGCCTCTAGGACGGCCAGCTCGCAACGCCGTCGGATATCGCCGACAACCCGAAGCGGATCGCCCTCGTGCAGGTCGCCCCGCCCAATTGCCGCGTTCCATCGACGACGTGACGCTCGCGGTCATCAACGGCAACTACGCGCTCGAGGCAGGCCTAACCCCGGCGAAGGACGCGCTGGCGCTCGAGAAGGCCGAGAACAACCCTTACGCCAACATCTTCGTCACCACGCAGGTCCCGGAGAAGGACCCGTGGGTGCAGCACCTCTCGGCGCTCCTCGCCTCGCCCGAGGTCGCGACCTTCATCTGCGAGAAGTACCGTGGCTCCGTCGTACCGGTTCACGGCGGCTGAACGGCGGCGATCGCCAACATCGTCTGGTCCGGCTTCGGCAAGCCGGCGATCAGCCAGGTCGCCTCGACGCTCGCCGCCTTCCACGACGATAGCGTGCCGCAATATCCGTTCGACGTGAGGCGCGCCGAGGCGCTGCTCGACGAGGCCGGGTTCAAGTGCGGGCCGGACGGCATCCGCTTCTCGCTTACCCACGACTTCCTCCCTTACGGCGGCGACGTAAGCGGACCGGGGAGTACCTGAAGCAGGGGTTGAAGCGCGTCGGCATCGACGTGACCATCCGCAGCCAGGACACCGCGGCCTTCACCCGGCGCGTCTACGGCGACCGCGACTTCGACATCTCGAGCACGTGGTTCGCCGCTTTCTCCGATCCGCAGGTCGGGGTGACGCGGGCCTATCGGTTGGGCTGGATCGGCAAGAACACGCCCTGGACCAACGGTTCGGGCTACCGCAACCCGGAGATCGACGGGCTGATCGCCAAGGTCCAGGCCCAGGCCGAGCCGGACCCGGCCGCCCGGGTCGCGATCTCAAGCAGTTCCAGCAGATCGTGCAGCGCGACCTACCATCGATTTCGCTGATCGAGCTGCGCTTCTTCTCGCTCCACGCGGCCAACCTGAAGGACGTGGTCACCCGCGGCGACCGGATCTACGGCTCGCTGAAGCACGCCTGGTTCGACACGGGGACAAGCGCCCGCGGCACCGACACAAGCAGCGCCCGCGGCACCGACACGAAGAGCAACCAAGCCGGTGACGCGCGCGACGACGGGACGGCGTTTCTGGGCGCGGCGGCTCCCCCAGATGGCGGTAGTGATGCTCGGGATTGGGACCGTGAACTTCTTCATCCTTCACCTCGCGCCGGGCGATGCGGCGCAGGTGCTCGCGGGCGAATCCGGCTTGGCGACGCGTTCGCGCCGACCCTTGGGGTTGATGTGGTCGCGGCTGGCGATGTCCTTGATGATGCGGGCCCGTTCCATCGAGCGCTTGGGCGCAGTAGGGGCAGGTCGGATCAGTGCATGGCGCTACTGGCACTCGGTCGATGTAGCATCATCGCGCTTCAAGGGGGCTTCGACGGGGCCGTGAAGCTCCGTCAAGCGGGCTTGAATTTCATGCGGAAGGCTGTCGAAGCGAACTTCGCAGATCTGACCAGAGCGGCCACCTTGACCATGCGCCGTCCGAATTTCGGGAACGACACCCCGCCAGGGCGTGGTCCGTCCTGTGTGAAATCGTCGGCAGACCTTATGGAATGCTTGCCGGGTGATCCCTGCAGCCTGCGCGATTCCAGCGGCGCCGTAGAATTTTTCACGGTTGCCCCTCTTCAACGTCCAGGGCTGCGGCCATCAATTCGTTGATGATTGCTTGGCTGCGTTTGCTACGACGTTCCCCTTTGGGGGCTTTATCGACAGTTTGTCTGTTGACGCCTTTAGCGACCCGCTCCTTATCGAGAGTGGTGCCTTGGGCCACGAGCCCAGCCCTCACGGCCCTGTAAAGGTCCGGCGAGCCGATGATAGCCACAGGGAGAGCGCGCTTGATCCGGCGCATGTTGCACGGGAAAACGCGTGCTCGCAGCATGTTACAGATATCTGGCGGCGGAGTGCCCTGCGACCTCGCCTTACCAATCGGCATCGGAATAAGTTGTTGATATAGTGAGAGTTTTCCGAAGCTGTCGCCAAACATCTCCGATCGCCCGCCGCCAAAAAGCTTCGACGCGCCCACCCTTCGCGCCGCCTTTTCGAACCCGCTTGCGGAACACTTGCGGAACGCTTACCATGTTCGCGATTTGTTTCCGGAGCGCGGCAGCGCGGGGATGAGAGTGTCACATGCTCACGCGTAAGCAGTTGGACCTGCTCCGCTTCATTCAGCAGAGGATGCGGGAGACGGGCGTTCCCCCGTCCTTCGACGAGATGAAGGACGCCCTCGACCTCAAGTCGAAATCGGGCATCCATCGCCTGATCACCGCCCTGGAGGAGCGCGGCTTCCTGCGCCGCCTGCCGAACCGGGCCCGGGCGATCGAGGTGATCCGCCTGCCCGACACGGTGACGGGGCCGGCGCAGGCCGCGCCCGCCCCCGGGGCCGAGGTGGTGCGGTTCAACCCCAGCGTGGTCGAGGGTGGGCGTGCCCACGAGCCGAAGCGGCAAGCCGGCATCCCCGCCATGGCGACCGCCTCGGACGAGAACGGTCACTCGGTCAGCGTGCCGGTGATGGGCCGGATCGCCGCCGGTACGCCGATCTCGGCGATCCAGAGCCAGAGCCGTACGGTGGCGATGTCGCCGGACTTCCTGGCCAGCGGCGAGCATTACGCCCTGGAGGTGCGCGGCGATTCGATGATCGAGGCCGGCATCCTCGACGGCGACCTCGTGGTCATCCGCCGCCAGGAGACCGCCAATACCGGCGACATCATCGTGGCCCTGATCGACGACGAGGAGGCGACCCTGAAGCGCCTGCGCCGCCGCGGCTCGTCGATTGCGCTGGAAGCCGCCAACCCGGCCTACGAGACCCGCGTGCTCGGGCCGGACCGGGTGCGGATCCAGGGAAGGCTGGTGAGCCTAGTGCGGAAGTACTGAATCGATTCGGGGATTGGCGCATCGCTCAACCCTCCCCCCTCTGCGGGGGAGGGTAGTCCCTGCGTCAGCAGGGGCCGGGAGAGGGGCAGCGCGACGCTGTTCCAGGTGGCGCCCGTCACCATGGTCGCTCCCTTTCCGGAAGCGTGGTTCCCCTCTCCCGCCCCGCATCCGCGGGGCACCCTCCCCCGCAGAGGGGGGAGGGTACAGATGCGTCGCGCCCGTCAGTGCGCGCTCCCCGTTGCGACGAACTTGAACAGGAACACCCCGGCGATCACCCACACCACCGGCTTCACCTCCCGGAACCGCCCGGTGAGCAGCTTGATCACCGCGTAGGTGATGAAGCCGAAGGCGACGCCGTTGGCGATCGAGTAGGTGAAGGGCATCAGCAGCGCCGTCACGCAGGCCGGCAGCACCTCGGTCAGGTCGTCCCAGTCGAGATCGACCAGTTCGTGCAGCATCAGGCAGGCGACGTAGAACAGGGCCGGCGCCGTGGCGTAGGCCGGAACCGAGCCGGCGAGCGGCGCGAAGAACAGGCAGGCGAGGAACAGGACCGCCACCGTGGCGGCGGTGAGGCCGGTGCGGCCGCCCTCCTCGACGCCGGACGCGCTCTCGAGGTAGGCGGTGGTGCTCGACGTGCCCAGCAGCGAGCCGACGAAGATCGAGGACGAATCCGCCATCAGCGCCTTGTCGAGGCGCTCCATCTTGCCCTCGGTCAGCAGCCCCGCCCGGTTGGCGACACCCATCAGCGTGCCGGTGGCATCGAACAATTCGACGAGGAAGAACACCAGGATCACGTTGAGGAGACCGCCCGACAGGGCGCCCTTGATGTCGAGGGCAAACAGGGTCGGGGCGATCGAGGGCGGCAGCGAGGCGACGCCCTGGAAGGTGTTGTCGGCGACGATGAAGCTCAACGCCGTGACGGTGAGGATGCCGGCGAGCAGCGCGCCGCGGACCTTGCGCACCGAGAGCACCGCGACGATCAGGAAGCCCAGCACCGCCAGCACCGTGCTCGGCTTGTGCAGGTCGCCCAGCGTCACGAAGGTCGCCGGGCTCGCCGTCACCACCCCGGCACTTTTGAGTGCGATGATCGCCAGGAAAAGCCCGATGCCGACCGTGATGGCGATGCGCATCGAGCGGGGGATGCCCTCGACGATGATCCGTCGCAACCCCGTCAGCGTGACGACCATGAAGCACAGGCCGGAGATGAACACCGCGCCCAAAGCCGCCTGCCAGGTGTAGCCCATCTGGAGCACCACCACGTAGGCGAAGTAGGCGTTGAGCCCCATGCCCGGCGCCAGCGCGATCGGGTAGTTGGCGTAGAAAGCCATCACCAGCGAGCCGATCGCCGCGACGAGGCAGGTGGCGACGAACACCGCCCCCTTGGGCATCCCGGCATCGCCCAGGATGTTGGGATTGACGAAGACGATGTAGGCCATCGTCAGGAAGGTGGTCAGCCCGGCCAGCATCTCGGTGCGCACGGTCGTGCCGTGGGCCGAGAGCGCGAAGGTGCGCTCCAGAAATCCGTTGGGCCGGGTCAGGCCGTCGTCGCGCTTCAGGTCCATCGCTCCTCCTCAGCGCTCTGGCTGATCTGTCGGTAGATCCGGTCGGGCGCGAAGGGCGTCGCGGTCAGCCGCGCGCCGGTCGCGTCCCGGATGGCGTTCCCCAAGGCCGCCGCGACGGGGTTGAACGGGCTCTCGCTCATCGACTTGGCGCCGAGCGGCCCGACCGCGTCGTGGGTGGCGGCAAAGATCACCTCGGTGCGGGGCACGTCGGCGATGGCCGGGATGTGGTAGGTGCGGAAGGACGGGGTCGCGACCCGGCCATCGCCGTCGATCCGGAGATCCTCGTAGAGCGCGGCGCCGAGCGCCTGGGCGACGCCGCCCTCGATCTGGCCGCGGCACTGAACCGGGTTCATCACCCGGCCCGCATCGGCGGCGTGGACGCTCCGCAGGATGCGCAGCTCACCCGTCCCCGGATGCACCGCGACCTGGAAGCCCTGGACGTTGAACGCCACCGAGCGCGGGCTGCCGTCGGCCTGCCCCACGGCCTCGGCGGGGCCGAGCTCCGCGAGCGCCACCCGGGCGTCGGCGGCCGTGACCGCGTCGCCGTCGAGGCGGCAGGCGGCGGGATCGAGCCCGAGCCGGGCAGCCGCGCGGTCGCGCAGGATCGCGGCCAGGCTCTCCGCGGCCCGTAACGTGGCCTGGCCCGCCACCACGATGCCGGTGCTGCCATAGGCGCCGGTATCGTGCCCGACCGCGTCGGTGTCGCCCTGGCGGAGGGCGATGCGGTCCGGGGTGGTTTCTAAGACTTCCGCGGCGATCTGGCCGTGCACCGTCGAGGTGCCGTTGCCGAACTCCACCGTGCCGACGCGCAGGGCGTAGAGCCCGTCTTCCCCGAGCGCGATCCGGGCCTCGGCGAAGTGGCCCCGCGGCGGGATGGTGTCGATCATCGAGAGCGCCATGCCCGAGCCCGTGCGCCAGCCCGGCGGGGCGGGGGGAGGGGCTCGGCCAGGGCGACGGCCACCGCGTCGAGGCACTGGTCGAGGCCGTAGCTGCCGTACCGGACGTCGTGCGGCTCCAGGCTCGTCGAGACCATCGGGTCGCCGGGGCGGACCACGTTGCGCCGCCGCAACTCGAACGGGTCGAGGTCGAGCGCCCGGGCGAGCTCGTCCATGGCGGATTCGACCGCGAAGATGGTCTGGCTCAGGCCGTAGCCGCGAAACGCGCCGGCTGGCAGGGTGTGGGTGTGGACGGCGTAGCCGTCGATCCGCTTGTTGGCGCAGCGATAGACCGCGATCACCTCGTTGCAGCCGTGATGCAGCACGCCGCCGGCATGGTTGCCGTAGGCGCCGGTATTTGACAGGACCTGAAGGTCGATCGCCGTCAGGGTGCCATCGCGGCGGGCGCCGAGGCGCACCCGCACCCGCATCGGGTGGCGGGTGGTGGTGGCGGTGAACTGCTCGGTGCGGGTCAGTTCCCAGCGCACCGGCCGGCCGGTGGCGAGCACGGCGAGCGCCACCAGGTCCTCGGTCAGCATCTCCTGCTTGCCTCCGAAGCCGCCGCCGACCCGGCCGCACTCGACCCGAACCCCATCGCGCGGGAGATCGAACAGGGCGCAGAGGGCGTCGCGGGTGAGGAACGGCACCTGGGTGCTGGAGCGGATGACGAGGCGCCCGTCGGGATCGCGCCAGCCGATCGCCGCATGGGTCTCGAGATGGGCGTGCTGGATCCGCTGCGAGCGGTAGGTGCCCTCGTGCACCACGTCCGCCGCGGCGAGGCCGGCCGTGACATCGCCGATCTCGCCATGCGCCTCGGCGGCGAGGTTGGGATGGGGATGGAGCGGCGGCGCGTCCTCGCCCGTCGGCCGCACGCCGTGGACGAGCGGCGCGTCGGGAGCGAGCGCCCGCTCGGGATCGAGGCAGGCCGGCAGCACCTCGTACTCGACGATCAGGGCGCGGCAGCCGGCCTCCGCCGCCGCCTCGCTCTCGGCGACCACCGCCGCGACGCGCTGGCCGACGAAGCGCATCACCGAATCGAGCACCCGCGTGTCGCTGGCATCGTCGGCGGGGTTCTGGTGCCGGGCGGTGGAGAACAGCCGGTCCGGCGCATCCGCATGGGTCAGCACCCGCACCACCCCGGGCAGGGCGAGCGCGGCCGTCGCGTCGATGCGCAGCACGCGCGCATGGGCGTGGGGCGAGCGCAGAACCTTGAGGTGCAGGCTGCCGGCAACGGTGAGGTCGAGGGTGTAGCGCGCCCGGCCGCTGACGATGGCGGCGCTGGCGGGGGCCGGCGGGCTGTGCTCGCAGGGCGCCGGGCGGAACGCTGGAACCTGGCCGTCGATGCCCGCGATCGCGTCGGCGATGTTGTCGGTGGCGTCGGCGATGTTGTCGATCGCGTCAGCGATCGACCGGTAGCCGGTGCAACGGCAGAGATTGCCCTTCAGCGCCGCCGGCAGGTCGCGCCGCTGGCCCTGGTCGAGGGCGGCCGCCGTCATCACCATCCCGGAGGTGCAGAAGCCGCACTGGAAGCCTTGCGCGGCGACGAAGGCTGCCTGGACCGGGTGGAGGCTGTCGGGCACGCCGTCCCCCGGCGCGCAGGGGCCGGCCAGCCCCTCGATCGTGGTGATGCTGCGGTTCGCCGCCCGGAAGGCCGGTACCAGGCAGGCATGTAGCGGCTCGCCGTCGACATGCACCGTGCAGGCGCCGCAATCACCCGTATCGCAGCCCTTCTTGACCCCGAACCAGCCGAGTTCGCGCAGGAAGGTGCGCAGGCACTGCCCGGCCCGGGGTGCGGCCTCCTGGACCGTTCCGTTGACCGTCAGCCTCATGCTCGCCGGTTTCATGCGCCGCCTCCCGCGAGTTCGGCCCGGGCCTCCTCGGCCAGGAGCCCGGTGACGTGGCGGCGCCAGTCCGGCGCCCCGTGGACGTCGTCGTACCAGAGATCGTCGGGGATCGCGGCGGCGAGCGCCGCCGCCAGCTCCCCGGCCTCCGGCAGGTGGGCGACGTCGATCCGCACCGGGCGCCGGGTCGCGGCCGTCACCGTGAGGGCGAAGGCGCCCGAGGCGTCCAGGGTGGCGATGGTCAGTGCGCCGGAGCGGCCGTTGGGGCTGAGAGACAGGCGCCGGAAGGCGGCGCGTCGCTTGAGCGCCGCCGCCGGCAGGGCGATCTCCCGCAGGATCTCGCCGGGCGCGAGCGCCGTCGCCTGCGGCCCCGTCACGAGGTCGCGGACGCTCAAGGTCCTCTCGCCGCCCTCCGGCGTCCAGATCAGGGCGGTGCCGTCGAGGGCGACCGCCAGCGCGATCATCGGTCCGGCGGGGAGCGCCAGGCAGACGTTGCCGCCGACGGTCGCGGCGTTCCAGATCTTGAACGAGCCGAGGAGCGCCCGGCAGCACCGCCCGATCAGGGGTGCTGCGGCGTAAGCGGCCGGCAGCTCGATCCGGTCGAGGGCCGCGATGGTGCAGGTCGCGGCGATCGCGAGGCCCCGCTCCGTCAGGGCGTAGGCCTCCCAGCCGAGGGAGGGCAGGTCGACCAGCCGGCTCACCCCCTCCTGCGGCTCCGAGAACAGCCAGGTCCCGCCGGCGAGCCAGGCATCGCCCGGGCGCCAGGCCGGCAGGGCGGCGCGGCTGCGGGGCGCCACCACCTCCGTGATGCTGTCGAGATCCATGAGCGTTCTCGCGCGCCTCCCGCCTGCGCCCCCCGGACGGGGCCGCCGCTATCGTAAGGCAAGATCGCGTCCAATGCGGCAGGGCTCGTGCGGGCCGGGCGGCCTACGCCGTGCCGCCGAGCGGAGCGTCCAGCCCCGGCCCGCCGCCCCCGTGAATTCATAACAATTGCTGTGAGCGTATTAACCTTCTGTTAGATTCTCGATTGACTTTAGTAAGTCGTTAACGCCCTTATCGCGCATCGCGGGACGATGAGCAGGCCGCCATCATGCCGAAGCTAGAAAAGTTTATTTCCGGCTTTACGTTGGGACGCGAGACAGGGGTGAAGGACATGCAATCGGCCTATCCCAGCGACGCCGGCATCATCGAAGCCGCGCCGCTGCCGTTCGACATGGCATCGACACGAAAGAAAGTTCGGAACGGCGCGACGTCAACCAGGTCGCTCAATCCCGAGTTGATCATCAAGTCGTTCAATACCTGGGCATTCAAGCGCGAACAGCCCGGCAATCCCGAGCGGCTGGTGCCTGCGGTCGAGGCGGCGATGCGGGCCGGGCGGCCGCTCGAATTCGTGCTGTACTGGGGCAAGGGCCCGCGGGCCGAAATCGCCGCGCCGGATCTCGCCTGCCTCGATTATCTCGGCCAGCTCGCCGAGCGGGTGCGCCAGGCCTATGCGCCGGGGGCGGTCTTCCGGCTGATCTTCACCGACACCCATGCGGCGCTGAACGGACACCCGGCCGCGGCGGCGGATGCCTATTTCGGCGCCATCGATGCCGCGGCGCAAGCCCGCGGCTTCGCCAGCACCCGGCTCAGCGACGTCGTCGCCTTCGCCCGCGAGATCGGGGCGGACACCCCCGAGGAGGAGCCCTCCGGCGCGATCCTGGCGAGCCTGATCGCCTGCGCGGCCAAGTGGTATCGCGGCGAGGGCTCCACCGAGCAGGGCGCCCTCGACTACCACCGCATGAACATGGTCGAGAAGCGCGCCGTGGCGGCGGCCTTCCCCGAGGCGGTGTTCGTCACCTTCAACGGCAGCGAGTTCCGCGACCTGTTCCCGGCGACCATGCCGATCTTCTACATGTACTCCCTGCGCCGCGGCGTCGGGGTGAAGCCCTGGTTCATCGTCCCCGAGCCGGATTCCGGGCCGGCCGCCTGATCCGCCTGCCCCGGAGACACGCCATGCAGAGCGCCACGCGCGCGTCGGCCGTGGATGCGCGGCCGGCCGAGGCCGCCCGCCCGGCCGACAACGTCCCCCGCGGCATCGCGCTGATGATCGGCGCGACCGTGCTGCTGACCCTGTCGAACGCCTTCTCGAAGCACCTCGTCGCCCATTACCCGGTCGGCGAGGTGATGTTCCTGCGCTCCTCGATCGCCTTCGGCCTGGTCTGCGCGTTCCTGCTGCCGGCGACGGGGCTCGGGGTGTTCCGCACCAAGCGGCCCGGGGCCCATCTCGGCCGCGGGCTGTCGCAGGCGATCTCCCAGACGCTGACGGTGCTGGCGCTCGGCCTGATGCCGCTCGCCGGCGTCACGGCGATCGGCTTCTCGGCGCCGCTCTTTGCCGCCGTGGTGGCGATCCTCTGGCACAAGGAGGCGTCGGACCCGGTGCGCTGGGGCGTGCTGCTGGTGGGCTTCCTCGGCGTGCTGGTGGTGACCAATCCGGGCGCCGATTCACTCCAGGTCGGGGCGTTGTTCGCGCTCGGCAACGCCGTGATGTACGGCACCGTCACGGTGGCGGTGCGCGGCATGGCCAAGACCGAGAAGGCCTCGACCCTGCTGATCTGGCAGATGGCCGTGATGGCGGCGGCGCATTCGCTGCTGCTGGTCTTCGGCTTCCGCTGGCCCACCGGGGCGGATGCCGTCCTGTTCGGGTTGCTCGGCGCCTCGAATGTCGGGGCGCAGTATCTCTGGACCCGGGCACTCGCCTCGGCGCCGGCCACCGCGGTGTCGCCGTTCTACTACCTGATGCTGGTCTGGGGCATGGGCTTGGGCTACCTCGCCTTCGGCGAGGTCCCGAATGCGCACCTCGTCGTCGGCGGCGTGATCGTGGTGGCGGCCGGCGCCCTGCTCCTGTGGCACGAGACCGTGATGCGGCGGGGGCACGCGGCGCGGATGCCGGCCTGGGTCGAGGCCTGGATGCGCGGGCGCGAGAGCGGGCCGGTGCGGCTGTCCCGCCCCGAGGTCCATCGGCTGCACAGGCCGGTGGCGCTCGGGCTGTCGCGGGATTTCGCGGGGTGAGGAAGGGGTCCGCCCCCGGGGCGGAACCCCACGGTTTGGCCGTGCGAAGGGCCGTCGAGGCTGGAAAGGAGCCTTTCGCGCGGTGAGGCTGATTGGGTTTTCTCACGCCGCCCGAGCGAGATCGCCTTCGATCGCGGCCAGCACCCGCTCCAGCGCGGCGAAACAGGTCGGGTCGAATGCGGTGCCGAGATCCGCGCGCATGAGACCCAGCGCCTTCTCCAGCGGCATGGCCGCCCGGTAGGGCCGGTCGGCAGTCAGGGCGTCGAAGACGTCGGCGACCGAGACGATGCGGGTCTCGGGGGCGATCTCGTCGCCCGTCAGCCCGCGCGGATAGCCCTTGCCGTCCAGCCGCTCGTGATGTCCGCCGCCGATAGAGGCCATCTCGTGGAACACCGGGACCCGGGCCAGAATGGTCTCGGACAGAGCCGCGTGGTTGCGCATGTCCTGCCACTCCGCCTCGTCCAGCTTGCCGTTCTTGTCGAGGATGGCGTTCGAGACCCCGAGCTTGCCGACGTCGTGCAGGAGGGCGGCCCGCTTCAACCAGCGGCGACGCTCCGGCGTGTAGCCGAGTTCGGCCGCGATCATGTCGGAATAGACCGCGACACGCTCGGAATGGCCGGAGGTGAAGGGGCTCTTGGCATCGATGATCTGTGCGAAGGCGCGGGCGATGTCATCGAGATAGTCCTCGTCGACGACGATCGGGCTGACCGGCGCCAACGCGAGCACCGCCGCCTCGACCTCCTCCGAGGCCAGCGTCTCCCAGAAGCCCGGTTCGGTGGCGACCCTCTCGAAGCAGGCGACGACCTCGGGATCGAACCACGTGCCCGAGCGACCGCGCATCTCGGCCATTGCCGCGGCGGGGCCGGCTGCGGTGTGGAACACGTCGACCACTTGGGCGAGGAGGGCGATGCGGGCGTAGAGCGGGATGGCCGGTCCCGCGAGACGGTCCGGCCGGCCGGCACCGTTCCAGTGCTCGTCCAGGGCGTGAATGGCCTCGCAGACGCTGGCCGGAAAACGGAGCTGGCGGGCGATCTGCGCCCCGCGCTGGCAACGGGTCTGGATGAGGTCGTCGACGATCGCCCCACCGTTCTGCAGGATGTTGAGCACGGCTCGGAACCGTTCGGCCAAGCCCGCCTTCAACCCGGTATGGGAGAAGACGAAGCCGAGCACCTTGGGCAGGCTGTCGCTGACCGTCTTGAAGTCGCGCTTGAAGCTGAGATCGTCGGACAGATACAGTTCGCAGATGCGCGCGGCGTTGCTGGAGCAGCCCAGATCCTTCAGCATGACCGTGTGGTAGAGTTCCCACAGCTGCAGGTCCGGCAGGCCCATCTTCCGGCCGATATGGAAGCCGATCCAGGTCGCGCGGACGCAATGACCGACCGGCTGACCTTCCGTCAGGTCGAGCGCATGGCTGAGCGCCCCGAGAACGTCGGCGAGCTGAACGGTCCTCGCCCGCTCGTCATCACCTGAGACAACCCGCATCACCGCCGTCCAGCCTCCCATCGCAGCGGGGAGAAACTGCCTGCGGAACCTGAGCAAAGTGTTGTGTGCCGTTGCGGCCGAATGCAGCATGGCGGTCGCGTTCGAGCATGGCGCCGGTGCCGAGGGCCTGAATCCGGCGAGCTCCCGCGACGCCGTCGAACGCGGTGGCGATGGTCGCCGCGGCCGTTCAGGGTCGGCCCCCGTCACGAGGGGTTCCATCCGCCGCCGACGGTCGCGCGCAGCCCTTCGCAGGGTCAAGTCGATCGGGTCTCGACCCGACTATCGACCGGCTGCGTGCGCAAGCCTTCGCCGCACGACCGCGGCAACAGCACGACGAGCTTATGATCCGGCCGGCTCGCCGGAACGAAGGTGACCTGTTCGTAGCGCGAGGTTCCATCCTGCGGGTGATCGAACGTCCGCAGACCCCCTTCCCGCGCCAGAACCGCATGATCGTTCCAGAACGTCGCGAACTCGGCGCTGCGCCCGCGCAGATCGCGGACGAGGTCGTCCATCGCGGGATCGTCCGGGTTGTGGCCGGTATCGGCCCGGAACTCGGCGAGGAGGCGGCGGGCGCGGTCCTCCCAATCGTGGATGAAGCGGCGCGCCGCCGCGTGCAGGAACACGAAGCGCAAAAGGCAGGGCTCGCCGCTGTCGAGCCAGGGGGCGAACAGGCGCCCGGCGGCCGCGTTCCAGCCGCGGGCCTGCCACAGCCGGTCGAGGAGGTAGACCGGCGCCGACAGGGCGTGAAGCGTGTCGAGCAGCTCGGGCGGCGCGGCATCCGGCACCCGCGTCGCGGGCGCGGCGGGGTCGCGCCGCCGCGTCAGCTCGAACAGGTAGGCGCGCTCCGCCGGGCTGAGGCGCAACGCCTCCGCCAGCCGGGCGAGGGCGGGTGCCGACAGGGCGATGTCCCGTCCCTGCTCGACCCAGCTGTACCAGGTCGTGCTGAGCCCGCTGAGCTGCGCCACCTCCTCGCGCCGCAGGCCGGGCGTGCGCCGGCGGCCGGTCGGCAGCCCGATCGCCGCAGGGGCCAGCGCCTCGCGGCGGGCGCGCAGGAAGGCGCCGAGGCGACGGCGCTGGTCGACGGGCAGGGTCATGCGGGTGGCGGATATACCAGGATATCCGGCCAACTTGTACCAGCATGACGACGGGATCAGGGTGATGGCGCCACAGCGGAGCACCCCCATGACAACGCAGCACGCCTTCGTCGCCCAGGAATATGGCGTTCGGGCCTCGGACTACGTCACCAGCGCGGTCCACAGTGCCGGGGCCGACCTCGATCAGGTCGAGGAGATCGTCCGCGGCGCGCGCACCGCCCGGGTGCTCGACCTGGGCTGCGGCGGCGGCCATGTCGGCTACCGGGTGGCGCCCCACGTCGCCGAGGTGGTCGCCTGCGACATCACCCAGGCCATGCTCGACGCCGTCGCCGCCACGGCGGCGGAGCGCGGCCTGGCCAACCTCACCGTCCGGCAGGCGGCGGCGGAGGCGCTGCCGTTCGCGGCCGCGTCGTTCGACCTCGTCCTGTGCCGCTTCAGCGCCCATCACTGGCAGGATCTGGAGGCCGGCTTGCGGGAGGCGCGCCGCGTCCTCAAGCCCGGCGGCCGGGCCGTCCTCATCGATACGGTCGCGCCGGCCGACCGCGTCCTCGACAGCCACCTGCAGGCGATCGAGCTCCTGCGCGACGCCTCGCATGTCCGCAACGCCACCACGGCCGAGCTGGTCTCGGCCCTGGCGCGCGCGGGCCTGGCGGTCGAGGGCGTCACGATGCGGCGGCTGCGGATGGAGTTTCCGGCCTGGACGGCCCGGACCCGGACACCCGCACTCCACGCCGAGGCGATCCGTTCGCTCCAGGAGCGGGCGCCCGACATCGTCAGGGCGCATTTCGCGATCGGCCCGGACGGGAGCTTCGACCTCGACGCGGCGACCCTGGTGACGGTCGCCGCGTGAGCCGATCGCGCCGCAAGGGTCGTCACGCCAGGGTCGTCACGCCAGGGTCGTCACGCCGCCAGCGTCTTGGCCTTCTGGTTCTCGGGGCACCAGCGGCCGATCAGCGTGCGCACCTCCGCGGCGGGCACCGGGCGGCTGAACAGGTAGCCCTGGACCTCGTCGCAGCCGAGCAGCGCCAGGACCCGCTGCTGGTCGGCGGTCTCGATGCCCTCGGCGGTGGTGCGCATGCCGAGCACCCGGGCGATGTCGATGACGGCGCGGACGATCGCGGCGTTCTGCGCACCGGTGCCGAGCCCGGTGACGAAGCTGCGGTCGATCTTGATGCGGTCGAAGGGGAAGCTCCTCAGGTAGTTGAGCGAGGAGTAGCCGGTGCCGAAATCGTCCATCGCCACGTGCAGGCCCAGCGCCTTCAGGTCGCGCAGGATGGCGAGCGTCGCCTCGCCGCTGTCGAGCAGCATCTGCTCGGTGATCTCGAGCTCGAGGCGGTGGGCCGGCAGGCCGGTCCGCCCCAGCACCCCGCGCACCATCCCGACGAGGTCCGGCCCCGAGAACTGCACCGGCGACAGGTTGACGGCGATTTTCAGCCGCTCGGGCCAGGTCCCGGCCTGCCGGCAGGCCTCCTCGAGGGCCCACTCGCCCAGCGCGTGGATCAGGCCGCATTCCTCGGCGATCGCGATGAACAGCGAGGGCGGCACGTTGCCCCGCTCCGGGTGTCGCCAGCGCGCCAGCGCCTCGAACCCGGCGATCTCGCCGGTCCTGAGGATGACGGAGGGCTGGTAGTGCAGCTCCAGCTCGCCCCGCTCGATCGCCCGGCGCAGGTCGGCCTCGATCTGGCGCCGCTCCTCCAGCCCCTCGCTCATCTGCCGGTCGTAGAACCGGAAGGTGCCGCGCTTGCCTCCCTTCACGGCGTAGAGCGCGAGGTCGGCGGCGATCAGGAGGTCGTCGGCGGAGGTGCCGTCCGCGGGCCCGACCGCGATGCCGATGCTGACGCTGGAGCGGATCTGGTGGCTGCCGATCTCGAAGGGCGGCAGCACCGCCTCGGCGATGCGCCGGGCCAGGGCCTCGATCGCGTCCCGGTCGCCAGCGGCGGGCACCAGCAGGGCGAATTCGTCGCCGCCGAGGCGGGCCAGGAGCTGGCCGGGCACCAGCACCGCCGAGAGCCGCTCGCCCACCGCCTGGAGCAGGTGATCGCCGACCTTGTGGCCGAGGGTGTCGTTGACGATCTTGAAGCGGTCGAGGTCGAGGAACAGAACCGCATAGGTCGCCTCCGGCGTCGCCCGCGCCGCCTCCGCCATCGCCTCGAGGGAGGCGCGGAACACCCGGCGGTTCGGCAGGTCGGTCAGGGGATCGAGGGAGGCCAGCCGCACCACCCGGGCCTCGGCCTCGGAGCGCTTGGCCTCGATGCGCAGCAGCTTCTCGACCGCGATCCCGACCAGCAGCGTCAGCAGGGCCGCCATCACGGCATCCATCCGCAGGGTGGCGCGGGAATCCTTGTAGATCTCGCTCTCCGGCACGCTCACGCTGACCCAGAGGGGGTGCTCGCGGACCTTGCGGATCGTCACCAGCCGGCTCTCGGCCCCGTCCGGCATGTCGAGGGTGAAGGTGCCCGACCGGCCGGACTGGATCTTCCGGTAGGTCTCGGTCCGGGTCAGGTCGGCCCCGACCCCGAAGCCGCCGCCGACGCCGCCGCTGGAGCGCACCACCCCGTCGCTGCCGATGAGCGAGATCGAGGCCGGGGTGCCGAGGTCGATCTTGTCGTAGAACCGGGTCAGGTGGCTCGGGTTGAGCGAGGCCACCACCACGCCGCCGAACTCCCCGTCCGGCCCGCGGAAGCGGCGGCTGATCTGCACCGAGACCCGGCCGCTCGCCCGCCCGATCACCGGACGGCTGATGTAGAGCACATCGTCGGTGCTCTCGAGGTGGATCCGGAAATGGTCGCGGTCGCTGAGGTCGGTCGCCGGCGCCGGCTGCGGGCCGGCATTGGTCGCCCGCATGATCCCGTCGGGCCCGATGATCGCCACCTGCACGATGATCTCGCTCAGGAGATCGGTCGTGTTGACGATCGTCGCGTAATCCTCCTTGCCCGCGCGGCTCTCGATGCTGCGGCGCATGTAGAGCAGCGACTTGTCGATCTCGCCGATCGAGCGCAGCACGTTCTCCTCGAACACCATCGCGAAATTGTGCGTGGTGCGCTCGGAATCCTGCAACGCGGTCCTGACGTCGTTCTCGTGCTTGGCCGCCACGCCGACCCACAGCATCGCCACCACGATCAGGCCGAAGATCACCGGCCCGCGGCGCTCTGCCAGGAATCTGGGAAATTGCTTGAGGTGCAGGGCCATCCCGGCTCGTCCAGCGGCTTCGATCCCGGTCACTATATCGCCCGAAAAGTTATCGTTATCTAAATCGCGGAGCGCGATTACCATTCTTCTGCGCGCTATCGCAATGGTATAGCTGAAATGACCGTCGCCCCAACTGATAAGTTGTTTGCCGATTTGCCCCGATTTCTGATGGTATAGGCTGAATTCTATAGCAGCCTACGAGCGTGACGAAGGCTGCGCCGACACGTCGACGTGCCGGCAGACCGGGTCCGGCGCAAGACCATATGGGAAGCCACAACCTGGGGTAGTTCAGGTTGCATTTTGCGCGTCGCGGCGCCGGCCCGATCCCGGCATTTTCGGGACAGCCAAACTCTACACGTCACTCGGTTAACGTAGTCGATCGCGCTCGAGTCCATCATTCCGGCGGCCCAAGCGCCGCCGATGAACCGCGATGCGGCCGCATCGCGTGCATCCGCGGTCTTCGCGAACGCCGCCGCGAGATGAGCCAGCGTATTCGCTGGACTTCGAAACGGTGTGCCCGTGAAACGGGGGCGCCCGGCGGTCCCCGACCGAACGGATCCGGCAGAAGCGAGGTCGCGTCGTCGTCCGCCCGGTATTGGACGCGGAATCTCTTGCTTTCACGCGCCGCGGGCAGCGGGAAAGAGCTGTCTGCTCACGGGCGGCGCAGGCGGCGCCAGCCGAGGACCGCGCCGCTGCCCGCGATCACCAGGCCGAGCGCGCTGAGGGCGACGATCGCCGTCAGCCGCAGGGTCGGGTGTTGCGCCAGCGGGCCGGCATCGAGGGTGTGGAGGGCGTCGAACAGCCAGCGATTGGCTCGCCCGCTGCGGTCGGTCCGCCCCAGGATCGTCCCGGTGGCGGGATCGATGTGGAACCAGGTTCCGGCCGGATCGTCGAAGGCGAGCCGCAGGACCGGCAGGGGCGGGGCGCCGTGGCGGTCGTACCAGTAGGCATCCGGCGCCTCGAGCCGGGTCACCGACCGGGGCGGCGTCCCCGGCTGCATCGCGCGAGCGGCCGCCACGATCGTGTCGGGGGTAAGGTCCGTGCCGCAGCACGGGGCTGCGCCGCCGGGGCCGGTGGCGACGACGAGGGGTTTTCCGCCGATCCAGGCGAAATCGATCTCGCGCGTGCCGGCGGGTGCCCGCGCGAGGTCGTCGAGGCCGGTCGGGAAGACGGGGGCGGTCTGCCCGGCATAGCCCGCCCGCATGGCGGCGTCGGGCATCCGCGGCCCGAACCAGCCGCGCGGGTTCATCGACAGCCAGCCGCTGAGCAGGAAGGTGACGACGACGAGGCCGCCCGCCACGCCGGCGAGGTGATGCCAGGCGGCCCAGCCGCGATACGGCGTGAGCCGGCCGCGCATCAGCCGGACGAAGCCCAGGGCGTAGCCGGTGACGGCGCCGGCGAGAGCGGCGCCGGAGACCCACAGCACCACGTCCTGCCACAGACCCGCCCGGGCGCGCAGCGGCGTGACGTAGATCCAGTGGATCAGGGCGCCGGCCCAGTTCCACACCCGCTCGGTCCGGGTCGTGTCGAGAACGAGCTCGCCCGTGGCGACCGACAGGTAGAGCTCGGTCCCGGCCGCATCGCCCAGAGCCACGACCCGGAACGGCCGCAGCGGATCGAAGCGCGCCGTCACGGTCCACCGGTCGCGGGTGACGGGGCCGAGATCGGTCGCGTGGCGCGCCGCCGGATGGGTGGCGGCGAGCGCCGCGGCGCTCGTCCCGTCGAGCGGCGGGACGGTCTCCCCGGTCACCGCCGATAGCGCCTGGCGGCGCCCGTCGGCGTGCGTGATCCAGTAGGTGGGCTCGGATCCCCGCATCGCCAGGGCGAGGCGGGCGGGAAACTGCGCGCTGCCCGACCGCTCCAGCGCGCCTTGCGGCGTCAGCCGCACGGCCTCAAGGGTGAGCGGGGCCAAGGCCGCGACCCGCTCCGCCGCGGTGAGGCCGGGAAAGCCGACGGTCAGCATCACCAGCCCGGAGACGAACCAGGCGACGACGAAGAGCCCCGTCGCGATGCCGAGCCAGCGATGGCCGAGATGCAGCCATCGCTTCAGGCGCTTGACGAGCCCCTTCATCAGAACGTGACGTGATAGGCGAGCTCGACCGAGCGCGGGCGGCCGAGCAGCCAGGAATTGACGTTGCCCCGCACCGCGTAGATCTGGTCGGTGAGGTTGTAGCCGCGCAGCGACAGGCGCGAGGTCGGCGTCACCTGCCAGTCCAGGCTGGCATTCAGGAGCGTGTAGCCGGGCCGCTTCACCGTGTTGGCGAAGTCGCTGAACACCGGCCCGACATCGTTGATCCCGAGCCGCGCCATCCAGCCCGATGCGAAGGCGTAGGAGAGCCAGACGTTCGTCACGCGCTGGGGCACGTCGACCGGGACCTTGCCGGCGAACGACACCAGGCCGGCATCGGTGTTCTGCGCGAAGGCATCGTAGCGGGCCCGCAGCAGGGCGGTGTTGGCCTCGATGCGCCAGGCGTCCGACAGCTGGTAGGCGAAGGCGACCTCGACGCCGCGGGAGGACTGGCTGCCGACCGGGGCCACCTGCGTCGGCCGGTCGGGGACCGGGCTCAGCAGGTTGTCCTTGCGGATGTGGTAGGCGGCGAAGGTCCACTCGCCGCGCCCGCCGTCGAACAGGCCCTTGGCGCCGGCCTCGACCTGCTCGCCGGTGGCGAGCTGGAACTGCGCCTGCGCCACGCTGGTGGTGATCAGGTTGCTCAGGGGATCGGCGGCGGTGGCGTACTGGGCATAGAGGGCGAGGTCGGGCGTCGGGTTGTAGACGGCGCCGACGCGGGTGCTCACCGAGTCGAAGGTCTTCTCGAAGGCGGCGCCCGCGAGCGGCCGGTTCACCGCCACCCGGGGCACGTCGTAGCGCACGCCCGTCACCAGGGCGAATTGCGGCGTCAGCTCCAGCCGGTTCTCGGCGAAGACCGAGGCCTGGCGGGTGCGCGAGACGATGTCGGTGCGGGTGCCCGCGACGTTGATGAAGCGGCCCTGGGCGAAGTTGTACGGATCGACGACGCTCTCGCCGTCGAACGGCGCGTTGCTGTCGCGGCTGAAATCGATGTGGTTGACGTCGAAGCCCACGACCGTCGCCGTCTTGAACCCGAACAGGCTGCCGCGGACCGTCGCGTCGAGGCGGTTGCCGATCTGCTCCTCGTGGTGGAGGATCTCGATGTAGTCGCTGCGCCGGATCAGGCCGGTCGCGGGCTGGTAGGCGTATTGCTCGACGTCGCGCCAATGCCGCTCGGTCGAGAGGCGGTAGGCGGTGTTGCGGATCGTGATGTCCGGGGTGGGGTTCCACTCGGCGCGCAGCTGCGTCCAGTTGTCGAACCAGGCGATCTGCGAATCCTGGATGTTGTAGTTGGTGAAGCGCAGCCGGTCGGGCACCCGGCCGCCGATCAGCGGCGAGCCCCAGTAGCGGGTCGGCTCGTTGTAGCCGAGGTCGTGCGAGAGCGTGACGCTCAGATCGGGCGCCGCCCGCCAGGTCACCGCGGCGGAGAGGGCGAGATTGCGGAAGTCGCCGTCGGGCTTGACCCAGCCGTCGGCCCGGTTGCCGCTGAGGTTGAACCGGTAGGCCAGGTTCTCGCCGACCGGCCCGCCGGTGTCGAGGGCGAGCCGCGCCAGGCCGTCCGAGCCGATCGCCGCCCGCGCCTCGCCGATCGGGGAAAAGACCGGCTTCTTCGGCACCACGTTGATGATGCCGCCGATCGCGCCCTCGCCGTAGAGCACCGAGGCGGGGCCGCGCAGGACCTCGATCCGCTCCGCCGACCAGGTGTCGAACGGGAAGGTGACGGTGCCGACCCCGACATAGAGCCGGGTGCCGTCATAGAGCTGCTGCACCGAGCCCGGCCCGACGAAGCCGCGGCTGGCAAACGACAGGTTGCCGTTGCCCGGCCCGGCGACGCTGGAGATGCCGACGGCGTTCTGGGTCACCGCCTCCTCGACGGTGTTCTGGCCCCGGGCCCGGATGGTCTCGCCGGAGATGACGTCGAGGCTCCCCGGGGTCTCGAACGGGGTGAGGCCGAGGCGGGACCCGGAGCGCGACGGCGTCGCGAGGTTGAGGCCGGGCGCGGCCTCCTCCCGGGTGCGGGCACCCGCGACATCGATGCGCTCGAGGCCGATCTCCTCGGAGGAGGCCGGTGCGGCGGCAAGCAGGATCGTGGTGGCGAGGGCGGTGGAGCGGCGAGCGCGTTGCGCGGGCATGAAGGAGTCCAGGGCAGGCTGTCGTCCCGTCCGTAGCCGTTCCCGCCAAAAATGTAACGTTATAAAGTTACATTTGAACAATCCCGGGCGAGCCGCGGGAGGCGTCGAGCGCATCCGGTCGGCGGGGCGGACGGAGAGGGCGGCGGGCATGGCGGGACGGCGCGAGGCTGTGGCACGTCACCGCGAACGACAGCGGGGCGACGGCTCCTCGCCATTCGCCTCGACACCCATCAGGACACCCCGCCCGACGTGCTCGCGTGTGACCACGGCTGACGGCAGGTCTCCTGGCTTACGGGTCAACGCCTGCCATCGTCTTCCCAGGGACCTTTGAGGGTCCCCAGTGACATGAGTGATGGAAGGCTCGCCGCTTACAGTTGCGGGGGCAGCCGCGGCCTCGGGCTCGTCGCCCTCACCGCGTTCCCTTTTGATCCCCGAGGGGAACCGTCGGGCGCAAGCTTAGCCGTTCGGTTACCGAGGAGCAATGGTGTTCGGGAGGTTGCCCGCGGGTGCGATGCGGATTTCGCCTGATCTGTTCCGAGACCAGTCGGGCGCGGGATCCCCTCTCCCGTGTGGGAGAGGGGTAGGGGTGAGGGTGGCGCGTTTCCGTGTAAAGCTCAGGCCATCGTGCGGGCGGCTCAATCGCTCAGTTCTTTTCTGAACCGTCGCCACCCTCACCCCCGGCCCCTCTCCCACACGGGAGAGGGGAGCGCGTCTTACCTTTCTTCAACGGATCAAGCGGAAATCGTTCACTTTTCTGCAGTCTGCCAGAAGCGCCGTTCGCGTCGTCGCGATCCGGACCAGCATGTCTCGTCTGGCAGGCCCGCACCGTGGCATGCACCCCGCCGCCTGTCCCACCCGCAGACTTGACGCCCTAAAATATTAGTGCACCAATGGACGAAAGTACGGAGCGATCCGTACCCGATCAAGGGCCGGCAGAGCCCGCGCGCAGCAAGACGGGGGAAACATGACGATCACACGCCGCAAGGCGGTCGCGGGGCTCGTGGCCGGGGCGGGGCTCGTCCTCGGCGGTCGCGCCCGGGCCGATCTGGCCCTGCCGAAATCGCCCGTGGTCGTCACGGTGGTCGACGTGGCGGGCAACCTGGCGCTGACCCAGAAGGCGATCGAGGCCTATCGCCGGGCAAAGCCCGGCATCGTCTCGCGCTTCGCCTTCACCAAGGCGCCGGCGCCGGAACTGCCCTCGAAGCTCAAGGCGCAGCAGGCCGCCGGCCGGGTCGACATCGACCTCGTGCTCACCGGGACCGACGGCATCGCCGCCGGCATCGAGCAGAAGCTGTGGGTCGATCTCAAGCCCTATGCCGGCCAGCTGCCGAAGCCCGCCGACATCTACCAGCCCGCCGCGCTCCGGCTGAACGGCCTGGCGCAGGGCCAGGGCCTGTGCGTCGCCTGGTATCCCTCGGGCCCGCTGATCGAGTACATGCCCGAGCGGGTGAAGACGGTGCCGACGACGGCGGACGAGCTTCTGGCCTGGGCGCGCCAGAACAAGGGCAAGTTCATGTATGCCCGGCCGGCCAATTCCGGTCCCGGCCGCACCTGGATCATGGGCCTGCCCTACATCCTCGGCGACGCGAACCCGACCGACCCGGACAAGGGCTGGGACAAGACCTGGGAGTACCTGAAGGCGATCGGCGAGACGGTCGACTACTACCCGGGCGGCACCTCGCAGACGATGAAGGAGCTCGGCGAGGGCAGCCGCGACATCGTGGTCTCGACCACCGGCTGGGACATCAATCCCCGGGTGCTCGGCGTGGTGCCGGCCGAGGCCAAGGTCGGGGCGCTCAAGAATTTCAGGTGGGTGGCGGACGCCCATTACATGGCGGTGCCGAAGGGCGTGCCCGAGGAGAAGCTGGCGGTCATCCTCGACCTGATGGCCTTCCTGCTCCAGCCGGCGCAGCAGGCCTATACCTACGACGAGGGCTACTTCTATCCCGGCCCGGCCGTGAAGGGCGTCACCCTCGACATGGCGCCGCCGGAGAGCCGCGCGGCGCTCAAGGAATTCGGTCGGCCGGAATACGACAAGATGATCGCCGACCACCCGATCGAGATGCCCCTCGACGCCGACAAGATGGTGGTGGCCTTCCGCCGCTGGGACGAGCAGGTCGGTTCCGGCAAGAAGCGGTGAGCCGCGTCCGATACACGACGGCGTCCGGCCCTATCCCACCCGCAACCTCATCCTCAGGTGTCGGTCCATCGGAGATCGACTGACCTCGAAGGAGGGCTCCAGAAGTCTCCGAGCCAACTGGAGCCCTCCTTCGAGGCCTCCGCTCTGCTCCGGCACCTCAGGATGAGGTCGCGGGTGGGATAAGGCCGGTGCCGCACATGAACCGTCCCGTCTTGTACAGTGGCGTTACAACTGGTCGCTACTCTATATCTTTTATTTTGCTGCATTTTCTATGACGAGCCAGTCTCCGCTTCGTCGGGAAATGCTCTAACGCCGCAACGGTCGCCCGGAAGAGGCGATACGGCAGGAGAGGACACCGATGGCACGCCATCACGAGGCGCCGCAGGACCTGTCATTGAGCGGCCTGAGCCGCCGGTTCGGCGCGATGACCGCGCTGGACGGGCTCGACCTCACGATCCGGGGCGGCGAGTTCATCGCGCTGCTCGGGCCGTCGGGCTGCGGCAAGTCGACGGCGCTCAACTGCATCGCCGGGCTGCTGCCGCTCACCGGCGGGTCGATCCATCTCGGCGAGCGCCGGATCGACCGGCTGAAGCCCGAGGAGCGCGGCTTCGGCATGGTGTTCCAGAGCTACGCGCTCTTCCCGCACATGAATGTGGCGAAGAATGTCGGCTTCGGCCTCGCCATGCGGGGCATCAAGGGCGAGGCGGCCGCACGCCGGGTCGACGATGCGCTGGCGCTGGTGCGGCTGCAGTCGCAGGCCGCCAAGCTGCCGGGCCAGATGTCCGGCGGCCAGCAGCAGCGCGTCGCCATCGCCCGGGCGATCGTGATCGAGCCGCCGGTGGTGCTGATGGACGAGCCGCTGTCGAACCTCGACGCCAAGCTGCGCCTGGAGATGCGGGCCGAGATCCGGCGCATTCACGACGCCATCGGCTCGACCACGATCTACGTCACCCACGACCAGGACGAGGCCCTGTCGATGGCCGACCGGGTCGTGGTGATGCGCGACGGGCGCATCCGCCAGGTCGGCACGCCGGAGGACCTCTACGAGCGCCCGAGCCACCCGGACGTCGCCGACTTCATGGGATTCCGCAATCGCCTGCGCGGCCGGACCGTCGCCGTGAGCGGCGACCGGGCCGAGATCGAGATCTGCGGCACCCGGCTCGCCGGCACCCTGCGGGACGCTTTGAGCCCCGGCGCGCCTGCGGTCGCGGCGATCCGCCCGGAGGACCTGACCATCGCGGCCGACGGCCTGCCGGCCCGGGTCGCCAGCGTGGAATATCGCGGCCGGGCCTTCTTCGGCACCGCCGTGGCGCAGGACGGGACCGAACTCTTTTTCCGCTCCGACCGCGCGGTGGCGCAGGACGAGCTGCTGCGCCTCGCCGCCGCCCCGCCGCGGGTCCTGGTCTTCCCCGGGGAGGCGGCGTGACCTCGGCCTCGCTCCCCAAGGCCTCGCTCTCGAAGGCCGCCCCGGCCCGCGAGGAGGCGCCGCCGCTCTCGGTGCGGCTCGCCGCCCGGGGCCTCGACGGCACCACGCTCCTGGTGCTGCCGGCGCTCCTCGCGATCCTCGGCCTGTTCGTCTATCCCTTCGCCTACGGCTTGGTGCTGTCGTTGCAGCCGAAGGCCGGGGCGTGGTGGGCGAACTACGCCCGCTTCTTCTCCGACCCGTTCCTCACCGACACGATCGGCGCGACGTTGCGCCTCGCGCTCCCCGTGACGCTGCTCAACCTGGCGCTCGCGGTCCCGATCGCCTTGCGCGTGCGGCTGATGCGCAGCCAGCGCCTGCTCACCACCATCCTGGTCCTGCCGATCACCCTCGGCACGGTGCTGGTGGCCGAGGGCCTGCTGAACTTCCTCGGGCCGCAGGGCTGGTTCAACCGCTCGCTGGTCTGGCTCGGGGTGATCGCCGGGCCGCTCAAGCTCACCAACAATTACTGGGGCGTGTTCGCCTCGCTCCTCATCACCGGCTTCCCGTTCGCCTTCCTGCTCACGCTCTCCTCCGTCACCGGCATCGATCCGGCGCTGGAGCAGGCGGCGGCGACCCACGGGGCGAATGCCTGGCAGCGCTTCAGGACGGTGATCCTGCCGCTGATCCTGCCGGGACTTGCCGTGACCTTCTGCCTGTCCTTCGTCCAGGCCTTCTCGGTGTTTCCCTCCGCCGTGCTGCTCGGCGCCCCGGCCGGCTCCACGCGGGTGATCTCGATCGCGGCCTACCAGGCGGCGTTCGAGGAATACGATTACTCGCTCGCCTCGGCGATCGCGATGATCATGGCGGCGGTGCAGCTCGCCATCGTCGGCCTGCTGCTCTGGGGCCGCACGCTGCTCTATACCGGCCCGGTCGGAGGCACCAAGGGATGATCCGCGACACCGGCCTCGGCTCGCGCCTGTGGCGGATGGCGGTCTGGGCCGTCACGCTGCTGTTCTGCCTCAACCTCCTGGCGATGATCGCCGCGGTGGTGCTCAACTCCTTCGCCACGCGCTGGCTCGGCACCTGGCTGCCGCTCGGCCTCACCACCCGCTGGTACGCCTCGGCCTGGGACGAGTTCCAGCTCGGCGACGTGCTGGTGGTGACCCTCCAGGTGGTGTTCCTGGTGGTCTTCCTGTCGGGGCTCCTCGGGGTCACGGCGGCCTATGCCCTGGCGCGACGCGACTTTCCGGGCAAGCGGCTGGTGATGCTGGTCTTCCTGCTGCCGCTCCTGGTGCCGCCGATCACCTACGGCATCCCGCTCGCCACCGTGCTCTACCGGGCGGGGCTCGCCGGCACGCTCTGGGGCGTGGTGCTCGCCAACCTCGTGCCGAGCGTGCCCTTCGTGGTGCTGGTGATGATCCCGTTCATCGAGCAGATCGACCCGCGCATCGAGGCGGCGGCCCGGGTCTTCGGCGCCGGCACGCGCCAGCTCTTCCTGCGGGTGCTGCTGCCGCTCCTCATCCCGGGCATCCTGGCGGCGCTTCTGCTGGTGCTGGTGCGCACCATCGCGATGTTCGAGCTGACCTTCCTGGTCGCGGGGCCGACGAGCCAGACCCTGGTGGTGGCGCTCTACTACGCGGTCTTCGCCGCGGGCGTGCGCGCCGGGCAGTCGATCGACGCGATGGCGGTGGTCTACATGGCGGTGACGCTGGTCTGGCTCGTGATCGCCTTGCGCTTCGTCAACCCGACGCAGATCGTGGCGCGGGCCAAGCAGCAGAGCGCGCATTGAGGCCGGTCTTCGGCCCGGGCTCGGTGCGAAGGTCCAGACGGGATGTGGAGAGCGTGTTTGGGCGGTTTGCGCCGCTCGATCTGGCACACGGGCCGGCATCTCTCGCCGTCATCCCGGGTTCCGCTGCCGCGGTCCCGGGATGACGGCGAGGGTCTCGCGTCGGTCGGCCAACCCGAACCGTCTCCGATGCCCGGCCCTCCTGTCCGGACGCCGATCCTTCTGAATCCAGCCTCGCCCGGCTCCGTCGCCCGCGACGAGCTTGCGCCCGCGCCAGAATGGACGTTGCGGCATGACGGGACACATCTTACGGTAATGCAATCTTCGATTGCCCGACTGCGTATCGGAATGGCGAAGCGACAAGCGCCGAATTAGCGAAAATTTATAGCCGGCCATTCATGCTCGCCGCTCTTCCCCGGAGCTGCGCTCGGCCGATGACATCCTGGTTCGCGAAACTGTCGATCAGGCACCGGATTGCCGGTGTCCTCGGCGTCCTGATCGTCTGTCTGCTCGTCGTGAACGGCGTCGGCCTGCATGCCGTCGGCACTCTTGCCGACGACCAGAGCCGCCTCGGCAACAACGCGCTGCCCAGCGTGCGATATGCCGGCGAGCTGCGCGGCAACGTGATCGATGTGCGGGTCAGCGTCGTCAACCACATCCTCTACTCCGACCCCGCGCGGATGCGGACCGAGGAGGCGGCCCTGTCGCAGAAGACCGAGGCCGTGACCGCCGCGATGCACCACTACGAGCGTCTCGTCGATGGTGCGGCGGAGCGTGACCTCTTCGATGCGTTCGATCGCGAATGGAAGAGCTACCTCGCGGCCATCCCGGCGGTGCTGGAACACTCGCGAACGGGGCGCAAGGATCTGGCGATGCGCGAGAACCTCGTCAGCGTCCGCCCTCACATCAAGGCGGCCTCCGAGACGCTCGAGAGGATCGTCGCCCTCAACAACGACAACGGCCGGAAGGCCGTCGCCGAAGGGGAGGTCACCGCATCCGATGCCCGTCGGCTCATGCTGGCGATCGGCGTCGTCGCGCTCGTGCTTGCCACCTCGCTGGGAACGCTGATCGTGCGCAGTATCTCGGCCAGCGTCCGTGCCGTCCTGGGGCCGATGCGCAAACTCGCGGCCGGCGACCTCTCGGTCGCGATCCCGCATCAGGGCGAGCCGAACGAGATCGGCCAGATCGCCGATGCCGTGCAGGTCTTCAAGGAGGCGAGCATCGAGGCCCGGCGGCTGGCGGCCCTGCAGGCCGAGGCCGACGCCGCCAAGATGCGCCGGGCCGAGATCCTCGACCGGATCACCCGCGGCTTCGAGACCGAGGCCGGCGCGCTCACCGAGGAACTGGCGGCCGCCGCGACCGAGATGGAGGCCACCGCCGCCTCGATGACGGAGATCGCCGCGCAGACCACCACGCTCGCGACCAACGTCTCGGTGGCCGCCGAGCAGACATCGGGCAACGTGCAGCAGGTCGCGAGCGCGACCGAGGAGATGGCGGCCTCCGTCCAGGAGATCAGCGGGCAGGTGACGCATTCGGTCGGAATCGCCGCCTCGGCCATCGCGCGGGCGCAGGAGACCGGCACCATCATCCGGGAATTGTCGGACAGCGCCGACCGGATCGGCGCCGCGGCGGGTCTGATCTCGGGCGTGGCGAGCCAGACCAACCTCCTGGCGCTGAACGCCACCATCGAGGCGGCCCGGGCCGGCGAAGCCGGACGCGGCTTCGCGGTGGTGGCCGCCGAGGTCAAGACGCTGGCCGAGCAGACCGCCCGGGCGACCCAGGAGATTACCGCCCGGATCGGCGCGATCCAGTCCGCCACCCGCGGCGCGGTCGAGGCGGTCCAGGGCGTGAGCCGCACGATCGACGACATGTCCGGCATCGCCACCCACATCGCCTCGGCGATCGAGGAGCAGGGCGCGGCCACGCGCGAGATCGCCCGGAACGTCCAGGAGGCCGCGCAGGGCACCCGGCAGGTCACGGGCCATATCGGGTCGGTGCGCGCCGGGGCGAGCGAGACCGGATCGGCCGCGACACAGGTTCTCGGCGCCGCGCGCACCCTCGCGGTGCGGTCCGACGGGCTCAGCCGGGCGGTCCGCAGCTTCCTGGACGAGGTCCGGGCGGCTTAGTGTCTCTCACAAAACTCCCGATCGCCGTCGTCGCTCGCTGTGGCAGCGTCGGTGCAACGGGAGTTTTGTGGGGCGCACTTAGCCGAGAGGGGGAGAGCCGGGGATCGGCACGGTCTCGATCCCCTCACCCCCGGAACCGCCATACCCCCGTCCGCTTGATCTCGGAATCCTCCAGCGCCCGGGTCACCGGAACCTCGTAGGTCGCGAGGGTGTCCAGCCGGTCCTTCGGCAGGTAGGCGCGGCCGGGATCGCCCACCAGCACCCGGGCGCCGCGGGCGTGCAGGCCGGCCAGCCAGTCGCCGACCCGCGCGGCGAGGTCGCGCTCGTAGAAGATGTCGGCGGCGAGCACGCAGTCCCAGCCCTCGTCGCGGCCGATCAGGTCGGCGCTTATCGCGGTGATCCGATCCGCGACGCCGTTCTCGGCCGCGTTGAGGCCGATCGCCGCCAGCGCGAAGGGGTCGAGGTCGCTCGCCTCGACCGACGCCGCCCCCGCCATCGCGGCCGCGATGGCGACGAGGCCGGAGCCCGAGGCGAAGTCGAGCACCCGGGCGCCGGCCACCGTCTCCGGGTTTGCCAGCAGGTAGGCCGCGAGCGCCTGGCCGCCGGCCCAGGCGAAGGCCCAGAACGGCGGCGGCAGGCCGATCTCGCCGAGTTCCTCCTCGGTGCGGCCCCACAATTCCGTCGCCTCGTCGGCGACGTGCAGGCGGATGGCGGGGGCGTGCGGCACCGGGCGCAAGGCCGTGTGGGCGCGGATGAAGGCGAGGGGGTCCATCAGGCGAGGTCCGCGTAGAGCCGCAACACGGCCCGCGTCACTGCCGCCTCGGTGAAGCCGCCCTCGACGATGCGGGCCCGGGCCGCCGCGCCCATCCGGGCGACGAGGGCCGGGTCGGCGGCGAGCCGCACCATCGCGGCGGCGAGCGCCTTGGAATCGTCCGGCGGGACGACCAGCCCCTCGATCCCGTCCCGCACCAGGGTCCGGCAGCCCGGCACGTCGGTGGTGAGGATCGCCCGCCCGCCGGCCGCGGCTTCGAGGAGCGCCCGCGGCAGCCCCTCGCCGCCCCGCGAGGGCAGGCAGGCGACATGGGCCCGGGCCAGGACCGCGGCGACGTCGCCGGTGGCGCCGTGCCAGGCGACGCCGTCCCGCGACCAGTCCCGCAGGGTGGCCTCGGGGATCGCCCGGCGGTTCGACGGGTCGGGGGCACCGTAGAGCGACAATTCGAGGTTCACGCCCTCGGCCTTCGCGAGGCGCGCGGCCTCCACCGCCGTGTCGACCCCCTTCGACCACAGCATCCGGGCGGTGAGCGCGATCCGCAGCGGGGGCTGCGGCGGCAGGGGTTGCGGCGCCCAGGCGTCCGGGTCGATGCCGGCACCGCCGACGATCGTGACGCGGGGGTTGTCGGGGTCGAGGCCCAGCAGCCGGGCGTCGTCCGGGTTCTCGAACAGGTAGCGGGTGCGCGCCGTCTCCAGGGGGCCGCGGATCAGGAGCCGCAGGGCGGTGCGGGCGAGGCGCCCGGTCCGGTCCTGCCGGGCGCCGATCAGCCCGAGGCCGGTCAGCGCGTAGACCCGGGACGGGATGCCGGCGAGCACGGCCGCCGCACCGCCGACCAGGATGCCGCGCAACGCGATGCAGTGGACGATGTCGGCCTTCAGGGCCTTCAGGATCGCCGCGAGCTGGCCGGCGGCGTAGCCCGCCGCCATCGGGTTGAGGCTCGACCGCTCGGCCTCGAGTTCGACCACCCGGGCGCCGGTCGCGGCGATCGCGTCGCGATGGGCCCGCACCCGGGTGACGACCGAGACGGGGTGGCCGGCCGCCACCGCCGCGCGGGCCATCGGCAGGAAATGCGAGGCGAAGAACCAATCCTCGGTGACCACGAAGGCGATGTGCGCCCGCTTCTCCTCCCGGTTCGCGTCCTGTGGCTGCACCCGGTCTCTCCCCCTCGTCGAGCCCCCTCCCTACAGCCTGGCGCCGCGCCGGGATACCGTCGGCCATGCCCCGGGCCGGCAGGAACCGGGACGGCCGCGCGCCGGTTGAGATCGACCTGGAGAGCCTGCGAGGTCGTGACCCCCATGCTGTCGGATCCCGAGATGGCGGAATCGGCCGCCGAGGATCGCGTCGATACCCGCGACGCCGCCCGCGAGGCGGGCCTGGCCTACGTCAGCGACGAGGAGCCCGGCTATCGCCGCAAGCGCAACGGGCGCGGCTTCGCCTACGTCGATGCCAAGGGCGCCAAGGTGCAGGATGCCAAGGCGCTGGCGCGGATCAAGGCCCTGGCGATCCCGCCGGCCTATACCGACGTGTGGATCTGCCGCCACGCCAACGGCCACATCCAGGCGACCGGGCGCGACGCCCGCGGCCGCAAGCAGTACCGCTACCATCCCGAATTCCGCCAGGCGCGGGAGAGCACCAAGTTCGCCCACATGATGACCTTTGCGGAGGTGCTGCCCGGCATCCGCGCGACGGTGCAGGAGCATATGGGCCGGCGCGGTCTGCCGCGCGAGAAGGTGCTCGCCACCGTGGTGCATCTCCTCGAGACCACCCTGATCCGGGTCGGCAACGACGACTATGCTAAGCAGAACAAGAGCTACGGCCTCACTACCCTGCGCGACCCGCACGTGAAGGTGGAGGGCAGGGAGCTCAGGTTCCGCTTCAAGGGCAAGAGCAACAAGGTCTGGGAACTGGCGATCCACGACCGCCGGGTGGCCAAGATCGTCAAGGCCTGCCAGGACCTGCCCGGCCAGGAGCTGTTCCAGTACCTCGACGAGGACGGGGTGCAGCGCGACGTGACCTCGGCCGACGTGAACGCCTACCTGCGCGAGATCACCGGGCGCGACATCACCGCCAAGGACTTTCGCACCTGGTCCGGCACGGTGCTGGCCGCCATGGCGCTCCGCGAATTCGAGGCCTTCGACAGCGAGGCCAAGGCCAAGCGCAACGTGCGCGCGGCGATCGAGCGGGTGGCGGAGCGGCTCGGCAACACGCCGACCATCTGCCGCAAGTGCTACGTCCACCCGGAGATCCTCGGCTGCTACCTCGAGGGCGAATTGCTGCTCCAGGTCAAGGACGAGGTCCAGGCGGCGCTCCGCGACGAGATCGCCTCCCTGCGGCCCGAGGAGACGGCGGTGCTCGGCCTGCTCCAGGGCCGCCTCGCCCGTGTCGAGCAGGAGACGAAGGCCGGGGTGAAGACGGCGCGCGCCAAGGCCGATGCCAAGAAGGGCGCGAAGACGACGGGGCGTTCGGTCAAGGGCGGCTCGTCGTCGTCCGGACAATCCCGGCGATCCGAGAAGACCCGCTCGGGCAAGGCGGGAGCCCGCAAGGCCGCCTGAGCCGGCCGACAAGACGATGGCGGTCCTCTCGAGGACCGCCCGGTCCCGCGCCGCCCCTCAGTGAGGGACGACGCGGTGCGCCTCGTGGGCGATGCGCCGCAGGGGCCGGGCCTCGCCGTCCAGCACCGGCGCCAGGCCGATCTGCCGGGCGAGCTGCACCAGGTCCTTGAGCCGGCCGGTCTTGGTCTTGCGGCGCAGGTTGAGCCGGTGGGTCTCGACGGTGCGCACGCTGACCGTGAGGCGGCGCGCCACCTCCTTGTTGCTGAAGCCGGCGGAGAGGAAGCGCAGCACCTCGGCCTCCCGCGGGGTGAGGCCCAGGCTCTCGGCGGCGGCCTCCGGGGCCGGTGTCTCCGCCTCGCCCTCGTGCAGCGGCAGCCCGTGGGCGAGCGCCAGGATCGTCGCGCAGATGTCCTGCGGGGGGGCGCAGCGCGCCACGAAGGCGTCGGCGCCGGCGGCGACGAGCCGGCCGATCCCGGCGGCGTCGGCGGCCTTGAACGCCACCAGGATCCGGGCCTCCGGCGCCCGCTCACGCAAGGCGGCCACGGCCTCCGGGCCGTATTCGGGTGCGAAGGCCAGGACGACGCAGGTCGTGCCTGCATCCTCCAGCTCCTCCTCGCCCACCGTGCGCAGGGCCGGGCTGTGTTCCAGCGTCGCCCGGAAGGAGGCGCCGAGATCCGACGGCTCGTTGATGATCAGAACCCTGGCGGCGTCACTCATGCCGTTTGCCTCCGTCCCAGCGCGATACAGGCGCGGTGTCCATGGAGGAGACGGATCAAGCCCCGTTCCACTTCCGCCGAGGAGGGCGGCCGCGGATGGACTTTGCGGCATCGGTACGGCGCGCCCGAGGGGCGGAATGCCTAGGTAGACCGACTCCGCGGCAGGATGTCGCGAGAGTCTGGCCGAAGGGGGCCCGCGACCAGGGCGGCACGCCGCGGGAATCCGGACCAGTTTGGAACGCGGGCCTCGGTATTTTCCCGCATTGGGTCAGGCCGGGATGGCGCGCCGACGAGCCGGAGGGGGTGGGCTCCCTGACGGCGCGACCCACCCGTGTCTCACCCCGCCCGCGCCAGGATCAGGTCGGTGGCCGCCGAGACGACCCGGTTGCGGCCGGTGCTCTTGGCCTCGTAGAGGGCGATGTCGGCGCGCTTGAGCAGGCCGCCGACGGTCTCGCCCTCCGACCAGGCGCTGACGCCGAAGCTCGCGGTGAGCTGCACCGGGCCGCGCTGGCCCTTGAAGCGCAGCTGCGTGCAGCGCAGCCGCAGGCGCCCGGCGGCGGCCTCGGCTTCCTCCAGGGTACGTCCCGGCAGCGCCAGGGCGAATTCCTCGCCGCCGATGCGCCCGGCGACGCCGCCGGCCTCCGTCAGCAGCTCGGCGGCGACGCCCCGGATCGCCGTGTCGCCGACATCGTGGCCGTGCTGGTCGTTGATGGTCTTGAAGTGGTCGATGTCGACCACGACCATCCCCACCCGGCCGTGGGCGCCGGCCCGGTCGGTCATGTCGCCGACCCGTTGCAGGAAGGCGCGGCGGTTGAGGAGCCCGGTCAGCGCGTCGGTCTCGGCGAGGCGAATCAGCTCCCGCTGCATCCCGGTCATCCGCTCGGCGGCGCGCAGGCGGGCATAGAGCTCTTCCGGGCTCGGCGGCTTGTCGATGAAGTCGTCCGAGCCGCTGTCCAGAGCCTCCGACAGGTTGCGGGCGTTGCGGGCCGACGACATGGTGATGATGTAGAGCGGCCGATGCGCATCCGCGAGCAGCCGGGCCGACCAGCACAGCTCCAGGCCGCCGAGGGGGCGGACCTCGAGGCTGGTGATCAAGGCGGTGACCGACGCGTTGTCGGTGACGAAATCGAGCGCCTCGCGCGAATCCGTGAACGCGTCCACGGTATGGCCGCGGGGCGTCAGGAGCCCGCTGATGACCTTGAGCACCACCCGGCTCGGATCGACGACGACGATGTGCATGGCGCCCCCAGGCAGGAGGATGGACCCCCGCTTCCCGCGACGATCTTGGGCGCGAAGGTTTAACGCCGCCTCAAGACAGCCTACGCGGGCGGCGATCTTACCGTGACGGCGCGCAAGACTGTTCCGACCACGCCGGACGGGCGCTACATCGTGGTGCGCGGGCGGCTGTGGCGCCGCTCCGACCCAGGCCTGACGGCCGAGCGGCGCGAGGCCCTGGTGCAGGACCTGATGCGGGCCCGCCGCGCGGTCCGCGCCGCCAAGGGGGAGGGCGGTGCGGCCCTGGCGAGCGCCCGCGCGGCGGTCGATGCGGCCAAGCACGGCCTGGGCGAGCGGGGACCCCCCTGGTGGACCGACGGGGCGCCCGACTACAACCGGCACCTCGCCCGCAACACGCCCTATGCGGCGTGGTTCGCGGGCCTCGACGAAGGCTGAGCCCTCAATCGACGATGCCCAGCGCGCGCATCCGCTCGACCGTCTCCACCAGCTTCGGCCCGGTATCCTTGCGCAGCACCTCCTCGGTGAGCAGGAAGGCCGGGCCGCTGATGTTGAGGGCGAAGTGGCCCCGTCCGCCGGGGGCCTGGATCGGGGCGGCGACGGCGTTGATGTCCTGGTGCCAGATGCCGATGCCGACGCAGAAGCCGTGCTCGGCGATCTCGGCGGCGCAGCGGCGATAGGTCTGCTCCAGCCGCCCCGCATCGGCGCCGTCGCGGCGCAGGCGGGTCATCAGCGCGGTGCGCTCCGCCTCGTCGAGGCTCGACAGGGTCGCCATGCCCATGGCGCTGCGGGCGAGCGGCAGGCGGTAGCCGACCTCGCTCGACAGCACGATGCGCTGGCCCTCGCCGCGCCAGAGCTGGACGTAGACGCTCGACAGCCCGTCGAGGAGGCCGAGCGCCACGTGCGCCTGCACGGCGGTGGCGAGATCCTGCAGGAACGGCTTCACCATCTGCGGGAACGAGTTCTGGCGCAGGAAGGCGGAACTCAGCGCCAGCACCGCGGGCCCGAGGCCGTAGCGCTCCCCCTCCGGGTCGTGCACCAGGTAGCCGAGGGAAAGCAGCGTGTGGGTCAGGCGCGAGACGGTGGGCTTCGGCAGGCCGGTGCGGGACGCGATCTCGCGGTTGCCCAGCATCTCGGCCGCGTCCCGGAAGGCGCGCAGGACCTGGAGCCCGCGGGCGAGCGCGGTGACGAATTGCCGGTCGCCGTCCTCCGGCTCGGCTGGATTCCGACCGATCGGGCTTTCGACGATCGTGTCCTGCGTGATCGCTTTGGCGCGCGCCGCCACCGCCTGTGCCATGCTGCCGCCTCCCTCCCGCGCCCTGTCGCCGAGCCTCTCGTCCGGGCCGTCCCTAGGGTGACGGCACGGCGCCGGCTCGGCAACATGTTTCGCGATGCGGATCGTCATTTCGCGTCTTGACCGGCCCCGGATGGGGAGGCACTGTCAGTCCAAGGGGGCAAAGGACCCCGGGCGATGCCGAATACGGCGCGCTGCAAGAACTCGGGAACGCCATTCCAGGAGGACGCCTTGGTCAAGACCCTCGCGCGCATCACGGCCGCCGGCCTCATGGCCCTGGCGGCCTCGACTGCGCTCGCCGCGCCGATGAGCCTGAAGATCGCCTTCGTCGATCCGCTCTCCGGCGGCGGGGCCAGCACCGGCGAGGCCGGGCTGAAGACCTTCCAGTTCATGGCCGACCAGCTCAACGCCAAGAACGCCGACCTCAAGTTCGAGGTGATGGGCTACGACAACAAGCTCAACCCGCAGGAGAGCCTGGTCCAGCTCCAGAAGGCGATCGATTCCGGCGCCCGCGTGGTGGTGCAGGGCAACGGCTCCTCGGTCGGCGCCGCGCTGATCGATTTCGTCGGCAAGTACAACGATCGCAATCCCGGCAAGGAGATCCTGTATCTCAACTATGCCGCGGTCGATCCGGCGCTGACAAACGCCAAGTGCAATTACTGGCACTTCCGGTTCGATGCCAATTCCGACATCAAGATGGCGGCCCTGACCAACTACATCAAGGGCAAGCCGGAGATCAAGAAGGTCTACCTCATCAACCAGGACTACTCGCACGGCCAGGCGGTGCGTGCGGCAGCGAGGGCGATGCTGAAGGAGAAGCGGCCCGACATCCAGATCGTCGGCGACGAGGTGGCGCCGCTGCAGAAGGTCAACGACTTCTCGCCCTACATCGCCAAGATCAAGGCGTCCGGCGCCGACACGGTGATCACCGGCAACTGGGCGCAGGACATGGCGCTCCTGCTCAAGGCCGCTGGCGATGCCGGGCTCCAGGCCCATTTCTACACCTATTACGGCGGCGGCAGCGGCGGTCCGACTGCGATCAAGCAGGCCAACCTCCCCGACCGGGTGTTCCAGATCTCCGAGGGCTACGCCAACATCGACTACAAGCCCGGCCACGACTTCGAGACCGCCTTCCGCGCCAAGACCGGCCAGGAACTGACCTATCCGCGGGTCGTCAACCTGATGAACGTGCTGGCCAAGGCGACGCTTGCCGCCAAGTCGACCGATCCGAAGGCCATCGCCAAGGCGATGGATTCGATCCACCAGGACACGCTCTACGGCAAGGACAGCTTCATCCGTCCGGACGATCACCAGATCTTCCAGCCGATCTACATCTCGCGCTTCGGGCCCGTCGACACATCGAAGGTCCTCGACAGCGAGAATACCGGCTGGGGCTGGACCGGCGACGGCGTGGTCGAGGCCAAGGACACCCTGCTGCCGACGACCTGCAAGATGGACCGGCCGAGCTGAGGCCAAAGGCAAGGCGCCTCGATCGGCTGGGGCTTCAGGAACCCTGTGCACGTTGAGCTTTCCCAATCCACGACCTCATCCTGAGGTGCCGCGTAGCGGCCTCGAAGGGGGGCTCCAGATGTCGCTGCGATTCCTGGAGCCCTCCTTCAAGGTCAGTCCATCTCGATGGACTGACACCTCAGGATGAGGTTGTGGGTGGGAGTGGCAGGTGCGGCGGCCCGGCCACGTTGTCGTAGACTGCGTCCCATCCTCTGACGGTGCCAAGCGACCGGCTCGGCGTTGAGATTTGGAGATCGATCAACGGATTGATGCGTCGGCATCTCAGGCCGTTGGCATAAGTCCGGCGGGTGCCTCCCGCCACGCATCCGCCCTTTCGGCACCCCGCACCGGCAGGAGATCCCGCGTGCTCGAACTCGTCATCATCTCGACGCTGAACGGCGTGCTCTACGGGATGCTGCTCTTCCTGATGGCGAGCGGCCTGACCCTGATCTTCAGCATGATGGGCGTGCTCAACTTCGCCCATGCCAGCTTCTACATGCTGGGCGCGTTCTTCGGCTACCAGATCAGCAAGTTCACCGGGTTCTGGATCGGCCTCGTCGCCGCGCCGATCGTGGTCGGCGGGATCGGGGCGCTGGTCGAGCGCTACGGCCTGCGCAACGTCCACCGTCACGGCCACGTCCCGGAACTGCTCTTCACCTTCGGCCTCGCCTACGTGATCGAGGAGGTGGTGCAGATGGTGTGGGGCAAGCTGCCGGTCGATTACCGGGTGCCGGCCGCGCTCGACTTCCCGGCCTTCACGGTCTTCGGCACCAACTACCCGGCCTACAAGCTGTTCATGCTGGTGATCTCGGTCGCGATCTTCATCGCCCTGCTGGTGGCGCTCACCCGCACCCGGGTCGGGCTGATCATCCAGGCGGCGCTGACCCATCCCAACATGGTGGCGATGCTTGGCCACGACGTGCCGAAGGTGTTCATGCTGGTCTTCGGCGTCGGCACGGGCTTGGCCGCGGTGGCGGGCGTCATCGCCGGGCCGGCTCTGGTGACGCAGGCCAACATGGCGGGCCTGCTCGGGCCGATCCTGTTCGTGGTCGTGGTGGTGGGGGGGCTGGGCTCCCTCACCGGCGCCTTCGCGGCCTCGCTGCTGATCGGGCTGATCCAGACCTTCGCCATCTCCCTCGACGTCTCGGTCGCCAGCGTCCTGCAATCGCTGGGCATCGACGCCGCGCCCTCGGGTGGCGTGCTCGGCGACCTGTGGAACGTGACCATCGCCCAGATCGGGCCGATCATCCCCTATCTCCTGCTGGTCCTCGTGCTGATCGCGCGGCCGACCGGCCTGCTCGGGAACCGCGAAGCATGAGCGACCTCGCCGACATCGCGCCGTCCGGGTCCTTCGCGCAGGCAGGCCCCCGCCCGTCGATCCGACCGAAAGGCGCCGGCCTCGCCGCGCAGGTGCTGCCCTGGCTCGCGGCGGCCGGAATCCTCGTCGCGGCGCCGCTGATCTTCACCAGCGGCACCGCGCTGACCATGATGAGCCTGATGGGCATCATGGTGGTGTTCTCGCTGTCCTACAACATGCTGCTCGGCCAGACCGGGCTCCTGTCCTTCGGCCACGCGGTCTATTACGGCCTGGGCGCCTTCTTCACCGTCCACGCGATGAACGTGGTCGCGCTCAACCGCCTGCCGATCCCGCTGCCGCTGATGCCGCTCGTCGGCGGGCTCGCCGGCCTCGCCTTCGGCATCCTGTTCGGGGCGATCTCGACGAAGCGCGCCGGCACCGTCTTCGCCATGATCTCGCTCGGCATCGCCGAGCTGGTCTCGTCGGGCTCGCACATCCTGCACAGCTTCTTCGGCGGCGAGGAGGGCATCACCGCCAACCGCACCAAGATGCTGCGCGTGTTCGATCTCAGCTTCGGGCCGCAGATCCAGGTCTATTACCTGATCGCCGTCTGGTGCCTGATCTGCGCGATCGCGATGTACGCCATCACCCGCACGCCGCTCGGGAGGTTGTGCAACGCCGTGCGCGAGAACCCCGAGCGGGTCGAGTTCCTGGGCTACGAGCCGCAGGCGATCCGCATCACCGCCTTCTGTCTGTCCGCGATGTTCGCCGGCGTCGCCGGGGCGCTGGCGGCGATCAACTTCGAGATCGCCAACTCGGCCTATCTCGGGGTGCACCAGTCCGGCGTGGTCCTGCTCGCGACCTTCATCGGCGGCATCGGCA
Source organism: Methylobacterium aquaticum (assembly GCF_016804325.1). Classification (NCBI taxonomy): domain Bacteria; kingdom Pseudomonadati; phylum Pseudomonadota; class Alphaproteobacteria; order Hyphomicrobiales; family Methylobacteriaceae; genus Methylobacterium; species Methylobacterium aquaticum. Next base: position 6,627,839 of record NZ_CP043627.1, read on the forward strand.
CCTTCATCGGCCCGGTCGTCGGCGCCGTGGTGGTGACGCTGCTCCAGGTGTCGCTCAGCGACCTGACGGAGGTCTGGCAGCTCTATTTCGGGCTCCTGTTCATCGCCATCGTGATGTTCGCCCCCGGCGGCATCGCGGGGCTTGCCCTCATGCACGGCCCGCTCCTGCGCGCCGGCACCGCGCAGCGCCTCCTGCCGGCCTACCTGCTGGCGCTCGGGCCGTTCCTGCTGCTGCTGGCGGGCGTGATCGCGCTGATCGAGATGGCGTTCCGGATGCTGGTCAAGGCGAGCGACGGGACCGAGATGAGCCTGATCGGCATCCCCTTCGACGCCGCCCATCTCCTGCCCTGGTGTGTGGCCGCCGCGCTGGCGGTCGGCGGCGGGCTCGCCCTGCGGGCCGTGCTGCCGCGGGTGAATGCCGCCTGGCACGAGGCCTCCGACGCCGCCAAGGAGAAACTCGCATGAATCCCGCTGGCATGAGCGCCCCCGCGATCGAACTGTCCGGCGTCCACAAGAGCTTCGGCCCGGCCAAGATCATCAACGGCGTCGATCTCACCGTCCCGGTGGGCGAGCGCCACGCCATCATCGGGCCGAACGGCGCCGGCAAGTCGACCCTGTTCCACCTGATCAGCGGCCGCTTCGCGCCGACGAGCGGCACGATCAAGCTGGAAGGCCGCGACATCACCGGCTGGCGCCCGGCGGCGATCAACAAGGCCGGGCTCGCCCGCAGCTTCCAGGTCACCAACATCTTCCCCAAGCTCAGCGTGTGGGAGAACGTGCGCTGCGCGGTCCTGCGGGCGATGGGCCACGGCCCGTCCTTCTGGCGCGGGGTCGAAAACTTGCCGGGCGTCGCCGAGCGCACGGAGGAGATCCTCTCCCGCATCCGCCTCGGCCATCGCGCCTCGGTGGCGGCGGGGCTCCTGGCCTATGCCGACCAGCGGGCGCTCGAGATCGGCATCGCGATCGCCAGCGACGCCAAGGTCATCCTGCTCGACGAACCGATGGCCGGCATGAGCCACAGCGAGAGCGAGCACGCGACCCAGCTGATCCGCGAGGTCACCACGGGCCGCACGCTGCTGATGGTCGAGCACGACATGGCGGTGGTGTTCGGGCTCGCCGACCGCATCTCGGTCCTGGTCTACGGCCGGATCATCGCCACCGACACGCCCGCCCGCATCCGGGAGAACCGCGCCGTGCAGGAAGCCTATCTTGGCGTCGCCACCGGGGAGGAGGCCGCGTGAGCGCCGCCCTCGCAATGCCGGCGGTCTCGGCCGCTCCCGCCCTCCTCGAGGTCGAGGACCTGCACGCCTATTACGGCAAGAGCCACATCCTCCAGGGGGTGAGCTTCCGGGTCGGGGCCGGCGAGATCGTGTCGATCCTCGGCCGCAACGGGGTAGGGCGCTCGACGACGCTCAAGGCGATCATGGGCGACGTGCCGCCCCGCGGGCAGATCCGGTTCAAGGGTCAAGCCATCGCCGGCCTCAAGCCCTACGCGGTCGCCCGACGGGGCCTCGGCTACGTGCCGGAGGAGCGGGCGATCTTCCCCAAGCTCACGGTGCGGCAGAACCTGGCGCTCGGCGAGAAGAGCGGAAAGCGCGGCGGGCGCTGGTCCCATGCCGACATCTTCCGGCTGTTCCCGCGGCTGGAGGAGCGGATCGACACGCCCGGCGGCGTGCTCTCGGGCGGCGAGCAGCAGATGCTCACGATCTGCCGCACCCTGATGGGCGATCCCGACCTCATCATGATCGACGAGCCGACGGAAGGGCTGTCGCCCCAGATGGTCGCCCGCGTCGCCGAGATGATCGGCGAGATCGCGGCCCGCGGCGTGTCGGTGCTCCTGGTCGAGCAGAAGCTGACCATCGCCCTGAAGCTGTCGCAGCGCCTCTACGTGATGGGCCACGGCCACGTCGTGTTCGAGGGCACGCCGGCGGCGCTCTCCGCCAACGAGGCGGTGCGGCGGGAGTGGCTGGAGGTCTGAGGGCCGTTCACAGGACACTGCGCGGGCAGGCGCGACGGCCGAGAGCGAGAACCCTCCCCCGCAGAGGGGGGAGGGTTCTCGCGCGGCGGCCGTCGCTCCCGCTCTGCGCCACACGCTCAGCGCACGCCGAGCAGTTCCACGTCGAACATCAGCGTGGCGTTCGGCGGGATCACGCCGCCGGCGCCGCGGGGGCCGTAGCCGAGCTCGGGCGGGATCACCAGGGTGCGCTTGCCGCCGACCTTCATGGTCGACAGGCCCTCGTCCCAGCCCTTGATGACCTGGCCGGTGCCGACGGCGAAGCTCAGCGGCTGGCCGCGGTCGAGGGAGCTGTCGAACTTCTTGCCCTTCTGCCCGTCCTGGTAGAGCCAGCCGGTATAGTGGACGTTGACGGTCTGGCCGGTCTTCGGCTGCGGGCCGGTGCCGACCACGTCGTCCTTGTACTGGAGGCCGGACGGGGCGGTGGTGAACGAGGCGGCGGAGGCTGAGGCGGTCATGGCGATCGTGAGGGCTCCGGCAAGGAAGAGGGGCGAACGGCGCATCGACGGGATCGTTCCTGTGCGTGACGTCGGGACCTGAGTTAGGGCGGAGCGGCGTCGAGGGACAGGGCGTCAGGCCAAGGCGAGCGATTCGGGGTCGATCGGTCCGCCCTCGGCCCAGCCGAGGAGCAGGTCCCGCACCGCCGCCGGATCGGCCACCCGGTGGCGGGCGACCGTCTCGCCGGGCCCGACCCGGATCGTGATCCCGCCATCCTCGTTCACCGGCACGAAGGCCTTCTCGTCGGTGAGGTCGTCGCCGATGAAGATCGCCCGCCGGCCGGCATAGGGCGCCTCGCGCAGGAGGGCCCGGATGGCGTGCCCCTTGGTGGCGCTGGCGGGCAGGATCTCGGCCACCGCCTTGCCCTGCTGGAGCCGGTAGGCCTCGCCGAGGATTCCGGCGACGGAAGCGGCGGCCGATTGCGCGCGGGCGGCATCGGCCGTGGTCGCGAGCCGCCAATGCACCGCGACCGAGCAGCCCTTGTCCTCGATCAGCACGCCGTCGAGGTCGGCCACCGCCCGCTGCAGGGTCTCGACGCCCGCCCGCAGGGCCGGATGCGCCGCCGGATCGCCGCCGGTCACCTCGCCGCCGCGGCGCATCTCGACCCCGTGCAGGCCGGCGACGTCGAAGCGCTCCGGGCTCAGGAAGCCGTCGATGCTGGCGATCGGCCGCCCGGTCACCAGCGCCAGCGCCCCGCCGAGGCGGGCGCGCAGCCGCGCCAGTCCCGGCGGCAGGGCGGGCGGCACCACGACGCCGTCCGGGCGGGGGGCGATCTCGACCAGGGTCCCGTCGAAATCGAGGAAGAGGGCGTAGGCCGTGTCGGTCAAGGGATCGCGTCTCCTGTCGCTGCCGGGGCTGGAGCATCGTCCGACGAAGCGGATACCCGTCCGTCGCAGAACATGCGGCCGGGTCAAAGGCCTCGGGGCCGCGTCCGATCGGGGCGTGACCGGGCGCTGCCCTCGCCGTGGACGGGGTGCCGCGACCGGCCCGCATCCGGGGGTTAAACCGCAACCGGGCCCGCGAGGCAAAGTGCCGGAGGGCGCGGCGCGACGGCATCGTGTCGCGGGAGCACCGGACAGCCGGTCGACGCGCCCACCCGAGGACGGAGATGCCGTGAGCGATGACGCAAATTCCGTGGCACCGCTCCGGCTCCGATGACAGAATTCACTCAAATATCAGTCGGGGGAAGAGAAAGCTTGCGTTGGGCTTGGCGGTGCGGCGCGTCCCGCGAGACACGCCGTCCCGATCCGCGGGGCCACGGGATGAAGGGTTTCGGCCGGCCCTAACCGTCATTTGCTGGACTGCGTCAGGAAGGTAACCTTTGATTCAAGCGGCCGTGATTTCTGACAGGGATCGCGGTGCGATGATCGGCGGGACCGGACGGGGTGGACGCGCAGTGCGTAAGGTGCAGACCATCGTCGACCTGTTCCGGGTCGATACCGGAAGCCCGGACCTGATGCGGGCGCAGGTCCAGGCCCTGCACAGCCAGGTGCCCTTGCTCTACGTCATCCTGGCGATCAACTCGACGGCCCTGGCCTACACCTATCTGGGCGCGGCGCCGGACCGGCTCACGCTCTATCCGCTGGGTGCCCTCCTGGCGGTGTGCGCCGTACGCCTCGGCCTGTGGCTGCGCCGGGCCCGGCAGCCGATCGACGAGACCCGGATCGCCGCCAAGCTGCGGCTCACGGTCGTTCTCGCCGGCGCGCTGGCGGTCGGCTTCATGGCGTGGTGCTGCACGCTCTTCGCGTATGGCGACGCCGACGCCAGGGCCCACATGCTGTTCTATGTCGGCACCACCACGATCGCCTGCGTGTTCTGCCTGGGGCCGTTGCGGGCGGCCGCCCTGCTGGTGACGGCGATCGTCACGGTTCTCTTCTGCCTCCACGTCAGCAGCCTCGACAACCAGGTCATGCGGGCGATCGGCCTCAACCTGGTGATCGTCAGCGCCGCCCTGGCCTTCGTGATCCTGACCTACTACCGCAACTTCACCCGTCTGATCGGGCAGCAGGTCGAGCTCGGCCGCCTGAGCCGGGAGAACCTGCGCCTCGCCAATCTCGACATGCTGACCGAGCTGCCCAACCGCCGCAGCTTCTTCGCCTCCCTCGACCAGGCCGTGGGCGAGGCGGAGGCGGAGCCTCGGACGTTCGTCGTCGGCCTCATCGACCTCGACGGGTTCAAGCCGGTGAACGACGCCCACGGGCACGGCGCGGGCGATGCCGTGCTGCAGGAGGTGGCCCGGCGCGTGCGGGAGGTGGTGGGCGAGGCCGGCGTGGTGGCGCGCATCGGCGGCGACGAGTTCGGCCTCATCCTGCGCGGCACCACGGCGCTCGCCACGACGGGCGAGGCGATCTGCGGCGCGCTCGCGGCGCCGTTCCGGCTGCCGCATGGCGGCAGCGCCCAGATCGGCGCGTCGATCGGCTTTGCCGCCTATCCGGAGGCGGGCCGCAAGGCGGCCCAGCTGGTCGAGCGGGCCGATTACGCCCTGTACTACGCCAAGGCGCAGAGCCGCGGCGCCGCCGTGCTGTTCACCGAGGAGCACGAGCGGCTCCTGCGCACCCAGAGCGTGATCGAGCAGGCCCTGCGCCACGCCGATTTGTCCCGCGAGATGAGCCTGGTCTTCCAGCCGATCGTCGATGTGCGGCGCGGCCGCACGGTGGCATTCGAGGCGCTGGCACGCTGGACGAGCCCTGAACTCGGCCCGGTCTCGCCTGCGGTGTTCGTGCCGATCGCCGAACGCTCGGGCCTCATCACCCGCATCACCGCGGCCTTGTTCGGCCAGGCGCTCGCCGCCGCCCGGGCCTGGCCGGACCGGGTCGCCCTGTCCTTCAACCTGTCGATGGCGGACATCGCCTCGCCGCAGGCCGCCGCCGGCCTCGTCGCGGCCATCCGGGCGAGCGGTCTTGCGCCGGAGCGGGTGATCCTGGAGGTGACCGAGACCGCGCTGATCCAGGACGTGGCCCAGGCCCAGACCGTGCTCGAGACCCTGAAGGCCACCGGCATCGCCATCGCGCTCGACGATTTCGGCACCGGCTACTCCTCCCTGAGCTACGTCCACCGCCTGCCGCTGGACAAGCTCAAGATCGACCGCAGCTTCGTCAGCGAGATCACCACCGATCCGGCGAGCCGCGACATCGTCACGTCGATCGCCGCGCTCGCCCGCAACCTGAAGCTCGACTGCGTGGTGGAGGGGATCGAGACCGCCGAGCAGTCGCGCCTGCTGGAGGAACTCGGCTTCATGCTGATGCAGGGCTACCATTTTCACCGGCCGATGAGCTTCTCCGACACTCTGCGCTACCTGGATTCCGAGGCGGTGCGGGCGATCCGGCCGGTCCAGGCGGTCGCTCGGCAGCAAGCGGTCGCCTGAGCGGGAACCGGCCGCCCGGCCCGAAAGGGGAGGGGTCGGCCATGCTCACCTACGCCATCGGCGACATTCACGGCCGCGCGGATCGGCTCGCCCGCCTGCTTGCCCGGATCGAGGCGCACCGCGCCGGGCGCCCGCGCCGCCTGGTCTTTCTCGGCGACGCCATCGACCGCGGTCCGGACAGCGCCGGAGCGGTGGCCATGGTGCGCGACCTCCAGGCCCGCGAGCCGGATTCCGTGACGTGCCTGATGGGCAACCACGAGGCGATGCTGCTCGACGCGGTCGCCGGAACCGGCCTCGACCTGTGGCGGCTCAATGGCGGCGGCCCGACGCTCAGGTCCTACGGCGTGACGCAGCCCTGCGACCTGCCGGCGGATGTCGTCGCCTGGATCGCCGCCCTGCCGACCCTGCACGGCGACGCGCGGCGCTGGTACGTCCATGGCGGCCTCGACCCGGCCCGGGGCGCGGAAGGCAGCGACCGCGAGACCCGGCTATGGATGCGCGAGCCGTTCCTGTCCGCGAACCACGATTTCGGCCGCCACGTCGTCCACGGACATACCCCGACGCGGGACGGCCGGCCGGAGCTGCTTGCCCGCCGCACCAACCTCGATACGGGCGCAGTGTTCGGCGGCCCGCTCACCGCCGGAGTGTTCACGGGCGAGCAGGGGCCGCCGGTGGAGGTGCTGGCGGTGCGGTAGCGATTTTCGGAGCTTTCGCACCGGATTTTCTCGCACCCACCGAGTCATTCCGGGGCTCGCCGCAGGCGAGAGCCCGGAATCCAGAGCCGAGGGCGGTTCAGGGTAAGGCGGAAGACTCTCCGCCTTTCCTGGAAAAAACCTGAGTTTATGAATTCCGGGCTCCGCTACGCGACCCCGGAATGACGGGGAGGATGCGAAGTTCCGCCGGAGAAACCCGGCGGACTTCGTCTTTCCGTCGCCTCAGCCCTTCTTCGCCACCTGCGCGCGCGCCGCCTCCAGCACCTTCTCCGGCGTGAAGCCGAACTTGGACTGCAGGTCCTTGATCGGCGCCGAGGAGCCGAAGGTGTGCATGCCCAGGATCGTGCCGGTGCTGCCGGTGTAGCGGTCCCAGCCGATCACCGAGCCCTGCTCGACCGCGACGCGGGCCGTCACCTCGGGCGGCAGCACGCTGTTGCGGTAGGCCTCGTCCTGCTGCTCGAACAGGTCCCAGGACGGCATCGACACCACCCGGGCCTTCACGCCCTCCGACCGAAGCGTCTCGTAGGCGGAAAGGCAGAGTTGCACCTCGGAGCCGGTGCCGATCAGGATCACGTCCGGCTTCGCCTCATCGGCGCCAGCGAGCACGTAGGCGCCCTTCGCCACACCGGAGGCCGGGGCGTACCTCGTCCGGTCGACGGTCGGCAGCGGCTGGCGGCTGAGCGCCAGCACCGCCGGCTGGTGCTTGAGCTGCATGATGACCCGATAGGCCTCCGCCACCTCGTTGGCGTCGGCCGGGCGGAAGGTGACGAGGCCGGGGATCGCGCGGAGCGCCAGCAGGTGCTCGACCGGCTGGTGGGTCGGCCCGTCCTCGCCCACCCCGATCGAATCGTGGGTGAAGACGTGGAAGACCGGCAGCTCCATCAGGGCGGCGAGCCGGATCGGCGGGCGCATGTAGTCGGAGAAGACCAGGAAGGTCGCCCCGTAGGCGCGCAGGCCCACCAGACCGAGGCCGTTGACGATCGAGCCCATCGCGTGCTCGCGTACGCCGAAATGGATGTTGCGTCCGCCGGGCGTGAACGGCCCGAGGGTGCCGGCCTCCGGGCTCTCGAGCTTGGTCTTGTTCGAGGGCGCGAGGTCGGCCGAGCCGCCGAGCAGCCACGGCACCCGGTTGGCGATGGCGTTGAGCACCTTGCCCGACGATTCGCGGGTGGCCAGCCCCTTGGCGTCGGCGGGGAAGACCGGGATGTCGGCATCCCAGTCCTCCGGCAGGCCGCCGGCGAGATAGGTGGCGAGATCCTTGGCGAGGCCCGCATCCCCGGCCTTCACCTCCTCGACCAGCGCCAGCCACTCCTCCCGCAGGGCCTTGCCGCGGGCGCCGATGCCTTGGCGGAAGTTGTCGTAGACGCCGTCCGGCACCAGGAACTGCGAGTCCTCCGGCCAGCCATAGGCGCGCTTGGCGCCCTTGACCTCGTCGGGGCCGAGCGCGTCCGAATGGGCCTTCGGGGTGCCCTGCTTCGTCGGCGCGCCGTAGCCGATCACCGAGTTGACGATGATCAGCGTCGGGCGGTCGCCCGATTGCAGGAAGGTCTCGATGGCGTGGGACACCGCCACCGTGTCGTTGGCGTCGGCGACGCGCAGCACCTGCCAGCCATAGGCCAGGAAGCGGGCGGCGACCTCCTCGCTGAAGGCGAGGTCGGTATGGCCCTCGATGGTGATGGTGTTGTTGTCGTAGATCCAGCACAGGTTCGACAGGCGCAGGTGCCCGGCGATCGAGGCCGCCTCGGCCGAGACGCCCTCCATCAGGTCGCCGTCGCTGCACATCGCATAGACGTTGTAGTCGAAGAGCGGCTGGTCGCCATAGGCCAGGCGCTCGCCGAGGAAGCGGCCGCCCATCGCCATGCCGACGGAATTCGCCACGCCCTGGCCGAGCGGCCCGGTGGTCACCTCGACGCCGGTGGTGAAGTGGTATTCCGGGTGGCCCGGGGTGCGGCTGTCGAGCTGGCGGAACTTCTTGATGTCCTCCAGGCTCACCGCCGGGGCGTTGGCCCCGTCCTTCTCCGCCACCTCGGCGAGGTGGAGGAGGCTGTAGAGCAGCATCGAGGCATGGCCGACCGAGAGCACGAAGCGGTCGCGGTTCGGCCAGTGCGGGTTCGCCGGATCGTAGCGGAGATAGTGGTTCCACAGGGTGAAGGCGACGGGGGCGAGGCCCATCGGCGCGCCGGCATGGCCGGAATTGGCCTTCTGCACCGCATCGATCGTCAGCGTGCGGATCGTGTCGATGCTGCGCTGGTCGATCTCGCTGGTGCCGGCCTTCGGCTTGGTGTCGGCTGCGCTCATCTCAGGGCCTCGTCGGTCGAAGAAGGGGTCGGTGCTCCGCGACGGTTCTACGTCGCGGGGCTCTCGGCCGCCTGCGGGTGCATCACGGGCTGACCGCCCGGATGGCCCGCCGCGTCCGGGTCTCCGCCGCGCTCCTTAGCGGGTCCGATCGCCCGACTGAAGTTCAGAAGCGTGTTGACGAGTGCGACATGGCTGAACGCCTGCGGAAAATTGCCGACCTGGCGCTTGCGGACCGGGTCGTACTCCTCGGCCAGCAGCCCGACATCGTTGCACAGCGACAGCAGTCGCTCGATGAGCGACCTCGCCTCGTCGCAGCGGCCGAGCCCGATCAGGTTGTCGGCGTACCAGAAGCTGCACGGCAGGAACGCGCCTTCGCCGGCGGGCAGGCCGTCGGTCGTCTGCTCGCTGGTGTCGTAGCGCAGGATGAAGCCCTCGTGCATCAGGTCGCGGCCGATCGCCTCGACGGTGCCGACGACCCGCGGGTCGTCCTGGGGCAGGAAGCCCATATGGGCGATGAGCAGCAGGCTCGCGTCCAGGTCCTTCGCGCCGTAATGCTGCACGAAGCTGTTGCGCTCGCGGTCGAAGCCCTTCTCGCAGACCTCGCGGTGGATCTCGTCGCGCACGCCGCGCCAGCGCGCGACGGCCTCGGAATCGCCGGCCGTCGGCTCGTCGTCGGTGACGTGGTCCTCGTAGAACCGGATCGCCCGGTCGAAGGCGACCCAGGCCATCACCTTCGAGTGGACGAAGTGCTTGCGCCCGCCGCGCACCTCCCAGATGCCCTCGTCGGGCTCGCGCCAGACCCGCTCCAGGTGATCGAGGAGCGCGCGGCCGACCCGGACGCCAGATTCGTCGGCCAGCATCCCGCGCTGGTGGGCCTGGAACAGGGCGTCGAACAACTCGCCGTAGACGTCGAGCTGGAATTGCTGGGCCGCCGCGTTGCCGATCCGCACCGGGCGCGACCCCTCGTAGCCGGGCAGCCAGTCGAGCTCGATCTCGGGCAGCAGGCGCTCGCCGGCGATGCCGTAGAGGATGTGGGCCTGGGCGGGGCTGCCGGCCACCGCCCGGGTGAGCCAGTCGCGCCAGGCCCGCGCCTCGTCGATATAGCCCGCATCCATGAGCGCGAGCAGCGTGAAGGTCGAGTCGCGCAGCCAGCAGAACCGGTAATCCCAGTTGCGCACGCCGCCGATCTGCTCGGGGAGCGAGGTGGTGGGGGCGGCCACGATGCCGCCGGTCGGCCGGTAGATCAGCGCCTTGAGCGTCAGGAGCGAGCGGGTCAGCACCGCGTCCCAGGGCGTCCCGCCGCGGCAGCGCTGGCACCAGGAGCGCCACCAGGCGGTGGTGCCGGCGAGCATCCGGCGCGGCTCGATCGGGGGCGGATCCTCCTCGTGCGAGAGGCCGTAGCTCAGCACGAAGGCCACGCTCTGCCCGGCCTCGACCGTGAACTCCGACACCGTGGTCTGGCCGACGCCCTTCAGCGGCGCGCGGGTGCGCAGGACCAGCTTGTTCGGCCCGGCGATGGCGCGCAGGTCGTCGTTCTCGCTGCGCGACACCCAGGGGACGGCGGAGCCGTAATCGAAGCGCACCACCAGGTCCATGCGCATCGCCACCCGGCCGCGCACGCCCTCGACCAGGCGCACGAGATGGGTGCCGTCCTCGACGGGCATGAAGTCGACCACCCGCACCGCGCCCTCGGCGGTCTCGTGGGTGGTCTCGAGCACCAGGGTGTTCTCGCGGTAGCACCGGGTGGTCGTCGCCTCGGCGGCGGGCGCGATGCGCCAGTGGCCGTGATCCTCGCGGGTGCCGAGCAGGGCCGCGAAGCACGCCGAGGCGTCGAAGCGCGGCCAGCACAGCCAGTCCACGCTGCCGTCGCGCCCGATCAGCGCCGCGCTGCGCCCATCCCCGACGAGCGCGTAATCCTCGATGAGCAACGCCATGATGCGTCCCGAACGAAATCCGTGACGCCGTTAGCTAGAGCGGCCTTCCCTTCGGCCAACCCGCGCCCCGGCGGGCCGGATCCGTGCGGGGCGGAGGTCAGCGCCGGCTGTCGATGAGGTCGATCATCGCGGCGCCCGCATTGGTCACGCCGTCGCCGAGCGCCACCATGGTCTGCGTCACCATCCGGCCGGTCGGCGCGAAGGGAAGCCAGGGACTGGAGCGCTCCGGCTCTCCCCCGGTGCTCGCCGTGCGGGACGCCGGCATCGGATTGACCGCGTCCGGCTTGCGGGGCCTGAGGTCGTCGGGCCGGGGCGGCGGGCGCAGGTCCGCGAGCGCGGGAGCCGCTAGCGCGGGCGCGGACAGGGCCGGCACCGAGTGGGGGCGATGCGCGGCCGTGCGGCGCGGGGCCTTGCCGTCGGGCCTGGGCTCGAGGGTCGGCAGTTCCGGCGCGGCGGCCTCGGCCGGCAGGCCGGCGATCAGCGGGAATTGCCGCTCGAATTCGAGCGGGTAGGGCGCGCGCGCCCGGCCGTCGCCCTCGGTGCCGATGCGGAAGAGGTCGCCCGGCGGCAGCGGCTGCATCGCGGCGACGTGACCCTCGGGGCCCGCGGCGGCGCCTCGCGCCAGTACAGCGAGCCGGCCGCGAGACAGACCGCCACGCAGGCCGTGGGCAGGAGCGGCAGGTAGCCCCGCGACGCGCCGGGCAGGCTTCCGATCGCGCTCGCCTCCATCGGCCTGCGCATCCGCCCGTTCTGCCGCATCCAAACCTCCTCGCCGATCGATGCCGGAGTGAAGCCGGGATTTCGGGCGTAAGCGGGGCCGTTTCTTTGCGGTTTCGTGTCGAGGGGCGGGCCGTGGGCGGTGGCGAGGGCGGGTGCGCCGATACTCCCCCCAACTGGGCCCTCCCCACTGAGCTCTCCCCGGGGTAAGGGCAGCCGAGCCGGGCGGGACCGCCGCCCGCAAGGCCCAACATTTGCGTGATCCGACGCCGACATGCCCGACCGCGCAACCCCTCCTGCGGGCTCTCCCGCCCCGGCCTCTTCCGCTCCGCCGCCGGGCGAGAGCCTCACCATCGCCGTCGTCGACCCGAGCCGCGCCCGGGCCGCGATCCTGGAAGAGGGCCTGCGCGCCGTCGAGGGCGCCCGGGTCGTGGTCATCCCCGACACCGCCGACCTCCTCGACCGGCTCTCCGCCCTGTCGCCCGACGTGGTGGTGATCCACCTCGAGAGCCCGAGCCGCGACCTCCTGGAGCAGATGTTCGGGGTCTCGCGCCTGGTCGAGCGGCCGGTGGCGATGTTCGTCGACCGCACCGACACGCCGATGATGCAGGCGGCGGTGGATGCCGGCATCTCGGCCTACATCGTCGACGGTTTGCGCGCCGAGCGGATCAAGCCGATCATTGAGATCGCGATCCTGCGCTTCAACGCCTTCGCGCGGCTTCAGCGGGAGCTGACCGAGGCGAAGAGCGAACTGGCCGACCGCAAGCTGATCGAGCGCGCCAAGGGCATCCTGATGAGCGCCAAGGGGCTGACCGAGGACGAGGCCTACAAGCAGCTCCGGCGCAAGGCCATGAACGAGAAGCGCAAGATCGTCGACATCGCCCGCGCCATCGTCACCGCCGCGGACCTGCTCGGATGAGGCTGCAGCTCGGCTACGTCCCGCTCACCGATGCCGCGGTGCTGATCGCCGCGGTGGAGCGCGGCTTCACGGCGGAGGAGGGGCTCGGCGTCGACTTGGTGGCGGCGCCGTCCTGGGCCACCTTGCGCGACCGCCTGGCGCTGGGCCTCCTCGACGGCGCCCACATGCTGGCGCCCCTGGCGCTCGCCTGCCATTTGGGCTTGAGCGGACCGCAGGCCCGCCTGATCGCGCCGGCGGCGCTCGCCCGCAACGGCAACGCCGTGACCCTGTCGCTGCCGCTCTGGCAGGCAGTCGCTGCCGAATCCGACGCCGTGACGGACGTGGCCCGGGCCCTTGCCCGGGTGGCCGAGGCCCGCGCCGGGGAGGGGCGTCCGCTGACGCTCGGCACCGTCCATCCCTATTCCTCCCATACCTACCAGTGGCGGCGCCTGCTGGCCCTCGGCGGCAGCTCGCTCGCTTCGGTCCGGCTCGTCGTGGTGCCGCCGCCCCGCACCGTCGCGGCTTTGGGAAGCGGCGCGATCGACGGGTTCTGCGTCGGTGCGCCCTGGAGCAGCGTCGCCGTCGAGGCCGGGGTCGGCCGCATCGCGGCCCTTGGCAGCGCGATCGCCCCGGATTGCCCGGAAAAGGTGCTGGCTTTGCCCGCCGAGATGGAGGGCCGCGCCGCCCCGCTCCTGCGCGCCCTGAAGCGCAGCGCCCGCTGGTGCGGCGATCCGGACAACCGCGGGGACCTGGCCGCCCTACTGGGTGCCCCGCGCCATCTCGGCCTCGATCCGGCGCTGATCCTACGGGGCCTGGCCGGAACGTTGCGCCCGGCGCCGGGCGGGCCGGTGATCGAGGCCGCTGATTACCTCGTGCTGGGTGAGCGGGAACTCACGCCGGACCCGGCGGCGCTCCGGTGGATGGTCGACGAGATGGCGGCGGCGGGGCAGGTCGAGCCTGGGTCGCTGCCGGCCGAGGTGGAAGGCTTGTACAGGGCGGATCTTCTGGCGGCGGCGTAATTCCCTATTCCCGGGTGGATGGGGCAGCTGCCTGTAAGAGCCTGTCTGCTTGATCCAAGCACTTACTCCCACACACGACCTCATCCTGAGGTGTCAGTCGGTGGAAAATCGACTGACCACGAAGGAAGGCTCCAGGGATCGCGAATACTTCTGGAGACCTCCTTCGAGGCTCCTTTCAGTCGCACCTCAGGATGAGGTCGCGAGAGGGATGGAAAAGGTCGTTGCAGATAAATTTCGCAAGTCAAACAGGCTCTAAGAGTTTATGTGAGTTGGCTGACCGGAGCGAGACCCCTCGATGTCATCCAGGGCTGCTAAAGCGGAACCCGGGACGACCTACAGAGATGTCGGCCTCTGTACGGATCGAGTGGCGCGATCGCTCGAACAGGCTCTCGAGCACAAGATGCGAAGGGCCGTCGGCGATCGCGCATGGGTGAACAGCTGCTTTGCTCGACTGCGACAGCCCTGCCCGCGGAAGGGGGCAGGTGCGGTTCCCATCCGCCCCGCACCCGCTCGCCGGAGTCGGGGACGACGCGGGGACATATCGGCGCTCGTGCCGGGACGACCGGCGCGACAGGTCGGGCCGCCTCTCAATACCCCCGCGCCACGTCCACCGCCTGCGGGATGCGACCCGTCGCGCGATAGGCCCGCACGTTGGCCGCGACGATGCCGGCCGCGCTCGCCGGGGTGGTCGGCCCGGAGATGTGCGGCAGCACGGTCACGCCGGGATGGCGCCAGAGGGGAGATTCCGCCGGCAGCGGCTCGACCTCGAACACGTCGAGCACCGCGTGGGAGAGGTGGCCCGCATCGAGGGCGGCCAGCAGCGCGTCGGTCGCGACGATCGGCCCGCGGCCGAAATTGATCAGCGCCGCCCCCGGCTTCATCGCGGAGATCCGCCCGGCCTCGAGGAGGCCGCGCGTCTCCTCGGTCAGCGGCAGCAGGCAGACCGCGATGTCGCTCGAGGCCAGCAGGCCGGCCAGGCCCTCCGGCCCCGAGAAGCCCGTCACCCCCGGCGGCACGTCCTTGGGCGAGCGGCTCCAGGCCGCGACGTTGAAACCCGCCCCGACCAGCCGCTCCGCCGCTGCGGTCCCGAGCGTTCCGAGGCCGAGGATCCCGACCGTCGTCTCCCCCGGCGGGCGATAGGCGAGCTGGCGCCAGGTCCCGGCCTCCTGCTGGCGCCGATAGGCCGGCATGTCGCGCTGCAGGTAGTAGGTCCAGGCCAGCACCGCCTCGGCCATGGTGCGGGCGAGTTCCGGATCGACCAGACGGACGATCGGCACGCCGCTTCGTCCGAGATCGCGTACCAGCCGCTCGACCCCGGCCCACAGGCTGTGGATCCAGGCGAGGTTCGGCAGCAGCGCCACCTCGGCGGGATCGGGATTGGCCACGATGGCGATCCGGATCGCGGCGCGCTCCTCCACGCTCAGGAGCCGGAACGGCCGGATGGTCTCCTCGGGGAGAGCCGCCCCGAGTGCCGCCAGGAACTCGGCCTCCTCCTCGGCGTCGAGATTGCCGACGAACGCGATCGTCTCGGACATCGGACCCTCTCCTCAGCGGCTCAGCACGGGGGTGAGGCGGGCCACCGCCTCGCGGGCGAGGCCCGGGCTGATGGCAAAGCACAGGCGGATGAAGCCCTCGCCCTCGGGCCCGAAGGCGGTGCCGGGCGCGACGCCGACCTTCGCCTCCTCGAGCAGCCGGAAGGCGATGGCGAGGCTGGTCTCCTCGGGGCGCGGGGTGCCGGGGCCGGCGACCCGGGCCATCAGGTAGAAGGCCCCTTCCGGCACCGACACGGTGACGCCGGGCAGCCGCGACAGGCCCGCGACCAGGATCTCGCGGCTCTCGGCGCAGCGGGCGACCATCTGGCGGATGAAGCCGTCGCCCTCTTCCAGGGCGGTGACGGCCGCGTGCTGGATGAAGGTCGGGATCGAGGTGGTGTTGTACTGGCCGAGCTTGGCGAAGGTCGGCGCCAATCCCCGCGGGGCGATCAGCCAGCCGGCGCGCCAGCCGGTCATCGCCCAGTTCTTCGAGAAGGTGTTGGTGACGATCAGCCGGTCATCCTCGGTGCAGATCTGCAGGAAGGACGGCGCGATGGCGTTGCCGTAGGTGAAGTGGGCGTAGACCTCGTCGGAGAGGATCCACAGGTCCCGCGCCCGGGCGAGATCGCGAAGGGCCTTCATCTCCTCGAGCGGCATGGTCCAGCCGGTCGGGTTCGAGGGCGAGTTCACCACGATCACGCGGGTGCGCGGGGTGATCGCCGCCTCGATGTCGGCGAGCGGCAGGGCGAAGCGCCCGTCGCCCTGCACCCGGTAGGGCACCGTCACCGGGACGCCGCCGGTGATGCGCACGGCCTCCGCCAGGTTCGGCCAGGCGGGCGAGGGGATGATGATCTCGTCGCCGGGTTCCAGCAGGGCTTGCGCGGCCTGCATGATCGCGTTCATGCCGCCGGCGGTGACGGCGAACCGATCGGCCGGGATCTCCACGCCCCAGTGCCGGGCGTGATAGGCGCTCAACGCCTCGCGCAGGCGGGGGATGCCGAGCGAGGTGGCGTAGCGGGTATGGCCCGCCAGCATCGCCTTGTGGGCCGCCTCGACGATGAAGGGCGGCGTCGGCAGGTCGCCCTCGCCGATCCACAGCTTGACCACGTCCGGGTCGTCCCGGCCGCGATCGGCGACGAGGCCGATCTGGCTCGTGCCGATGCCGCGCATCCGCGGCGAGAGGCCGGCGGCGAGGTCCGGGGTGGTGTCCGCGTGGGTCATCAGTGGCTCGTGCCCTCGTAGGGTGGCAGGCGTGTCGGCTGAAATCCTCCATAGCACCGGCGGGGCGAGGCGCGAGCCGTGCGCCGCGCATGGGTGGCGATTCATGGGTGGCGATTCATGGATCGCGATTCATGGGCGGCGATCGAAGCGTGAGGGTGGATCGGACCGGCGAGACCGCTACAACGGGTTCAAGAACGAACAACCGGAGGAAACATCACCGTGACGGTCAATCGCAGAACGGCCCTGGCGGGCGTCTCCGCCCTCGCCGCCACGCTCGCGCCGGGCGCCGGGCAGGCGCAAAGTCCGGCGCCGAAAACCTACGTGCTGGTGCATGGCGCCTATGGCGGCGGCTGGATCTGGCGCGACGTCGCCACCGCCTTGCGCGGCCAGGGGCACCGGGTCTTCACGCCGACCCAGACCGGGCTCGGCGAGCGCAGCCACCTGCTGTCGCGCCAGATCACCGTCGACACCCATATCGAGGACGTGGCGAACCTGATCACGTTCGAGGACCTGCGCGACGTCATCCTGGTCGGGCATTCCTACGGCGGCATGGCGGTGACCGGGGTCGCCGACCGCCTGACCGACCGGATCCGCCACGTCGTCTATCTCGACGCGCTGATCCCCGAGAACGGCGACACCGCCTTCACGATCCTGCCCGCCGGCATGGCCGATGCCCGGCGGAAGACGGTGATGGAGCAGGGCGCGAGCGTCGCCCTGCCGGTCCCCGGCCCGGAGGCCTTCCCGATTCCGGCGGGTCCGGCCAAGGACTGGTTCCACCAGCGCCTGCGGCCGCACCCGATCGGCACCTACGAGAGCCCGGTGCGGCTCACGAAACCCGCCGGTGCCGGTCTGCCGGTGACCTACGTCGCCTACACCAATCCGGCGCTCGCCGCGATCGAGCCGAGCCGGCAGCGGGCCAAGGCCAAGGCCGGCTGGCAGTACCGGGAACTGGCGGTGCCGCACGATGTCGAGGTGCCGAACCCGGAGAAGGTTGTCGAGGTGCTGGCGGGGGTGGGGTAGGGTCGTGCTTCGGGGTTTTTCCGCCGACGGGCGTCACACCCTCCGAGTCATTCCGGGACCGCGAAAGCGGAGCCCGGAATCCAGAACCGTAGGTGGTGCAGAACGAAGCAGAACGCGCCCCGCTCTATTCTGAAGATCCTGAGTGTCTGGATTCCGGGCTCCGCTTTCGCGGCCCCGGAATGACATGGTGGGCTCCAGGTCTTGCAGCCCACATCGAGAGGGCTCAGAGGAATTCGGTTGATCGGGCCGGCGGCCGCCAATCGACGGCCGCCGGCCCTCCCGCGGTTACGCCGCCTTGCCGGTCGGCAGGGCCACGGCCGTGGGCTCCTCGACCAAGTCCTCCGTCCCCTCCTGCATCTCGCCCTGCCAGCGGGCGACCGCGGCGGTGGCGAGCCCGTTGCCCAGCACGTTGGTGACGGTGCGGCCCATGTCGAGGATCTGGTCGACCCCCATGATCAGCAGGATGCCGGCGGCGGGCAGGCCGAACATCGGCACGGTGGCGGCGACCACGACCAGCGAGGCGCGCGGCACGCCGGCGATGCCCTTGCTGGTCACCATCATGACGAGCAGCATGGTCAACTGCTCGGTGATGCCGAGATGGATGCCGAAGGCCTGGGCGATGAACAGCGAGGCGAGCGCCTGGTACATCATCGAGCCGTCGAGGTTGAACGAGTAGCCGAGCGGCAGCACGAAGCCGGTGACGCGGGGGCGCACGCCGAACTTCTCCAGCACCTCGACGGTGCGCGGGAAGGCGGCCTCGCTGCTGGCGGTCGAGAAGGCGACGATCATCGGGGTGCGCAGCAGGCGCAGCAACCGCACGACGCCGTGGCCGAGCACCAGCCAGCCGGCGCCGATCAGCAGCGCCCACAGGACGGCCAGCCCGAGATAGAACACGGCGATGAACTTGCCGTAATCGATCAGCACGCCGAGGCCCTGGGTGGTGATCACAGAGGCCATGGCGGCGAAGACCGCCAGCGGTGCCACCTTCATCACCGCGTCGGTGACCTTGAACATCACCGCGGCGAGCCCGTTCAGCATGTGGATCATCGGATCGGCGTAGCGGCGGTCGATCGCGCTGAGGCCGAAGCCGAAGAACACCGAGAAGACCAGGATCTGCAGCACCTCGTTCGTCGCCATCGCCGAGACGATGCTGGTCGGGAAGACGTGGGTGATGAATTCGCGCAGGTTGATCGAGGCGGCCTTGAGCCCGGTCTGCGCCGCGGCGTCCGGCAGCGGCAGGCCGAGGCTGGCGCCGGGCTGGAAGATGTTGGCGACGAGGAAGCCGAGCGACAGCGAGACGATCGAGGCGGTGATGAACCAGCCCATGGCGAAGCCCGCGACGCGGCCGACCGCCTTGGTGTCGCCGAAGCTCGCGATGCCCGACACGATCGTGGCGAAGACCAGCGGCGCGATGATCATCTTGATCAGCCGCAGGAAGATGTCGGTGCCGATGGTGAAGTAGCCGGCGATCTCCTTCGCCTCGGCGGGTGTCGCGGCCATGCCGTGCAGGACCGCGCCGACCGCGACACCGAGGACGAGGCCGATCCCGGTATAGAGCGTCAGCCGGCCCGAGCCTTTGGTCGATTCAACCTGTGCCATTGTTCGTGTTCCTCCCGAGGGTGAACGGATGTGCGGGAAGAGCCCCGGGCGCGACTCTGCGTGCCCGAGGTCTCCCGCGGATGTCTGGCGTTTCCGTCCGTGATGGTGTGGCGGCGCGTCAGAGCGCCGTGAGGGCCTGCGGGCGCGTCAGCCGCTCGGGTTGCAGCACCCTGTCGAGCTGGTCGCGGGCCATCAATCGCTTCTCGAGCACGAGGTCGTAGACGCCCCGGCCCGTGGCGTGGGCCTCCATAGCGACCGCCGTGGCATTGCGATAGCCGATATAGGGGTTGAGCGCCGTGACGATCCCGATCGAGTTCTCGACGCTGGCCCGCAGCCGCTCGCGGTTCGCCGTGATGCCGCGCACGCAATGCACGTCGAGGGTGCGGCAGGCCGCCTCCAGATGGGCGAGGCTGCGAAACAGGCTGTAGGCGATGACCGGCTCGAAGGCATTGAGCTGGAGCTGGCCGGCTTCGGCCGCGAACGAGATCGTCACGTCGTTGCCGATCACCTCGAACGCGACCTGGTTGACGACTTCCGGGATCACCGGGTTGACCTTGCCGGGCATGATCGAGGAGCCGGCCTGGCGCGCCGGCAGGTTGATCTCGCCGAATCCGGCCCGGGGCCCGCTCGAGAGCAGGCGCAGGTCGTTGCAGGTCTTCGACAGCTTGACGGCGACGCGCTTGAGCACCCCCGACACCTGCACGAAGGCGCCGCAATCCTGGGTGGCTTCGACCAAGTCTTCCGCCGTGATCAGCGGGATTTCCGTGATGGTCGAGAGGCGTTCGCGCACCAGTTCCGCATAGAGCGGGTGGGCGGTGATGCCGGTGCCGATCGCGGTCGCGCCGAGATTGATCTCGCGGATCAGCAGTTCGGCCTCGCCCAGGCGCGCCTCGTCCTCGGCCAGCATCCGGGCATAGGTGCCGAATTCCTGGCCGAGGGTCATCGGCACCGCATCCTGCAGCTGGGTGCGGCCCATCTTGAGGACGTCGTGGAATTCCTCGCGTTTCGCCTCGAAGCTGGTGCGCAGGGCTGCCATGGCGTCGACCAGCCGGCGGATCGCCCCGATCCCGGCGATCTTGAGCGCCGTCGGATACACGTCGTTGGTGCTCTGGCCCATGTTGACGTGCTCGTTGGGGTGGAGCCGGGCGTAGTCGCCCCGCTCCGCGCCCAGCAGTTCGAGCGCTCTGTTGGCGATCACCTCGTTGGCGTTCATGTTGGTCGAGGTGCCGGCCCCGCCCTGGATCTGGTCGACGACGAACTGGTCGTGCAGGGCGCCGCCCCGGATCTCGATGCAGGCCGCCACGATGGCGTCGCAGCGCTCAGGCTCGAGCAGGCCGAGTTCGCGGTTGGCGAGCGCCGCCGCCTGCTTGATCGCGGCGAGCGCCCGGATCAGGTCGGGGCAGGTGGCGAGCGTGGTGCCGGTGATCGCGAAGTTCTCGACGGCGCGCAGGGTGTGGATGCCGTAATAGGCGGATCGAGGCACCTCGCGGTCGCCGAGAAGATCGTGCTCGATGCGGGTCGAAACGTCGGACATCAAAACTCTCCTGACGTGCGGCCGCGATCCGGCCCGCCGGGGGGCGGCAGGAGCGTCAAGGCCACGTCGAAGGGACGAGGGGCCGGGACATGCGGGGCGGTTCGTCGAGAAGCCGCGGCGCCGTCACCGGATGGCGGCGGGATAATCCCGGCCGCGTCAGGGCGCCAATGCTATGTTTGCCAAGAACTATTCCGGATCCGAATAGTTTGGCGGATCCTCCGCGGCGACGGCCCAGACCTCGTCGAGGAAGGAGCGGTGGCGCTCGGCGCTGCGATAGAGCCGGACGTCCATCGGCATCTCGCGTCCGAGCACCGTGAGCGCCCCGGCGCGGATTTCCGGCTCGACCAGGCTGCGCGGCAGCCAGGCGATGCCGTGGCCGCCGAGCGCCATCGAGCGCAGGGCCTCGGCCATCGAGTTCTCGTTGGTGTGGACCGGGTAGGTCGCCGGCGCGTCGTCACCGGATTGCGCGATGCCGGCGAGGCGCCCGAGGAACGAGCCGCGGGAATATTGCAGCAGCGGCAGCCGGCCCTTGGCGTCCGGCACCAGCCCGCGCGGGGAGGCGACCGCCGCGAGGCTGTCGCGGCCGACGATCCGGCAGGGATAGCGCTCGGGATCGAGGGGGATCGGGATGCCCGGATGGTGATAGGTCAGGAGCAGGTCGTAGCCGCCCTCGACCAGCGCCTGGACGCAGATGTTGAAGTTGTCCGGCAGCACCCGGCTCGCCACCGGCCCGAGCGCATCGCGGATCCGGCCGAGCCAGCGCGGCAGGAACGACAGGCAGAGCGAGTGGAGCGCCGTGATCGTCACCACCGGCAGCCCGGCGCCGTCGCTGCGGGCGCGGAAATCCGCCCGGCTCAAGGTGAGGAGCCGCACCACCTCCTCGGCGGTCTCCAGGAACTGGCGCCCGTCGGCGGTGAGCGTGATCGGGTAGGTGCTGCGGTCGAGGAGCGCGGTGCCGAGCCAGACTTCGAGCGAGCGGATGCGCCGGCTGAACGCCGACTGGGTCACCGCGCGGGCCTCCGCCGAGCGCGAGAAGCTGCGGGTCTCGGCGAGGCTCAGGAAGTCCTCGATCCACTTGAGTTCCATCGCGGGCGTCCGGGTCGGCGGGGCCGGCCGCCGTCACTCACCCCGCTTCACACGACAGGACGCGTCCGGGCAAGACAGCAGATTGAGACGGCCCCTCGCGCCCGTACGCCCTCAGGGTCATTCCGGGGCCGCGCAGCGGAGCCCGGAATCCAGAGCCTCAGGTTGTGGAGAACGAAGCGGGACGCTCCTCGCTCGATCCTGAACGACCCGCGGTTCTGGATCCCGGGCTCCGCTGCGCGGCCCCGGGATGACCCTGTGGGGTGGAGAGGTGAGGGCTACTCCTGATATCGGGCGGATCAAGTCGGCTTGGATACCGCCGCGATGAACGCTTCATCGGCGTGCTGCGGGAAGGTGCCGGCCGGTGGGTTCTCACCGAACAGGCACGCCATCCATTCATCGGGCGTGAAGCGCACCGCCCGATGCCGATGCTCCAGACCCCGCGCCAGGGTCGTCTTGCCTGAGCCGAGGATGCCGAACAGAAGGTGGGCGGTCGGCATCCCCAGGGCTCTGCGATGGAGCTCAATTCAGCCCCAACCCGCGCTTCAGCCAAGCCGCATAATGCTCGCTGATATAGGTCACCCGCCGCCCTTCCGAGGCCGGGTTGTACCAGGCACCGCCCGAGCTGGCATTGGTGGCGGACAATTGGGGATGGCGCAACAGCACGCTGCCGGCGCGATCGACCACCAGGGCCTCACCTTCGAGATAGTCGGTGTTGGTCGCGTTGCCGCCGCCGAAGCGGGTCTCGCTGCCGGCATAGGGGTTGAACGAGACGCCGGTGACCCGCACGACGAGGGTCGGGCCGGGGCCGCCGACACGGTCGGCGAAGTTCCGGGCCAGCGCGGCCTGCAGCTCGGCCCGCACGGTCTCCGCATAGGGGCCGAGGCCGCGGGCGAGGAGGGGGCCGACATCGACCCGGATGGCGGAGAAGCGCGTGCCCGGCGGCAGGGTCGCGTCCTGCGCGCTCGCCGGCCCGGCGGCCGCCAGCAGGGCGGCCGCGATCAGGGATCGGCTGAACAGGGTCTTGAACCAGCGCAGCATCCGGATCGTCTCCACGGCGCCCGACGGGGCCACCTCGTCACGGCGGAGATAGCCCCGGGAGGGCGTTCCGGCAACGCGTCCCGCGCGTGCCGGACGGCCTGTGCCGTTACCCGCCGTACTGGATGCCGGTGATCTCGTAGGACTTGCCGCCGCCCGGGGTGACGACCTCGACGGTGTCGCCGACGCCCTTGCCGATCAGCGCGCGGGCGATCGGCGAGGTGATCGAGACCCGGCCGGCATGGACGTCGGCCTCGGGCTCGCCGACGATCTGGTAGGTCTTCTCCTCCTCGGTATCCTCGTCGATCAGCTTGACGGTGGCGCCGAACTTGATCTTCGAGCCCGAGAGCTTCGACACGTCGATGACCTCGGCGCGGGAGATCAGGCTCTCCAGCTCCAGCACCCGGCCCTCGTTGTGCGACTGCGCCTCCTTGGCGGCATGGTACTCGGCATTCTCCGACAGGTCGCCGAGGGCGCGCGCTTCCGCGATCGCCTGGATGATCCGCGGACGCTCCTCCTGCTGGCGGCGCTTCAGCTCCGCCTCGAGAGCCGCGAATCCCCGTACCGTGATCGGAACCTTGTCCATCGTCGTCGTCTCGCGTCACAAATAATCGGCCCGGCGGGAGGGTGATCCTCCCGACCGGGCCTGTTTCCGATTGTCTCGCGCGGGCGCGAAGGGATGAGATAGGACTCTTTCGCGGTCTTTCGACTTAAGCCGCGAAATATTCCTGCAGGGCCCGGACCTCGAGATCACCCTCGAGATAGGCCTTGATCCCCTCGGCAGCCGCCATCGCCCCCGCGAGAGTGGTGTAGTACGGCACTTTATGCAAGAGGGCGGCCCGGCGCAGCGACCGCGAGTCGGACAGCGCGCCCGCGCCCTCGGTGGTGTTGAACACCAGGTGGATGTCGCCGTTCTTGATCGCATCGACCACGTGCGGCCGGCCCTCCAGCACCTTGTTGATGCGGGCGCAGGGAACGCCGTTCTCGGCGAGGTAGCGCTGGGTGCCGGCGGTGGCGAGCACCGTGAAGCCGAGCTCGGCGAGCAGCTTGATCGAGGGCAGGATGCGCGCCTTGTCGTCGTCGCGCACCGAGACGAAGACCGTGCCGGCCTTCGGCACCTGGGTGCCGGAGCCGAGCTGGCTCTTGGCGAAGGCGACGCCGAAGCCGCGGTCGAGGCCGATCACCTCGCCGGTGGAGCGCATCTCCGGTCCGAGCAGCACGTCGACCCCGGGGAAGCGGGCGAAGGGGAAGACCGCTTCCTTGACGGCGATGTGCGGCAGCGTCTTCGGCTTGAGGCCGAAGGAGGCGAGGGGCTCGCCGGCCAT
Organism: Methylobacterium aquaticum; assembly: GCF_016804325.1. NCBI lineage: Bacteria > Pseudomonadati > Pseudomonadota > Alphaproteobacteria > Hyphomicrobiales > Methylobacteriaceae > Methylobacterium > Methylobacterium aquaticum. The sequence continues at coordinate 6,651,645 of NZ_CP043627.1, forward strand.
CACCCGGGCGGCGATCTTGGCGATCGGCTCGCCGATCACCTTGGCGACGAACGGCACGGTGCGCGAGGCCCGCGGGTTCACCTCCAGGACGTAGATCACCCCGTCCTTGATCGCGTACTGCACGTTCATCAGGCCGCCGACCTCCAGCGCGAGCGCGAGGCCGCGGGTCTGGCGCTCCAGCTCGGCGATGGTCTCGGGCGACAGCGAGCGCGGCGGCAGCGAGCAGGCGGAATCGCCCGAATGGATGCCCGCCTCCTCGATGTGCTCCATGATGCCGGCGATGAACACGTCCTTGCCGTCGGAGACGGCATCGACGTCGACCTCGATCGCGTCCGACAGGTAGCGGTCGAACAGGAGCGGGTTCTTGCCCAGCACCGTGTTGATCTGGCCGGTCTTGTCGTTGGGGTAGCGCGCCTTGACGTCCGACGGGATCAGGCTCGGCAGGGTGTCGAGCAGGTAATCGGCGAACTGGGCCTCGTCGCGGATGATCGCCATTGCCCGCCCGCCGAGCACGTAGGAGGGGCGCACCACGAAGGGCAGGCCGAGATCGGCGGCGATCAGCCGGCTCTGCTCCACCGAGTAGGCGATGCCGTTCTTCGGCTGCTTCATGTGCAGCTTGTCGAGCAGGCGCTTGAAGCGGTCGCGGTCCTCGGCGAGGTCGATCGCGTCCGGCGAGGTGCCGAGGATCGGCACGCCGGCCTCTTCGAGGGCACGGGCGAGCTTCAGCGGGGTCTGGCCGCCGAACTGCACGATCACGCCGTGCAGCGTGCCGGCCTGGCGCTCGGTCTCGATGATCTCCAGCACGTCCTCGGCGGTCAGCGGCTCGAAATAGAGCCGGTCCGAGGTGTCGTAGTCGGTCGACACCGTCTCCGGGTTGCAGTTGACCATGATGGTCTCGTAGCCCGCATCCGTCAGCGCGAAGCAGGCGTGGCAGCAGCAATAGTCGAACTCGATGCCCTGGCCGATCCGGTTCGGGCCGCCGCCGAGGATGATGACCTTCTTGGCGTCCGTGGGCTGGGCCTCGTCGGCCACGGTCCCGGCGAACGGGGCCACGTAGGTCGAGTACATGTAGGCGGTCGGCGACTTGAACTCGGCCGCGCAGGTGTCGATCCGCTTGAAGACCGGCCGCACCGACAGCGCACGGCGGGCGGCGCGCACGGCGCCCTCGTCCATGCCGGCGAGCACGGCGAGCCGCGTGTCGGAGAAGCCCGCCGCCTTGAGCTGGCGGAAGGCGCCCGCGGTCTTCGGCAGGCCGAAGCGCTTCACCTTGGTCTCGAGGTCGATGATGCCCTGGAGCTGCTCCAGGAACCACGGGTCGATCTTGCAGGAGGCGTGGACCTCCTCGTGGCTGACGCCCAGCCGCAGCGCCTGCGCCACCTTGAGGAGGCGGTCCGGGGTGGGCGTGCCGATCGCCGCCTTGATGGCGTTGCGGTCGTCGCCTTTCCCCAAGCCCTCGATCTCGATGTCGTCGAGGCCGGTGAGCCCCGTCTCGAGCGAGCGCAGGGCCTTCTGGAGCGACTCGGCGAAGGTCCGCCCGATCGCCATCGCCTCGCCGACCGACTTCATGGCGGTGGTCAGCGTCGGCTCGGCGCCCGGGAATTTTTCGAACGCGAAGCGCGGGATCTTGGTGACGACGTAGTCGATCGTCGGCTCAAACGAGGCCGGGGTGGCCCCGCCGGTGATGTCGTTGGCGATCTCGTCGAGGGTGTAGCCGACCGCGAGCTTCGCCGCGACCTTGGCGATCGGGAAGCCGGTCGCCTTCGAGGCGAGCGCCGAGGAGCGCGAGACGCGCGGGTTCATCTCGATCACGATCATCCGGCCGGTGGCCGGATCGACGGCGAACTGCACGTTCGAGCCGCCGGTCTCGACGCCGATCTCGCGGAGCACCGCGAGCGAGGCGTCGCGCATGCGCTGGTATTCCTTGTCGGTCAGCGTCAGCGCCGGGGCGACGGTGATCGAGTCGCCGGTATGGACCCCCATCGGGTCGACGTTCTCGATCGAGCAGACGATGATGCAGTTATCCGCGCGATCGCGGACGACCTCCATCTCGTACTCCTTCCAGCCGAGGACCGATTCCTCGATCAGGACCTCGTTGGTCGGCGAGGCGTCGATGCCGCGCTCGACGATGTCGAGGAATTCTTCCCGGTTATAGGCGATGCCGCCGCCGGTGCCGCCCATGGTGAAGGACGGCCGGATGATCGCCGGCAGGCCGACCTCGGCGAGCGCGACGAGCGCCTGGCCGAGCGCGTGCTCGCCGTAGCGCTTGCGCCGGTCGTTCTCTCCGCTCGCCCACTTCTTCTCGAAGGCGGCCAGCGCCGCCTTGCGGGAGCCCTCGTCGCTCTCCGCGGCCTCGATGCGGGCCACCTCGGCGAGGTACTTCTCACGGTCGGCCTTCTTGGCGGCCGACGCGTTGGCGAGCGCCGATTTCGGCGTCTCCAGGCCGATCTTGGTCATGGCGTCGCGGAAGAGGCTGCGATCCTCCGCCTTGTCGATCGCCTCGGCGGTGGCGCCGATCATCTGGACGCCGAACTTCTCCAGCACGCCCATGCGCTTGAGCGAGAGGGCGCAGTTCAGCGCGGTCTGGCCGCCCATGGTCGGCAGGAGGGCGTCGGGCCGCTCCTTCTCGATGATGCGGGCGACGATCTCCGGGGTGATCGGCTCGACGTAGGTGGCGTCGGCGAGATCCGGATCGGTCATGATCGTGGCCGGATTCGAGTTGACCAGGATGATCCGGTAGCCTTCCTCGCGCAGGGCCTTGCAGGCCTGCGTCCCGGAATAGTCGAACTCGCATGCCTGGCCGATGACGATCGGGCCCGCGCCGATGATGAGGATGGAGGAGAGATCGGTGCGCTTGGGCATCGGACGCTTCAGACTCGTGCGGCGCGCTGCCGCGTTCCTCGTTTCCGGCCTCGGGCCCGGCGGGGCGTGTCGTGGCGGAAGCGGAACGGGCGGAAGCGGCGGGGATTGCGTTGGGCGCCCTTAGCATAGGCGAACAGATCAGGGGAAGGGTGTGGCCGAGGCGATGGACCAGAGGGGAGATGCGCGCTGGACGCTGGTCACCGGCGCGTCGAGCGGAATCGGCGTGGAGATCGCGAAGGAATTCGCAGGCCGGGGGTACCCGTTGGTCCTGAGCGCCCGGCGGGCGGACAGGCTGGAGGCCCTGGCCGCGGAACTGCCGGTGCCGACGCTGGTGGTGCCGGCGGACCTGGCGCGGCCGGACGGGCCGGAGGGGCTGCTCGCGGCGCTCGATGCCCGGGGGATCGTTCTCCACACCCTCGTCAACAATGCCGGCTTCGGCCTGCGCGGCCGGTTCGCCGAGCTGCCGGCGCGGGATCAGGCCGAGATGGTGGCGGTGAACGTCGCCGCGCCGACGGTGCTCAGCCGCCTCGTGCTGCCGGGCCTGATCGCGCGTCGATCCGGCGGCATCCTCAACGTCGCCTCGGTGGTGGGTTACCTGCCGGGGCCCAACATGGCGGCCTATTACGCCACCAAGGCCTACCTGCTCTCGCTCTCGGAAGCGCTCTACGAGGAGGCGCGGCCTTGCGGCGTCACCGTCACGGCACTCTGTCCCGGCGCCACCGCGACGGAATTCTCGGCGCGGGCCGATGTCGGCGGGGCGAAGCGCTTTACCGGCAACGTGATGAGCCCGGAGGCGGTGGCGGGTGCCGCGGTCGACGGCTACCTCGCGGGCCGCGCGGTGGTGATCCCGGGGGCGGCCAACCGCGCCGCGGTGATCGGCGCCCGGCTGATGCCGCGCTGGCTCAGCCGGAAGGTGGCGGCGCGCCTGCAAGGCTGAGCGGCCGAGGGGGATCACCGGAAAGGATGAACGAATTCCGCCGCTTTCGGGTCATCTTCGGTTCAGTGCCGGGCGCTAGGAGATGAGCGGGGCGGCCCGGGCCGTCGGCCTTGTCGAGTGGCGTCGTGGCGAGCGAACCGAGAGCGAATACCCGGAAAGCCGGCGCCCTGGCGGTCCTGGCGCGGCAATTCCTGTCTTACGTCGGGGTGAGCCTCGCGGCGCTGGCAGTGCATTACGCCCTGCTCGCCACCCTGGTCGAGACCGGCCGGGCCGACCCGGTGCCGGCGGCGCTCGCCGGCTACCTCGCCGGCGCCGTGGTCTCCTACGGGCTCAACCGCCGCCTGACCTATGCCAGCGCGCGGCCCCACGCGGAGGCGACCTGGCGTTTCGGTGTCGTGGCGGCGATCGGCTTCGGGCTGACCTGGCTGATCATGGCGGGGCTCACCCGCGGCTTCGGCCTGCCCTATCTGGCTGCGCAAGCGCTGGCGACCGGGGTCGTGGTGTTCTGGAATTTTCTGGGCCACCGGGTGTGGACCTTCGCGGGAAGGCCGGTGCCGGTGCTGTCGGGGGAGGTGCCGGGGGTGCGGTGAGGGCGGTTATTTCCCCGACTTCCCTGACACCCTCCGCGTCATTCCGGGGCCGCGAAAGCGGAGCCCGGAATCCAGACGCTCAGGTCGGAGAGAGTAAAGCGGACAGCGATCCGTCTTCTTTTGAAACGCCAGCGGTTCTGGATTCCGGGCTCCGCTGCGCGGCCCCGGAATGACGCGGAGGGTATCAGGGAAGTCGGGAGAAACGATTGCGCGTCAAGGAAAGCGGCCCTCACGACTCCACCTCCGCCGCCTCCCGCCCGATGGCCGCCCGCTCCACCCGCATCGCCGTCCCTCCCTCCCGGGCGATCGCCGCCGCGAACAACCCCCGCAGGGTGGTGGCGAGCGTCGCGAGGTCGTGGTGGCGGGCGACGCGGGCGCGGCCGACCCGACCCATCGCGGCGAGCGTCGCGTCGTCGGCCCGCAGGATGTCGCGCAAGGCTTGCGTCAGGGCCGCGGCGTCGCCCGGGGGCACGATGCGGCCGCACTCCTCGTCGACCAGTTCCGGGATGCCCGCCACGGTGGTGGTCACCACCGGCCGCTCCAGGGCCAGGGCTTCGAGGAGCACGATCGGCAGCCCCTCGGCGAAGCTCGGGAGCACCAGGGCACGGGATCGAGCGATGGCCTCGCGGACCTCGGCGCTGCCGCGCCAGCCGCGCAGTTCGATCAGGTCGCCGACGCCGTGGCGGGCGATCTCGGCCTCGATCGCCGGGCGGCTCTCGCCGTCGCCGATCAGGACCAGGCGGAACGGCGCCTCGGTGGCGCGCAACGCCGCCACCGCCGCCGGCAGGTAGACCTGCCCCTTCTGCGGGCAGAGCCGGCCGACGCAGACCAGAATCCGGCTCGCCCCCGCCGGTTTGTCCGAGGGCACGAAGTCCCTCAGGTCGAGGCCGCAGCGCGCCACGGCGATCCGGTCGCGATGCCGGGCGCCGCCGAAGCGCAGGAGCTGCCCGCGGCAGAAATCCGAGATCGCCACCGCGAAGGCGGCCCCGGAGAGCTTGAGGGCCAGCCCGTCCTCGGCGGCGGTGAGGAACTCGTCGGGCCCGTGGGCGGTGAAGCTGTAGGACGGCCCGCCCATGGTCCGGGCGATCAGCGCCACCGCGGCGGCGTTCGACGAGAAATGCACGTGGGTGTGGGCGATGCCCTCGCGCCGCAGGGCGTGCAGGAAATACACCGCCTCGAGGAAATAGGCCGCGTGCCGCACCGCCCCGCCGGCCGAGCGGCCGAGCCGCGCGGCGAGCCAGGCCCCCCGCAGGAACGCCGCCGGGCCGGTGACCGCCTGGCGAAGCGCGGCGAGCGCCAGCCCGCGCAGGTTGCCGCTCAGGATGTAGTGGGTCCGCGCCTGGTCGGCGACGTCGTCGGGATCGACGAGGGGCTGGTGCCAGCGCCGCAGCGCGAAGCGCCGCACCGTGACGCCTTGCGCCTCCAATGCCGCCATCTCGCGCCGGATGAAGGTCGAGCTCGTCACCGGGGCGGTGTTGACCAGATAGGCGATCTTCATGGGCGACGACGCTCCCGAGGTCTCGTCGCGCGCGAGGCGGGCATCCTCGCGCCGCGCGATCGTTGGCGACCAGCCTAGGGACTGCATCCCCGCGCGGGAGCGGCGGAATTCGGCGGCGTCCCCGCCCAGAACGGCGGGCCGACCTACGCCTTTCGAAGGTCCCGGCGCCGACGATTGCGACGCTTACCCGACGGACAGGGCCGGCTAGCCTGCTCACGAGCCGCGGCCAGTCCTGCCCCACCAAGCCCCGGCGAAGCGTCGGCACCGCCATGCAGCGTCCCCTGATCATCCTCGGCACCGGCGGCAACGCCCTCGACATCCTGGACCTCGTCGAGTCGCTGCCCGGGCCCTGGCGGGTGGCCGGCTTCCTCGACGATGCGAGGCCGGAGGGCGATCACATCGTCGGGCTGCCGGTGCTCGGGCGCCTCGGCGCGGCGCGACGCCTCGCCGAGAATCCGGAGGCGGCCTTCCTCAACGCCATCGGCAGCGAGGCGAGCCACCGCGAGCGGCTGGCGATCGTCGCCGGGACCGGGCTCGACCCCACGCGCTTCGCCACCCTGGTCCATGCCCGGGCGGCGGTGTCGTCGCGGGCCGTGCTCGGCCCGGGCACCTGCATCCATGCCGGCGCCAGCGTCGCCGGCCGGGTCGTGGTCGGAGCCCATGTGGCGATCGGGCCCGGCGCGATCGTCGGGCACGACACGGTGATCGAGGACGGGGCGGTGCTGGCGCCGGGCTGCGTCGTCAGCGGCTTCGCGCGCCTGGGGCGGTCCTGCTACGTCGGCGCCGGCAGCGCGCTGCGCCAGCGCGTCGCGATCGGCGACCGGGCCCTGGTCGGCCTCGGCACGGTCGTCCTGCGCGACGTGCCGGCGGGCGCCACCGTGGTGGGCAATCCCGCCCGCATCCTGCGACGGGGGGCGTGAGCGCCATGGCGAGCGTCCCCCGCGTCTCGGTCGTGCTGCGGCTCCGGGCGGGCTTCTGCACCGGGCCGGCGCTGGATTCCCTCCGGTTCCAGACCTTCGGCGATTACGAGGTCCTGGTGGTCGGGGAGGGGGCGGGCGAGGTCGCGGCCCTCGCCGCCGATCCGCGGGTGCGGGCCTTGCGCGATGGTGAGTCTGGCCGCGCCGCCGCCCGCAACCGCGGCGTGACCGCCGCCCGGGCCGAGTGGGTGGCCTTCCTCGATGCGGGCGATGCGTGGCGCGAGGACCACCTGGCCGAGCTCGTCGCCGCGACCCGCTTCGGCGACGCCGTCGCGGTGTTCGGCAATCCGGTCCTGGGCGAGGGCGGCCGGCCGCTACTGCCGATGAGCGTGCCCTCGGGGCGGGTCTCCGACCCGTTCGATTTCGCGCTCCGGGTCGGGACCGTGCCGTTCCGGGCGAGTGCCGCGCTGATCGAGCGGGCGGCGGCGATCGATGCCGGGCTGTTCCCGACCCGCTGCTGCGCCGGCCCGGACCTCGACCTGTGGGGGCGCCTCGCGCTGCAGGGACCGTTCCGCATCATCGCCCGGCCGACCCTGGTGCTCGCGCGCGTCCCGCCGTCGCGGCGCGTGCCGGCGCCGCCCTTGCTCGCCGCCACCCTGAAGGAACGCCTCGACGAGGGCGCGGTGCCGGCCGAGCTGGCGCCCTCCGCCCGGCGCTGCCGCAACCGGCTGATGCTCGACCATTCCGAAAATCTCGCCGCTTTCGGGCGCGCGGCCGAGGCGCGGGCCGTGCTGGCGCGGGACTGCATCCCGGACCTCGATCCGGCCCGCTACCTCGCGGCGCATGCCCGCGCCTGGCGCGCCGGATGGGGAGGGCCGGCGCCCCGGGCGCTCGCCGGCTCGCCCTGATCCGCCCGCCTCCCCACGAACCGAAAAAGGTTTCTTGATGAGCCTCGTCAAGCGCGCCGTCCTGCTCGTCTCGGGCGAGCGCTACCTCGTCCTCTCGATCACCCTGTGCCAGACCGCGCTTGTCTCGCGCCTGCTCACCCCGCAGGAGGTCGGCCTGTCGATGCTCGGGGTCGCGCTGGTGCAGGTCGTCGACGGACTGCGCGATTTCGGCACCACCAACTACATCATCCACGAGCCGACGACCTCGCGGCAGAGCGCCCGCACCGCCTTCACGGTGCTCCTCGCCCTGTCGCTGGTCTTCGCCGTGGTGCTGTTCACCTCGGCCGGTTTGTGGGCGAGGCTCTACGGCCAGCCCCTGCTCGAATCCTACCTGCGGGTGCTCTCGGCGAGCTTCCTCCTGGTGCCGTTCTCCGGCCCCCTGATGGCGTTGATGCGCCGGGACTTCCAGTTCGCCGCCCTGATGTGGGTCAATGTCGGCACCTGCCTGACCTACGCTCTCGTGCTGGCAGGTCTCGCGCTCCTCGGCTTCGGCGCGATGAGCTTTGCCTGGGCGACCGTCGCGAGTGCCGTCGCCACGGTGGCCTTGAGCCTTGCCGGCCGGCCGGAGCCGGGAGTGTACCGTCCGTGCCTCCAGGGCTGGCGCACGGCTCTGGCGATCGGGGGTTTTTCCAGCGTGACGACCCTCCTCAACCGCGCCTACGATCTCCTGCCGATCTTCCTTCTCGGACGCTTCGGCGGGCCCGACCTCGTCGGCCTCTACGGCCGGGCGCAGGTGGTGAGCCAGCTGCCCGACAAGATGATCCTCGGCAGCCTCGGCGCGGTGATCCTGCCGATGTTCGCCGCCGAACGCCGCGACGGGCGGGCCCTCGCGCCGACCTACCTCGCCTCGATCGGCAACATCTCGGTGGTGCTATGGCCGGTGGCCCTGCTGCTCGCGCTCATCGCCCAGCCGGTGGTGCTGGTGCTGCTCGGCGCGCAGTGGCTCCCGAGCGTGCCGATCGTCCAGGTGCTGGCGCTCGCCTCGATGCTGACCTTCCCGGCGATGCTGACCTATCCGGTGCTCTTGGCGAGCGGAGGCCTTCGCGACACCCTGACGGCGAGCCTGATCGGCCTGCCGCCGAGCGCCGCCATCATCGCCGCCTCGGCCGCCCACGGGCCGCTCGCGGTGGCGGCGAGCCAGTTCGTCACCGTTCCGCTCCAGGTCGGGATCGCGCTCCACTTCATCCGCCGCCGGGTGCCGTTCAGCCTTGCCGACCTCGCCGGCGCGCTGAGGGTCAGCGCCCTCGTCACGCTCGCCACCGCCCTGCCGCCGCTCGCCGTCATCGCCCTGTCGGGCCGGGGCTTCGCGCTGACCATCCCGGAGGGAGTCGTCGCGGGCTTCGGCGGTGCGGGGGCCTGGCTCGTCGCGATGCTGGTCCTCGACCATCCGGTGGCCCTGCATGTCCGGGAGACGATCCGGCCGGTTCTGGTGGGGGTGCGGGCGCGGGTGGTGCGGTGAGGACTGCGACGCGTAATGATCATGCCTTGCCGGTAAGCTCGGCTTCCAGGAATCGGAAGCCGAGCCAGGAGGCCGCGAGCATGAGTGAAACGAGCAGGACGGAGGTGCTGCGCGAGGTCGCCGAGCGGATCGATCGGCTGCGCCACGGTCATCCGGTCCGGGTCGCGATCGACGGGCGCACGGCCTCCGGCAAGACCACCCTGGCCGATGAACTGGCTGGCCTGCTCGTCGGATTGGGGCGACCCGTGATTCGGACCTCCATCGACGGCTTCCATCGCCCGCGGGTCGAGCGCTACGCGAGGGGTCGCCACTCGCCCGAAGGCTATTACCACGATGCCCGCGATCTGCCGGCGGTGGTCACGCTTCTGCTCGCACCGCTCGGGCCGAGGGGAGATGGCACTTACCGCACGGCGTCGTTCGACCTCGATGCCGACGCGCCAATCGCGCAGGAACCGCGCCGGGCGGCCGAGGACGCGATCCTGATCGTGGACGGTACCTTCCTCCAGCGCTCCGAACTGAGCGACCACTGGGATGCGACGCTGTTCGTCCGGACCTCGGTGGAAACTGCAGAGGCGCGGGGGCTCGGCCGGGACAGGGATCGTCTCGGTGGCGAGGCGGCGGCGCGGGATCTCTACGCCGGGCGTTACCGCCCAGCCTACGTCCTGTATGAAAGCCTGTGCGACCCCGAGGCGAAGAGCGACGCGATCATCGACAATGACGATCTCGCCTTTCCTCGTCTGTATCTGCGAGAGGGTGGGCGCCTGGCCTGACGCCTCTCACGGCTCCCGGATCCCCTCATCCGCCACCTGCATCAGCGGGTACAGGAAATACGCGATCACCCGCTTCTGGCCGACCCGGACCTCGCCCTGCAAAGCCATGCCGGGGATCAGGCCGGCGCCCGCGGGCAGGGCGCGCAAGGCGGTATCGTCGAGGGCGATGCGGGCGCGGTAGAACAGGGCGGGGGGCTGGCCCGGGCCGGGATTGCCGCGGCCTTCCGCATCCGACGGGAAGGCGTCCCGGCTGACCGTGCGGACATGCCCTGAGACCGTGCCGTGCTTCTGGAACGGGAACGCGTCGAGCTTCACTCGGGCGGTCTGGCCCGCCGCGACGTGGCCGATGTCGCGGGGATGGATCATCACCTCGGCCTCCAGCGGGCTTCCCGCCGGCACCAGGGTGAACAGGGGCTCGGCCTGCTTGGCCACCGAGCCGGCGCCGCGCTGGGCGATGTCGAGGACGATGCCGTCGGCCGGCGCGGTGAGCGTGACGAGCTGACGGCGCAGGGTCGCCTTGCGCAGCTCTTCCGCCGCGACGATGCGCTTCTCGCGGGCTTCCGCCAGGTTTTCGAGCACCGCGCGGCCGGTCTCGTCGAGGAAGGCCTGCCGTTGGGCGGTGGCCTTGGCGAGGTCGTGACGCGCCTCGGTTTGCGCGCCGCGGGTGCGCACCAGCGAGGCCTCGACGTCGAGGCGGGCGTCGCGGGTCTGCAGCAGGTTAAGCTTCGAGCCGATCTGCTGCTCCAGCAGCGTCGTGCGCATCCCCTCGATCTCCCGCAGGCCGTCGAGGCGGGCGAGCAGCACGCTCTCCTCGCGGCGGTTGCGAGCGAGGCTCGATTCGGCCCGGGCCAGGTCCTCGTCGAGGCCGCGCAGGCGGCTGTCGCGCAGCGCCCGGCGCTGCCGGGCGAGGCGGGCCTCCAGCGACTGTTCGGGGCGCGTCAGGTCGAAGGCGGCGTCCCTGTCCGCATCCTCGGCCTCGAGCCGCCGCACCAGGGCCTCCGCCGCGGCGAGCCGGGCGGTGAGCTGCTGCACGTCGGCCTCGCTGAAGGTCGGGTCGAGGACGGCCAGCGTCTCGCCGGCCCTGACCGACTGGCCGACCGTGACGGCGATCGAACGGATCGCCGCCGTCTCGAGCGGCTGGACGACGATGTTCGGCACCGTGGTGACGAGCCGGCCCCGCGCCGTGGCGATCTCGTCGATCTCCGACAGGCACGACCACGCGACGCCGGTCGCCAGGAGCGCCGCGACGGCATAGAGCGTCGCGCGGGCGACGCGGGGCGGCGCCCGTTCCTCGACCGCGAGCGCGTCGGGCTGGAACTCCGAGACCACGGCCGGCCGGCGCCGGGCCGGCAGCATCACCACCTCGCCGCGGGGCGGCGCCGTCTCGGGGGCCGGCCCTGAATCCGGGACCGAGGCGAGAGAGGGCCGGGCCGTATCGTCGGGCTTGGGAGCGCTCATGCGGCCTGCCTCGTCTGCTGGTTCCACAGGTGGCGGTAGGTCGTGCAGGAGGTCAGCAGCTGGTCGTGGCGCCCGGTCGCGACGAGGCGGCCGCCATCGATCACCAGGATCGCGTTGGCGTCGACCAGGGTGGCCAGTCGATGCGAGACGATCAGCACCGTGCGGCCGCGGGCGATGCGGCGCAGGTTGCGCCGGATGATCGCCTCGCTGTCGGGATCGAGCGCGCTCGTCGCCTCGTCGAGGATCAGGAGGCGCGGATCGGTGACGAGGGCCCGGGCGATGGCGAGCCGCTGGCGCTGCCCGCCTGAGAGGTTCGAGGCGTTCTCCTCCAGCATCGTCTCGAAGCCGCGCGGCAGGCGCTCGATGAACTCGTCGGCCCCGGCGGCGCGGGCGGCCTCGGCGATCTCCTCGAAGCTCGCCGAGGGCTTGGCCGCCGCGATGTTCTCCCGCACCGTGCCGCGGAACAGGAAGCTGTCCTGGAGCACCACCCCGACCTGGCGGCGCAAATGGGCGAGGTCGATCTCGCGGATGTCGTGCCCGTCGAGGCGCACCAGCCCCTGCTGCACCGGATAGAGCCGCTGGATCAGCCGGGTGATGGTGGTCTTGCCCGAGCCGCTGCGCCCCACCACGCCGACGATGCTGCCGGCCTCCAGCGTGAAGGACACCGCATCGAGGGCCGGCGGCCGGTCGGGCCCATAGGCGAAGCGGACATCCTCGAAGGTGATCTCGCCGCGCACCGGCGGGCACAGGCCGCGGCTCGGCCCTTCCGCCTCGGGGGCCCGGTTCATCACCTCGCCGAGCATCCGGACCGACAGCGCCACTTCCTGGTACTCGTGCGCCATGGTGAGCATCTGCACGAGCGGGCCCGAGACGCGGCCGGCCAGCATGTTGAAGGCGACGAGTGCGCCGACCGTCATCGAGCGGTCGAACACGTCGAGCGCCCCGAGCCCGATGATCGCCACCGAGGTGAGCTTTTCGAGCAAGCCCGTCACGGCCTGCGCGATGGCCGAGATGCGCTCGACGCCGTAGCGCATCTGCACGGCCTGGGCGGAGGAATCCTCCCATTGCCGTCCCTGCAACGGCTCCATCGCCAGGGACTTGATGGTCCGCATGCCCTGGACCGATTCGACCAGCAGCGCCTGGCGCTCGCCCTCCGCATCGTAGAGCGCCTGGAGCCGGCGCCGGAACGGCCCGATCAGGGCTGCGATGGTGAGCGCCACGAGGCCCGTGAAGGCGAGCACCACGAGCGTCAGCTTCGGGCTGTAGAGCAGCAGCACCGGGATGAAGACGAGGAGCGAGCAGGCATCGAGCGCGGTGGTGAGGAGCCGCCCGGTCAGGAATTCCCGCACCCGGGAGGCCTGCTGCATGTGCTTGACCAGGATGCCCGCCGGCACCTGCTCGAAATGCGCGAGCGGCAGGCCGAGGAGATGCGCGAAGGTCTTCACCGCGACCCGGATGTCGATGCGGTTCGAGGCGTAGAGCAGCAGGTAGCGCCTTAAGAAAGTGAAGCAGGCCTCGAAGACCAGCGCCAGCACCACGCCGCCGGCCAGCACCGTGAGGGTGGCATAGGATTCGTGGGTCAGCACCCGGTCGATGACGAGCTGCGAGAAGAGCGGGACGGCCAGGCCGACGGCGTAGAGCGCGAGCGCCGCCACGATCACGTCGGAGAAGAGCCGGCGCTGGCGCAGGATCTCGGGCACGAACCACAGCAGACCGAAGGGCCGACGGCCGTCCGCGTTGCGCCGTCGCGCCTTCGGGCGCATCAGCAGCACCTCGCCGCCCCAGGCGGCGCAGAACGCCGCCTCGTCGAGGAGGAACGGTTCGTGCCGGGCGGCCTTGGGGTCGAACACGACCAGGCGCGGCGCCTCGGCGTTGCGGTCGGTGCCGGTGACGACGACCCAGTTGCCGTTCCTGAGATGAGCCAGCGCCGGGAAGGCGCCGCCGAGATCGGTGAGGCTCCTGAAGGACAGGCGGGTGCGGCCGGCCCTGAGGCCCACCTCCCGCGCCATCCGGGTCAGGCGCGGGCTCGAGACCGCCTCCTCCCCCACCGCGTAGGCGTGGGCGAGGCGTTCGGCATCGAGGTCGACGCCGTGGTGGCGCGCGACGGCGACGAGGCAGTGCAGTCCGGTATCCACGGCGGCGCCCGAGTGGTTTTGGGAGGGATCAGGAGAAGTTCGGCGAGGTGTTGCGGCCCGGGCGGGCGCCTGCGAAGGGCACGGCCTCTTGCGGCGGCTGGCCCGGCTGGATCACGCCGGATTCGATCAGGCTGTTCTTGACCTGCTGCATCAGGTCGGCGGCATTGGCGAAGGCGTCGGCCGGCAGGATCAGGCGCTGGCGCAGGACCGGCACCGGGTTGCCGTGGATGTCGCGCTCCGACGGCGACAGGCTCATCAGGTCGACCCGGACGATCGAGCCGGTGACGGTGATCTCGCTGATGCCGTCGGTGTAGGTTTCGTGAATCATGGGGTTTTCTCCAGTCGAGTGGCATTTTTTGAAAGACTCGGCAGAGTCGACGCCTGCCGCGTCCTGTCAGGCTATTGGGGAAAGAAGAGGCGCTTTCCCCTCCCCCTTGTGGGGAGGGGTTAGGGGTGGGGGTGGTGCAGGAGGCACCGCCTCGCTCTATCCGGCACCACCCCCACCCCCAGCCCCTCCCCACAAGGGGGAGGGGAGGCGCGCACTTTTCAAAAATTGAGAAGTGTTAGACTGAATTTTATGGAATTACGCCGCCGCCGACGGGTTGAAGACCACATCCACCCAGTAATTCGTCTTGTTGTAGGTGTTGGTCGGGAACAGGCTGGAGCTGCCATAGGCGTAGACGCCGTTGCCCGTGGCCGGCGCGGTGAGCGGGCCGCTCGTCACCGCGGTGGCGAAGCCGTTCGCGGTCTGCGAGTAGCGGCCGACACTGGTGTGGTACGAGGCCGTGTAGGTGGCGCCCGCGGTGAGCGCGACCGGGTTCGAGAAGGTGGCGGTCTGCCAGCCGCTGGCGGTCTCGCCCGTGAAGGTCGCGGTGGCGAGCTTCTGCCCGGTGCTCGACCACAGCGTGCCGGTATGCGTCCCGGTATCCTGGGTGCCCTTGTAGAACTTGATCGCGCTGACCGTGCCGGCGGTCGAGGCCTGGAACTTCACGCCCAGCTCGACCGGATTGAGGTCGTTGGTGTTGGTCGCCGCCGGCGTCGCGGATGAGGAGAACAGGCTGACCGAGCCGGTGCTGGGCGCCAGCACCGTGAGCGCGACGCTCGCCGACGAGGTGCCGCCGCGCCCGTCCGAGATCGCGTAGGTGAAGCCGGCCGACCCCGTGTAGTTGGCGGCCGGCGTGAAGGTGATGGTGGCGTTGGAATTGAGCGCGACCGTCCCGTTGGTCGCCCCGCTCACCCCCGTCACCGTCAGGGGATCGCCGTTCGGGTCGGTGTCGTTGGCGAGCAGCGTGGACGTGGAGAAGGTGACCGGGGTGTTCTTCGTGACCGCCGGGCCGGTGTCGTTGACGGCCGTCGGCGCCTGGTTGGCGGCGCTGCCGTTCGGATTGAAGACGACGTCGACCCAGTAATTGGTGCTCTGGTAGGTGTTGGTCGGAAACAGGCTGGAGCTGCCATAGGCGTAGACGCCGTTGCCCGTGGCCGGCGCGGTGAGCGGGCCGTTCGTCACCGCGCTCGAGAAGCCGTTGGCGGTCGTCGAGTAGCGGCCGGCATTGGTGTGGTAGGAGGCGGTGTAGGTGGCGCCCGGCGTCAGCGTCACCGGGTTCGAGAAGGTGGCGGTCTGCCAGCCGCTCGCGCTCTCGCCCGTGAAGGTGGCGGTGGCGAGCACCTGGCCGCTGCTCGACCACAGCGTGCCGGTATGGGTGCCGGTATCCTGGGTGCCCTTGTAGAACTTGATCGCGCTGACCGTGCCGGCGGTCGAGGCCTGGAACTTCACGCCCAGCTCGACCGGGTTGGTGTCGTTGGTGTTGGTCGCCGCCGGCGTCGCCGAGGACGAGAACAGGCTGACCGGGGGGCTGGTGCCCGGGGCCGAGACCGTGAGTGCGACGCTCGCCGACGCGGTACCGCCGCGCCCGTCCGAGATCGCGTAAGTGAAGCCGGCGGCACCCGTGTAGCCGGTCGTCGGCGTGAAGGTGATGGTGGCATTGGCATTGAGCGCGACCGTCCCGTTGGTCGCCCCGCTCACCCCCGTCACCGTCAGGGTGTCGCCGTTCGGATCGGTGTCGTTGGCCAGCAGCGTGGATGTCGCGAAGGTGACGGGGGTGTCCTTCGTCACCGCCGGGCCGGTGTCGTTGACGGCTTGCGGCGGCTGGTTGGCCGTGCCGGAGGACGGGTTGAACAGCACGTCGACCCAGAAATTGGTGTTGCTGAAGGTCTGGGTCGGGAACTGGCTCGTGCTGCCATAGGCGTAGACGCCGTTGCTGCCGCCGGCCGCCGAGAGCGGGCCGCTGGTAACGGTGCTGCTGAAGTAGTTCACGTCGCTCGAATAATGCCCGAGGGTCGAGTAGTAGGAGGCGGTGTAGGTCGCGCCCGGAGTGATGGTGACCGGGTTCGAGAAGGTGGCGGTCTGCCAGCCATCCGCGGTCTCGTTGGTGAAGGTCGTGGTGGCGAGCTTCTGGCCGGTGCTCGACCACAGGGTCCCGACATGGACCCCGCGGTCGAGGGTGCTCTTGTAGAAGCGGATGCCGCTGATCGTGCCGGCGGCGGAGCTCTGGAACTTCACGCCGAGCTCGACCGGGGTGCTGTCGACGGTGTTGGTCACCGTGGGCTTGGCCGAACCCGGGAACAGGGTGAGGGAGGGCGAGGCCGTCACCGTCAGGCTGCGCCCGGCGGACGGGGTCTCCAGGTTGACGCTGTCGTCGCTCGCCCGGGTGCGGATCTGGTAGGTGCCGGCGACCTGTGGGGCGAAGGTGTAGCTCCAGCTCTCGTCGCCCTTGGCCGCGCGCCAGGTCGCGCCGTTGTCGGTCGAGACCTCGACGCCCGCGACCACGCCGCCGCCCGCATCCACCGCCGTGCCGGTGATCGTGACGGGCGTGAAGGCCGTCACGCTGGAGCCCGTATTCGGCGTGGTGATGGTCGAGGTCGGCGCGGTGTGGTCGGTCGAGGCGGTGGCGGGCGTCAGGTTCGGGTCGAGGGTGCCCGGCTGCACGCCCATGTCGGCGAGCAGGTTGACCATCGCCTGCTGGATCCGCGGATCGGTCGGCGTCGCCTCGTTGTCGTGGTTGGCCGACAGGCCCCAGGACCAGTAGACGGTGCCGGCGCCGAAGACGAGGGCGCCGCTCGGCGCGCGGTAGAGCGTCAGGCTGTGGGTCGCCGTGCCCTTGCCGGTGGTGTTGCCGAAATCCTGGAGATAGGTCGTCTCGTCGAGCGTCGTCGATGACAGGCGCACCAGCCCGGCCGGGGCCGAGGCGTTGTCGGGCGCCTCGTCCCATTCGTAGCCGAGATAGTTCTTGTTGAGCGAGGCGGTCTGGCCCGGCTGCAGGTTGGCGACGCTGGTATTGCGCCAGAAGCGCAGGTTCGCGTCGTCGTACGGCACCGTGATCGTGTCGAGTACGTAGGCGTCGACCTGGAACATCGTGCCGGTGAGCGCATTCTCGGGACTGTTGTTGCCGACCGTGCCGGCGGGTCCGCGGGGATCGCGCCAGGTGCCGGTCCACTGGTTGGTCGGGTCGAGGTTCTGGTTGTCGCTCCAGGTCTCCTTGTAGGAGACGAGCGTCCGGTACGGGGTGGCATCGCTGCTGATGCTGTTGGAAAACCGCGTGCGCCAATAGACCTCGTTGCCGCTCCAGAAGGCCAGGTTGACGCCGGCATCCCGCGCCGCCTCGACGTTGGCACGCTGCGGGCCCGACCAGTACTCGTCGTGGCCGACGTCGAGATACATCTTGTGGTTCTTGATCAGGCCGCCGTTGCGGTCGGCATCGACGCCCGACATGTACGAGACGTCGTAGCCGTTCTGCTCCAGCCACATGATCGCCGGGAACTCGGCACCGTAGATGTAGTCCTGGGGACCCGCCGCGAGGCCGCCGCCGCGGGTGGTGATCGGCCGGTTGTAGCTCACCGCGTAGGCGCGGCCGGCGCCCTGGCCGGTGGCTGGGCCGTTGCCGCCGTAGAAGTTGGCCCCGCCCCAGGGGTTGTAGGCCTGCCAGGTCTGGTCGGCGGTCTGGAAGATGATGTCGCTCGTGCTCGCATCGTCCCGGACGATGAACGGGATCTCGTTCTGTCCCGCCGTGCCGTCCTGGCGCGTCAGCTTGGCGATGTAGACGCCCGAGACCGCATCCGTGGGCACGGTCCACGAGGCGGAGATCGCCCAGTTCCCGGCATCGACCATCCCGGTCGCCGCGTCGCGCAAGGGATTCGGCTGGGTCTGCACCCCGGTATGCTGGATCGTGTCGATCTTGCGCGCACCCAGGCCGCCGTAATAGCCGAGCCGGTAGATGTCGATCCGGTAGTTGTTCGAGTCGGTATCGATCTTGAAGTTCACCGTCTTGCCGACATTGGTGCTGATGTCGGTGGCGAAGCCCTCGATGTTGTCGTCGCCAGAACCGTTGATGCCCCACTCGCTGACCGGGTTGCCGACCTTCTGGTTCTCCAGGACGATCTTGTTGGTGCTCGACGCGGTGGCGGTGGTGCTGAGCGAGTTGACGGTCAGGGAGCTCGTGGTGCCGGTGCCCTTCGTCGGCGCCACCGCGGTGGTGATCGGGCCGCTCATGCGCGGGATCTGGGTCTTGGTCGGGCCGGCCGTGGCGGTCTCCGCCCCGCCGGGCAGGGTGGTGACGGCGCCCATCGGCGCGCTGCTGCCGTAGCCGGGCAATTGCCCGCCCGCCGACAGGATGGTGCTCGCCGGCAGGTCGAGGATCCGGCTCGGGCAGCTCACGTAGCCGCAGGTGCCGCAGCAGAAGATCGCGTTCGAGGTCGCGGCCGGTCCCGGCTTTGCCGTGAGATCCTGGCCCGTCTGGACGGAGGCCGCATCGGGCACGCCGCCCGAGCCGACGGGCGCCGCGCCGGTGAGCGCCGCGACCCTGCTCGCGGACGGGGCATTCTCCGGCGCGTCGCTCCTGCCGACCGCGGCGGCCGGCGGCTCGATCGATCCCGCTGCCGAGAACGATGCATTCGTGCCGGTCTGAATGGGATTGAGCGCCGGATCGACGGTCGTCTCGTCGGAATAGAGCATGGCGTCTGCTTTCGACAAGAAAGATTCGCGGTGAACGGCACTGTCACACCTGGACCTGGATTGTGGAAGGAGCCTTAAGCCCGCGGCGCATGCAGCCTTTCGGCGCTGCCGACAACTGTCGCCTACGCCTTTTGACGGTGCTTCACGATTGGTGCACAGAGTGCTTGTGTCGTCGGCGCGCCGCGTCTGGACAGATCTGCGCAGCGCCAAGGAGAGGTCGGCTTTCGCAAGTCGTCGCGGGTATCGATCGGTGGATCGTCTTGGCCGCCGCAATCATCCGGCCCGGGTCGATTGCCCGTATTGTCTGTCTGGACTGCCGGTCACCGACGCATCGCGAGATCGGGGCACAGCTTCGCGGTCTGCAACACCGGCTCTCATCGCCGGCCGTCACGCCATGTCTCACATCGGGACGATCATTCATCTTATGTACGGCGACCAATCGAGACCACGCGACCGCCCTGAAGACCAATCCGCATGCTCTCGATACGGCCGAGTTGCTGCGCTGCATCACGAGCGTGAGAGTTGTCGGGCCGGATCTCTTGGCGCAACGACGGCCGAATGCCGCTCCGGCCGCCATTCACTGCACAGATTTTACCGGTCGGTTCCCGCGAATCGGCGACCCATCCCGGATCGCTGCCGAATCACTTGATAAAGTATCGACAAGACTACAATGGTTAACCTAGGCTTGACACCCGAACATTGCTACTTATTGTCCGGCTCGCACATCGGATCGGGCCCCGGTCGGGCGCTGATCTTTTGACGATGATGCATCGATGCCGCCGCGTTCTGCGGTCCGGCACCCGTTCCACAGATCTGGACGTGATACATGGCTTATGAAACGGTCGCGCAGCCTTTTGCGCCGAGCAGCATTTGGAACACCCCGATCGGGTCGAACGCCCAGTTCCAGGCTGCATCCGGAGCGCAGACCGCCTCCCTCCAGCATCAGGCCGGCGTCAACACCTGGATCGGCCAGGATGCGATTCCGATCTATCAGGCCAAGTCGACCGACCCGATGGCGACCTGGAACTACGACAGCCGCGGCACCAACGCCGACTGGACCTTCGGCAACACCTCGTCGATGAACGGTTCGTTCCAGATGCGGACGCCGACCGACGTGCAGTTCAAGACCGGCGACGGCTGGGCGATCATCGTCTCCGAGGACGGCCAGCACTACATCGAGACCTGGCTCGGCGCGAAGACCGGCACCAACAGCTACCACGCCAATTACGTCGTCGAGAACACCCTGACGGGTGACGGCATCGCCAACGTGCCGGGCGCGCACGAGGGCATCCGTGCCGCCGGCATGTCGCTGATGGGCGGCGTGGTCCAGAAGGCGGACCTCGATGCCGGCCATATCGACCACGCCGTGGCGA